>NZ_JBNNSR010000007.1:0-279449 GCF_050277925.1 Peribacillus sp. NPDC097264
CACAAATTTACGCTCGACGAAAAATCGAGGTAGAGAGTGTTTTTGGTCATATCAAGGGCAATAGGTCGTTCCGTCGCTTTTCGCTTCGGGGCTTAACGAAAGTCCAAACGGAGTTTGGCATCGTAGCCATGGCACATAATTTACTGAAGATAGCTGGCTTGCATCAGCTACTTTCAATGAATAATTATAAAAATAGAAAAACAGGTGGAGAAAAACAACTCGTTTTTCTCCACCTGTTTTATTTTAGGGACTTATTAGACAGCCCCTTTTTCATTTAGTTGAAGGCACAAGGTGCCCGTTTCCCCATGCCTATTTCCCCCTCCATTCCTCCCCATACACCCTATCTGGATATCTCACACATAACGCCTTCACATTTCCTGTTATTCAAACCAATGTATCGATTCCAAGGAGTTGTGAGATGCTATTCTTGCTCTTATGTTTAAGCAATTCAAAAATAAGGAATATAAAAAATACAATAAAATATAGGAGGGGTAATCATGACAAACCAAAATAAACAAGGGTTTCCACCACAACATCAACAACATCAACCCGGAGTAGAAACGAAGATGGATCCGAATCCTGAGTCTGTAAAATCGGAATATAAAGGTAGTGGGAAATTAAAAGGAAAAACAGCGATTGTAACCGGCGGAGATAGCGGCATTGGTAAATCGGTCGCCATCTATTATGCGAAAGAAGGAGCCAATGTAGTTGTAGCCTACTTGGATGAACACGAAGATGCAAAGAAAACTAAGGAATTAATCGAACAAGAAGGACAAAAATGCTTGCTACTTGCAGGGGATATCGGTGATGAAACGTTTTGTCAGGATATCGTCAAGCAAACAATTGAAGAATTCGGCGGGTTGGATATCCTTGTCAACAATGCCGGCGAACAGCATGTGCAAGAAAGCCTTCTCGACATATCAGCCGAGCAGTTGGAAAAAACATTCCGAACTAATATCTTTTCCATGTTCCACTTAACGAAAGCCGCTTTGAAGCACCTCAAAAAAGGGAGCAGCATCATCAATACAACCTCAATCACAGCCTACCAGGGTAATCCAAAGCTAATCGATTACTCATCAACTAAAGGCGCCATTTTAGCCTTTACACGCGCTCTATCGAATTCCATTTCAAAAGATGGCATTCGAGTGAATGGTGTAGCGCCAGGTCCTATCTGGACACCGCTTATTCCCGCTTCATTCGGTGAAGAAGATGTGGCCAAATTTGGACAAAATACACCTATGGGTCGTGCAGGACAGCCAGAAGAATTAGCACCTGCCTATGTATATCTAGCAAGTGATGATTCATCTTACGTCAGCGGACAAGTCATCCATGTCAACGGCGGTTCAGTGGTAAACGGTTAATTACGAGAAGGAAGCAGCGGATTTCATTTCTGAGATCCGCTGCTTTTTTATTAAGAAGGATTTAGAAAGCTCGTAACGAATATAAGGACAAGAAAGGTGTGATTTTTTGACTCTTATTATCGATCCTTGGTTCACCGTTACAGAATTAGACCCGAAAACATTCGCAATTAGTGAATATGGACATTGGGAAAAAGTTCATTCCTTTTTATTGCTAGGCGAGGAAAAGGCTGCCTTGATTGATACCGGATTAGGAATAGACCATATAAAACGGATAACCGATCAAATAACAGAACTTCCCATCATTGTCCTCACTACACATGTCCATGCTGATCATATTGGAAGCCATGGAGAGTTCGATACGCTCTATGTTCATGAAGATGATGCTGACTGGTTGATGAATGGAATTAAAGGATTGTCTTTAGACCAAATACGAAAAGGTATGGCCCGTGACATCACCTTGCCTGTACCGAAATCATTTAATCCTTTTACATATCATCCTTTTCAAGGAATTCCTGATAATGTGCTTGTAGACGGGGACACCATTCTCCTCGGGAAACGTGACCTAACCATTTACCATACCCCCGGGCATTCACCGGGTCACATCTCGATTTTCGACCAATCAACAGGTTATTTATTTACCGGAGACCTATTGTATGCTGATACTCCTATCTACGCATTTTATCCATCCACGAACCCGGTTGATCTCGTTAATTCTTTAGAGAGGGTGGCTCAAATAAAAGACATCACCAAAATATATGGAGGGCATAATCAGCTAGGCCTCGAGCCAATCATCCTTTTTGACGTGATGGATGCGGTCCACTACATTCGGAAACATAACTTGGACAGACACGGAACAGGCATCCATTCATTTAGAAGCTTCAGCGTCCAGTTTTAAGGATATGCATGCAAATCAAAGGAGCATTGTGACACACAATGCTCTTCCCTTTAATAATTCATGACCAACGATTCTTGCTTTAAAGGTCGGCAGGAACTTCTTTCCACAAACTGATGGGGTATGATGATTCCCCCCGGCTCTGCTCCCTTTTGTAACTTTTGGATGATCGATTTGGCTGCCTGATAACCCAGATCAAAAATGTTAATATCGACAGAAGTTAGGGCAGGTAGTGACATTTCAGTGAAAAGAAGGTTATTAAAGCTGACAATTGATATCTCTTCAGGAGTGCGTATGCCCATCTCCCTTAGTGAATGGACAATTCCAAGTGCCATTAAGTCATCACTGACGATTAAAGCGGTCGGAGGTTCCTTAATGGATAGCAACCTATTTGCTACTTCCAGTTCCCCATTATGTACAAAGTTCTCAAGTATCGTATATTCACTTCTTGGAACGATCCCAGCCCTTTTTAATGCCCGTTCGTATCCAGAAAGGCGATCGAGTGTCATCACAGACTTTATATCCCCACCGATGAAACCGATTCTTTCATGCCCCAATTGGATTAGATAATCTGAGGCCTGTTCAGCCGCCAAGACGTTATCATTATCCACATATGATATTTCCTCGATAAAATCGTATGGCTTTCCAATCATGACAAATGGGAAATCCCTTGATCGCAAATAAGTAAGGATATGATCATTCATCCTTGAATACATCAGGACGATACCATCTACCATCCCCCCCTGGACCATATTCACGATTCCTTCATAAATCTCATTCTCCGTTTTTCCCGTGCTGAGCAATAGCGAATATTGTTTTTCCTGGGCCCCTTCGCTAAGTCCTTGCAAGATTGTTGAGAAAAATGGATTTTGATAGATGACATTCGATGAACTTGGTAAGACCAACCCTATAATTTTCGTTGATTGGTTTGCTAGGCTGCGGGCAATGAAATTTGGGTGATATCCCAATTTCTCCATCGCTTTACGCACGCGCACTTTCGTTTTCTCGCTAATTCGAGGATTATTTGCAATCACTCGAGAAACTGTTGAAGGTGCTACATTCGCCAGTTGAGCTACATCTTTAATCGTAATAGCCATGCATTTCCCGTCTCCCCTCATCGTATTACAGACTTTTTGGACAACTTTGTGTAAAGTCAATAAATACTTTTCCAATATATTAAATAAATATACAATTATATGTATCTATCATACACTCAACTCAATGCTTATATCCATTACTTTTTTTAAATTTTCTATTTTTTTCAGAAAATATCGGCTTTTAGAGTCAGCCTTCACTTTTATCATAAAAAAGAGAGTTGATTTTAAATCAACTCCTTCATTGAAACGTATGATTTGTTTAGAGAAGAGGACAGAAGTCAGACGACTAACTACAGTAGCACCAACGACTACATAGCTTCAACTAATGATGGTAGACCCTCACCTCGTAAGGACGCAAATGAATCTCACATTCGTCTTCCACATTGTCATAATTGCCCAGTAATAGTTCCATATTCCCCCAATCAGATATATCGATGGAATGGTGATTCGTACTGAAATTGCATATGACTTTCACTGATTCACTATTCATTTTTCTTGTATAAATATAAAGTTCACAATGATTTTCCCATAATAAATCATATTCTCCATAAACTAAAACCTGGTACTTCTTTCGAAGATTAATCATCTTTTTGTAAAAATGGTAGATGGATGAAGGATTATTCCTTTGCTCTTCCACATTGATTGCACGGTAATTGGAATTTGCTTTCATCCAGGGTGTTCCTTCTGTAAACCCTCCATGCTCCGTATCATTCCATTGCATGGGTGTACGTGAATTGTCCCGACCGTTATGCCAAATGATCTGCATGATTTCATCATGTGAACGTCCCTTGGAGGTTTCAATATGATAAAAGTTTTTCATGCCAATGTCATCATAATCATCGATAGAGTCGAATTGTACGTTTGTCATCCCAATTTCCTGCCCTTGATAAATGAATGGTGTCCCTTGCATAAAAAAGTACAATGCACCAATCATTTTCGCACTCTCCAACCAATATTGATGATCATTTCCCCAAGTGGACACACTTCTCGGCTGGTCATGGTTTTCAAAAAACAAAGCATTCCAGCCTTTATTCTGAAGTCCCTTTTGCCATTTTGTCATGGTCCTTTTCAGTTCATAGACGTCGACATGATGATCATGTCCCCGATTCCATAGGCCCAGATGTTCGAATTGAAAAATCATATTGAACTTACCGTTTTCTCCCCCGACCCAATCATCCGCTTGTTCAATCCTTACGCCATTGGCTTCACCAACCGTCATGATATCATACTTCGCAAAAGTTTCTTCCTTAAGCTCTTGAAGGTAATCCAATATCCCTTCCTGATTGGTATGCATCTCAAACGCAGGGACATATTGATGCCAATATGGATTGGGCATATCCGGCAACCCCTCACGCTTGTGAATATGGGTGATGGCATCAATCCGGAAACCATCGATGCCCTTATCCAACCACCATGTCACCATGCTGTATAGAGCCTGCCGGACTTCTTTACATTCCCAATTTAAGTCCGGTTGTTTCTCTGCGAATAAATGTAAGTAGAATTGTTTTGACCTTTCATCGAATTTCCAGGCACTTCCTGAGAATATACTTTCCCAATTGTTAGGTTCCCTACCATCCTTGCCATCTCTCCAAATATACCAGTCTCGTTTCGGGTTATCCTTTGAAGAACGCGACTCCACGAACCAGGGATGCTCATCACTAGTGTGGTTAAGCACCAAGTCAAGAATCACCCTCATGCCACGTCGGTGTACATCGTCCAGCAATTGTTCCAGGTCCTCCATCGTGCCGAATTCTTCAGAAACCGATTGGTAATCACTGATATCGTATCCATTATCTGCGTTGGGGGACTTATAAAACGGGCTAATCCAAATGACATCGATCCCAAGTTCCTGCAAGTAATCCAGTTTGGAGATCAATCCCCTTAAGTCCCCCACTCCATCTCCATTGCTATCCATGAAACTGCGGGGGTAAACTTGATAACAAACAGCCTCTTTCCACCAGGTTTTGCTCATGCTGTAGCCTCCCGTTTCTGTATTCCACAAAGCCAAGGGACATTGTTTTGCAGCCAAAAATCGAGAGGTACATGGTTAGTTTACTTGATTCCTTTTTGAACGTTTAATGACCAAAGCAATGAAAATGGCAAAAATGACAAGGACCAACCCGATAATGATCAAATAGGGAGTATTGATGGTCGATTTAGATGCAAGAGTGTAGACTTCCGTTGACTCCCTGTCGATTACGATCGAGTAGCCATTATCCTTACTACGAACCAAATCTCCATTCAGCATACCTCTCAACTCTTTGTTCTCGTCAAGATCCTTTTCACTGAGATTAATCGTTTGCGTTTTGGTTGTATTATTCATGGCCACCACCATTGTTTCGTCGCCATACACACGTTTAAAAACCGCCGTACCGCCCTTTTGGTACAAAGGCTCCATATCCCCTTTTGATAATGCAGGGTACATCTCCCGAAGATCGGAAAGCTTGGTGATATACTCCACTAGCTCTTGCTCTGTCTTAAAATTCATCAATTGATGATTGGTCGGTGCTTCATCACCATTAAGGGCGATTTCCGATCCATACATCACGATGGGTACACCTGGAGTGGTATACATATAGGATAAGGCCATCTTCCATCTTGCCCCAGGGTTTTCATTATGATCGGCAGCATCCTTGGTGAAACGGGGCATATTCTGGGTATCCATGAATAAAGCCTGTGTACCGCTCGTTCCGATAGCATTGAAAACAGGTGCCAGATCCTGATCCGGTGCAGCGAATGCTTTTCTCAGTTCAGCATTTTGTGGGTAATCCATGAAAGCATCGATTCCCGTTTCCTCATATCCTTTTATCAAATCCTCATTGCCTTGGACATCGCCAATTGTATAGAAGTTTGATTTTTCAGACTTGACTGTTTCAACAAACTCCTTCCAAAAGTCCTTTGGAACGTGTTGAACTTGATTTAGTCGATACCCATCAATATCCGTTTCTGCAATCCACCACTTGGCAACATCCAACAAATATTCCCGAGTTTCCTGGTTATCTTGATTTAAGTCCGGCAGGCCATTCACCCAGCCGTTTTCCATGTTCTGCTGATTGCTATCCTTGGAAATGTCCTTTTTTTCGTGAAACCAGTCTTTTTTATCAGGTTCGTTTAGCCAAGAATGATTCTTCCCCACCTGATTAACCTGAAAATCAACAATAACTTTCATCTCACGGCTATGGGCCTCATCCACGAGCTTCTTGAATTCTTGTTTCGTACCATAATGTTCATCCGTTTTATAAAAATCCTTCACCCATTCCCCGTGGTAGCCATTATCTTCATTAGCAAAAATAGGTGATAGGATGATAGCGGTATACCCCATATCTTTAAGGTAATTTAACTTGTTCGTGACTCCTTCGAAATCTCCTCCATTAAAAGCTGAAGGATTCAATACATCTGCATCCCCATTGTTTTTAGGATTTCCATCAAAAAATCTGTCTATCATCAATGAGTATGCGATTTCATCCTTCCATGTTCGTTGTTCTTTTTCAGCTGCTCCTACAGGAATGGCGTAAAAAAGAAGCAACGGAATTAAAGCGAGTGATAACACCCTTTTTTTCATATCCGCTCTCCTCCTAGCTATCTCTTTACGCCTTTAAGATTAGCGTTTTGCCCCCTTGACGTCAAATCCATATTATAAAATTTTTTACACAAAAGAGATAAAATGGAGAGCAGTTGATAGTGGGGCATATTTCCCGTTTCATTCCTCCTGGTAACTTTTTTCGATCTTCTTTACGGCTTCATCCAAAGCGGCTTTCGGTTTGGCTTTAATCGCCGTTATGTCCTGCATCGCGGAATTCATCGGTCCCCAGACTTTATTCATTTCTGGAATATTCGGTATCGGTTCTGCGTATTGTAATTGTATGGCGATGGCTTGTGCCCTTTCACTATCTTTTATTGCCTCATGCCCTTTGATTGTTTTTATAGGGGAGATTTCTCCCGTTCGTTCAAAACGGAGCACTGCATTTTTTTCATTTGATACATATTCCACAAATTTTGTAGACCAATAGGGATATTTGGTGAATGCGGTAATATGCCAGCCCTGTATTTCCATGATTGTTTTCATTGGCTTTCCATTTGGCAATTGGGGCATCGGAGCGACGCCGACATTCTTCCCATCCAACCATGCAGTTTTTGAACTCATGATGGAGGCTACCTTCCCCTCCCTAAACATTTTTTCCATATCTTCTTTGTCACCCTCTGGGATGGCACTCGCTTTATACCATTTTTGAATGAATTGCGCACCTTTCACTGCACCTTCATTGTTCAATCCTATATCCAAAGGATTTATTTTCTTCTTATCCCGATCGAATACATACCCTCCCATTCCCGTCATAATTCCATATGCATCATAGAAATCGTTCCATTCAGCCGCAAATCCATACTCCTTACCTGCCCTAGCCTTTTTTGCTTTTTTATACAATTCATTCATCGTGTCCGGGACCTTCGGCATCATCTTCTCGTTATACACCAAAACGGAAGTGACAGCAGACTTGGGCAGCCCAAATAGTTTTCCCTGATACATTTCGGCGAATATGGAAGCTTCTAAAAAGGCATCTGTAACTTCATCATTCACCTTGATTTCCTGTATCAGTCCCTCCTCCACTAGCTGACCTATTTTTTCATGGGTAAGTGTCACGATATCCGGGGATGTCCCGATAGGCCCATTTCGGCGTAATTGTGTGTACATCCCATCGTTCACTTTTTGCTCTTTATATTCCACTTTGATTCCATATTCTTTTTCGAATTCCTTCAGGATCGGTTTTAGGGCTTCCCCTTTATTCTCCTCTTCCCAAACAATCAGTTTTTCCGGTTTTTTTTCATTCGTGGTTTCTTTTTCTCGCGGCATCCTTTCCTTCACCACTTCATTTTCCTTATCTGTATTGGCATCACAAGCACTTCCGATAGCGATAAAGATGAGGGACATGAGTAAATAGATCATCAACTTCTTCACTTTTATTCTCCTTTTAAAAATGTTTGATTCTATCATGTCCCAAAGCTTCGAATTGTTTACACCACCGTTAGAAAATCGAAAGGAAAGAACGTGGATTCACGATGAAAACGATATCAATCTTTATTGTTATCATTATATGAGAGGACTCAATTTTTACAACATTTTCCTTTATCAATTTTATTTCTTAAATGGAAGCGTTCTATTTCATATTTTTTAAGAACCAGGTGCTTTTTTTATATAAAATGGGTATATAATCAAAATGACTGGATAGTTTTTGAAATATTTAATTTTTTTAACTTTTCATCAGTACATAAGTAATGTCCTCTCAATCTCCAGTCTTAAAGTTCATTCAGCTTTCAAAATTAACCTGACTAGAATTGGAGTGGTTTTCTATGGAACGTTCGTCCATCCAGCACCGGCCTACAGACAATTTTGCTTATAGCATCGATGCAGAAACTCTTCATATCCGCCTTCGTACAAAAAAACAAGATATTTCTTACGTTGGACTCCTCTTTGGAGACCCCAATATACTTGATGAAGGTCATTGGCAGTATGAACAAGTGCCAATGTACCTCTCTGGCAGTGATGGCCATTATGATTACTGGCATATTTATGTGAAGCCACCTTACCGGAGAATAAGGTATGGATTTAAGCTACAATCGGGTGAGGAAGAACTCATTTATACGGAAAAAGGTTTTTTTGATGAGGCTCCTGATGATACAGGCTGTTATTTTGCCATACCTTATCTTCATCGAAATGAAGTGTTTAACACGCCTGAATGGGTAAAAGAAACAATCTGGTACCAGATCTTCCCGGAAAGATTCGCGAATGGAAATCCCGATAATGATCCTGAAGGTGCAAAGCCTTGGGGCAGTGAAGAACCGAAAGTGGACAACTTTTTTGGAGGGGATTTCGAGGGGATCCTAGAGCATCTTGATTACTTAGAGGACCTCGGCATCAATGGCATCTATTTCACGCCCATTTTCCACGCCCATTCCAACCATAAATATGACACGATCGATTACATGGAAATCGATCCCCAATTCGGGACGAAAGAGGACTTGAAAACCCTTGTGGAAGAATGCCACAAACGGAATATCCGTGTGATGCTCGATGCCGTCTTTAACCATAGCGGCTATTATTTCCCTCCCTTTCAAGACCTCCTTGAAAAAGGTGAGGACTCAGAATACAAAGATTGGTTCCACCCCCACGGCTTCCCTTTAAAAGGAGGAGAACGTCCCAATTATGAAACATTCGGTTTTTTTGAATCGATGCCCAAATTGAATACAGCCAATCCTGACGTCAAAAAATACCTTTTGGAAACCGCCGCTTATTGGATTAAGGAGTTCGATATCGATGGCTGGCGACTTGATGTTGCCAATGAGGTCGATTCACCGTTTTGGCGGGAGTTCCGGAATACGGTGAAAAACATTAAACCTGATCTATATATTCTCGGGGAAATTTGGCATGATTCCATGCCATGGCTAAGAGGCGACCAATTCGATGCAGTCATGAATTATCCATTTACCAATAACGTGTTCCGCCTCATTGCTTCGCAAAAAATCAATGCCCGGCAGTTTATTGAAGAAATGACGGCTGTCTATCACAGCTATCCGACCAATGTATTCGATGTCACCTTCAACCTTCTTGGAAGCCACGATACACCACGGATTTTCACAGACTGCGGGGAAGATGTGAATAGGGCAAAGCTCATTCATGCCGTTCTACTGACGTTCAAGGGCAGTCCCTGCATCTATTATGGAGATGAAATTGGTTTAACTGGCGACCAGGATCCCGGTTGTCGAAAATGTATGGTCTGGGAGGAAGACAAACAGAATCGCGAACTCCATAACGAAATCAAAGAATTGATTGCTTTACGGAAAGAGGAAGGCTTGCTTGCAAATGAAGGACATTTCGAATTCCTTGAAAAGATCAATAACACAAACATCGTCGCTTATCGAAAGTTCAATGAGGCACGCTCTGTTGTCATTCTTCTTAACCCGACAGACCGGTCACAGTCTTATAAACTCCCATTTGATGTAAAAGAGGACTCAATGATTGATTTAAGAACGAAGGAAATCGCGAAGGAAGACCACTCTGAATTGGGTGGCTATCAATATAGAATTCTTGCATTTGATCACTGAAGCAAACGAAAAGGGGCAAAGCGTACGATACGCTGAGCCCCTTTTTTTCATTCAATGATTTGGATATCATATTGCTTGAACCATACATCTATTTGAGCCAAGTGGGCGAGTAACTGAGGACCTGACATTAATTGACCGAACCAAGGGACCTTAAAGGCGGCGCCTTTCGAATCAACTATATCAGTCATTTTCTGTTGATCGAATAACTCGTGAAGAACCGAGCTTTTGTCAGTCAGGATATCTTTCAACCACGTCTGAACTCGATCCGTGTAGACAGGGTTATGTGTCTTGGGATACGGGCTCTTCTTGCGGTATAACACTTCATCTGGCAACATTCCTTCTAATGCTTTACGTAATATCCCCTTCTCCCGGTTACCGGTCATCTTCATTTCCCAAGGGATGTTCCAAGCATATTCAACAAGTCGGTGATCCGCAAACGGTACGCGCACTTCAAGGCTTGCGCCCATACTCATCCGATCCTTCCGATCGAGCAATGTTGTCATGAACCATAATAAATTTACATAGAATAGCTCCCTGCGCTTAGCATCTTCCCCACTTTCCCCTTCTAATCTAGGAGTTTCTAGAACCGTGGTCAAATACGCATCATTTGCATATTCCTCCAGTTTTAATTTGTCATGCCAGCCCTCTTTCAACAGAGATTGCCGTTCACCAGTCGACCTCATCCAAGGAAAACCAGTGCGATTTAAATCATCGGCACGATGAAACCATGGATAGCCACCGAAAATTTCATCCGCACATTCCCCTGATAACCCCACCACGAAATCTTGTTTTATTTCTTTGCAGAACCAAAGCAAAGAGGAATCGACATCCGCCATTCCCGGTAGGTCCCGGACTTGGACAGCTTCGATTAAATAGTCGGTCAACTGCTCTTGAGAGATGACGGCGGAATGATGCACGGTGTTGAATGTATCCGACATCTTTTTGATCCAGGGTCCGTCTGAATTAGGCTGGAATTCATTTGCCTTGAAGTATTTTTCATTATCTTCATAATCGATGGAATACGTATGAAGCCTTCCTTTACCTTCATCCAAATAGGCATTCGCCGCGATGGCCGTAATCGCGCTTGAGTCCACCCCACCTGACAAAAAGCTACATAGCGGAACATCGGAGACGAGTTGCCTGGTCACGGCATCTTTTACCAGAAAGCGTACTTTTTCAGATGTCTCATCTAGTGAATCACGATGTTCCTCACTCTGAACATTCCAGTATCTCCATATTCTCATCCCTTTTCTTGATAGAGTAAGGGCATGGGCCGGCCTTAATTCTTTAACATCGTGAAAGACACCAGAACCGGGCGTCCGGGATGGGCCCACCCCTAATACTTGGGCTAAGCCTTCCCTATCAATTTCTGTTTTGACATCGGGATGGGCTAGAATGGCTTTTATCTCCGAACCAAAAATGAACCCGCCTTTCCTTTCAGCATAGAAGAAAGGCTTAACTCCCATTCGGTCCCTTCCAATGAATAATTTCTGTTCATTTTCATCCCAAATGGAAAAGGCGAAAATCCCATTGAACAGTTCGACGCATTTTTCTTTCCATTCTATATAAGAAGTTAGTAAAACTTCTGTATCAGAATGCCCCTTAAAGGAATATCCTTTTAATAATAGCTGTTTTCGAATGTCTTCGGTGTTATACAATTCGCCGTTGTAACAAAGGGTATATCTTCCGTTTCCATGTTCCTTTGTCATCGGCTGTTTTCCACCCTCTGCATCGACAACCGTTAATCTTTTATGACCAAAGGCGACGTGGGTATCACTCCATACATTCTCCTCGTCTGGACCCCTCTTAGCCAAAGTTTTCGTCATCTGTTCGAGTGTTTCAGTTTCCGTCCTTAAATTCTTTTGAAAATGCACCCAACCTGTAATTCCACACATCACACTTCACCCTTTCCATCTGGACGATCAAATCATATAGCCTTCTGCCTTTTAAGCAATTAGGTATCCATATTTATGTTCTGGCTTCAAATCCTAGTATCGTTACAGCACCATTCCGTAGAAGCCCTTTGCCCCCACCCTTGTTGTGACAAAAAAGAGTGGGAAAGGAAGGCATCCCTGTTTAACATAGCCTATGCAAAGATGGAAAGTTGGTTATTTGTCCATAATATTTTAAAATATACCGTTATATTTTCATTGGATTTTGACTAAAAAGTAGGTGAGGATTCCCCTATTGGAGGTATAAGCATGAGTCAGCAACATCGAACGAAGTTAATGAACAGACAAACACGAGCGTTTACCGAAGGAACTGTGGAAAATATCAATCAGCAATGGATCTTTTTTGACGATGAAACCGATGAGGCATCATCGATTGAAGATCACGTTCAGAGCATCATTGAAGTTTATAGAGGGGGAAGATGGCAGCAGGGTTTATTGGAAGCGGAGGGGAAAATCCACCTTCACAGGGATTTCACTTTCCTGAGGGACAATGAACCCATAAGGATTCGAAAAAAACTATTATATTCGTTTGAACGTTTATTGGAGGAATTGAACGATGATTCTTTTTTCCAGTTTGTCACGACCCTGAATTCGCTGGACTTCTCTATTTATGATTGTATATATAGCTACAATCAGCTCACTTTTTTAAGGGAGCTCACCAATCAATCCGGCGTGAATTTCTTCACTTTTGATAACGAGACCCAAATCTGTCTCGTCCAGCACCATTTTTCCTATGGTAAAAAGGATCATGACCGTTTTGAATTCACCCTTAATACAGGGAAACGGATCATCATCGAAAAAGTGAATTCCCACTAATTCCTTGTAAAGTTTGCATACAAAAAAGGACAAATGAGATGAAACCCATTTGTCCTTTTTCAATCATGATTAAAACAAGTCAAAACCTTGTGGTAGGGATAATCCTAGATAAAGGACGAATATAAAAGCAACGACGAATAATGCCCACATCGCGCTTACAGCTTTTCCTTTTTTCCTACGGACCAATACCATTTCCATCGCGGCAATCACGATGATTCCTACAATCATTTTCACTGCATATGCACCAAAGTCAGTAATTAGCATTCCACCTGTAAGGAAAATCAAAAGGAAGAATACACGTGTGATCATGTGCATCATTTTGGCTTTCGGGCTTCCATTTTTAAGCATGGAATATGTTACAAAGAAAAGAATGATTCCGATAACCCAAGTCGTTATGTGTAAGTGAGTTCCCATTTACTTGCCCCCTCGTTCAATATCCATTTCATCATAACATAGGCTTTTACATAAAAACAAAAGTAAGGTGCCAGTATCTCGCTCAAATAAGGCAGTTCTGCGAACATTCTTCCCCCTCACTTATCATTCCGTATCATAACGGGCTTTTTGCCATACGAAACATATCGCCAGACAAATTCCACCGGACCGAACCGGAATCGCTTCATCCACCAGAAGCTTAGCAAGACTTGTATAGAAAAGACAACGATCATCAGGAGAAACCCTTCCGTATAAGTCACTTTCCCGTACAACCCAAAACCATATGAATAAAAAATGAATGTACAGACAATCGATTGAAATAGGTAATTGCTCATCGACATCCTTCCTACCAAAGATAAGGGATATAGCAACTTGTAAGCCCACGCCTTTTCAACCAACAGTGTGATTGCGGTAATATAAAACATCGTCAGCAGCGGTCCGCCAAAGTAATCCTGGATGAATGTCGTCCCATAATCGTAATCCGTCACATACGGTAGGATCTTGATCGCCACCCCTGTTAACAGGCTTATAATCACTATCTTCCTTATTGGCCGTTTATAACGGGCAGGATTTTGAAGCCATCCCTGCTTGGCTACACCAGCTCCAATTAAAAAGAAAGGAAAAATGGAGAGGAAGAGGAAGATGACATTCGTTGGACCATTAACCATATACCAGTCTGCCATTCTTTGTCCCGTCACTTCCATAAAAGAACCCGCAGAATATATCTCTTGGGATTGTTTGATTAACTCGACCTCATTTTGAATTTTCATCAATCCACTATCCACAAAGCTCATAATAAGGAAAAAAAGCCCGAACACGCCGAAAGGAACAATATATAAGAACGATCCAAGCCAAATCAGATACTTCCCTTTCCATTTATAGAATAATAAAAACGCAAACCCGAACATTGCGTAATTAACAAGGATGTCTCCATGCCAAATGAAAAAGGCATGTATGCACCCTACCCCTAATAAAAAGCAAAGCCGCTTCGTAAACAGCAAAGGAAACGAGATGCCTTTATCTTCACTCCGTGCAGCCAAGATAACGGCCCCAAATCCAAACAAACATGCAAACAAGGGGTAAAAACTCGCCTGGGCGATAATATCGCTACATATGTACAAGATACGATCCCAGCCTTCATCCCAATATTCAACACCACTACTATACAAGATGGGTGTATGAAACGAAGGCATATTCACTAAAAAAATTCCTAAAATGGCCAAACCTCTTAATAGATCAATACTGGCAATCCTTTTGCTTTCCTGTAAAGGGGCCATTGCAGTTTTCATCATTTCACATCCTCATTCACTAATTACTCCATTATAAATGAGCCTGGAAAATTTAGTTGTATATTTCCTTTCCCATTCATTAATGGCTTACAAACTACTAGAAAAAACGCTGCTCATCATAGAGCAGCGCGGACCGTCTTTTAATTGACGAATCTTCCCGTTTTCCCTTTAGCTTCCCAATAATCATTACGAAGATGGATTTTCTGGATTTTTCCCGATGCCGTTTTTGGCAACTCCCTTACGAATGAGACGCTGGTCACTGCCTTGAAATGGGCTAGTTTTTCTCTTGTGAAAGCCAGAATATCGGCTTCCGTTAATTGAACGCCTGGTTTTGGCACGATGAAAGCATGTGGTGTCTCCCCCCATTTTTCATGGGGCACTGCGATGACTGCCGCTTCTAAGATGCCCTCGTGCTCATATAAAGTCCCTTCCACTTCTATGGATGAGATATTCTCCCCACCGCTTATGATAATATCTTTCTTGCGGTCTACGATATCTATATTCCCATCACTATCCATGGTCGCCATATCACCTGTATGCAACCACCCATTTTTCAACGCCTGCATCGTGGCCTCTTCATTTTTCCAATATCCCAACATGACTCCATGACTGCGAACAATGACTTCACCGACATCAACCCCGTCACGTGCTACTTCGTCACCATTGTCATGTACCACCCTTACCTCACTGCCTATGGAGGGGTAACCGGCTTTCGCCTTCATTTTGTATTTTTCCCTTTCCGGAAGTCCATCGAATTCAGAGCGGGGTACCGAAAGCAAACTCATTGGAGTGGATTCCGTCATGCCATAGATTTGGATGAACTCCCACCCCAACTCTTTTTCCACCCTAGTGACAAAGGCGGGCGGGGGTGCCGAACCAGCCACGACGATTCGAATTTCCTGTTCCAGCTTCGGTACATTCTTTTCATAATATTGGAACAATGAATTAAGGACGGTTGGCGCCATATGCATGATGGTTACCTTATGTTTCTCAAGCGCCTTGAATATGGAATCTGGTGTTGTTTTTCTCAAGCAAACTTGCGTCGCACCATTGGCCGTATAATAAAAAGGAGCACCCCACCCATTCACATGGAACATCGGCAGGACATGCATATATGTATCGCGATCATTGACCCTGAAATGGTGCATGGCACTAAGGGCATGTAAATAGTTATTGCGATGGGTGAGCATGACCCCTTTAGGGTTACCGGTTGTGCCACTTGTATATAAGAGACTCGATACGTCATTCTCATCCACTTGTTCCCGATAGAAGCCTTCTTTGTCAAACCTCTCCAGCCAGACATTGTAATCGATTTCATTTGTATCGCCTGCTTTATAGTGCACGATGATATGCTCCACTGATTTCAGCTGGTCCTTAACCGATGAGATAAGGTGATACAAATCCTGATCCACAAAAAGGACCCTTGATTCACTATGATTCAAAATGAATACATAATCCGCCGGCGTCAACCGAATGTTCAAAGGCACCATTACAGCCCCAAGCTGGAACGCCCCATAAAAACCTTCAAGCATTTCGATCGAGTTCGGTGCAAGATAAGCCACTTTATCCCCTTTTTTAATCCCTAGGTCACTCAATCCATTGGAAAGCTGGTTGACCCTTCCATTCAGCTCCTGATATGTCAGGACCTTATCGTCCCCGATAATCGCTTTCTTGTCAGCATAAAGTGAAGCTGCCCTGTCCAGAAAATGTGATAGCACTAAAGGCACATTCATCCAATCACCCCTCATTCAATTTGTTTGAAAATTATGAATTTATCATTATATTACCATATTTGTATATTATTTACCAACACCAAACATCACAGGTTTCTAAGCTGCTAAGGTATAGGCAATTGAATCACATCAATAAAGGAAAAAACATAGAATACAGTGAAGCATCCATTCAAAATAGACTTGCTGCTTGTAAATCCGTGATAAACCAGAATAAAAAAGGGTGATTTTCATGCCGGCCATCGTAGGAGTTATTCAAGTGATCAATGTCGGGAGCAGTGGCGTTGTCCATATTGGCGATGTTTTTAAGATCAGCCCATATTCCGCTTCAAAAACGTTTGCGGGAGCTGGCTCTTTTAATACAGGCGAATCCATTTCACTTTACAACGCCTACAGTACCACTAACACAAACGATTCAGATGGCGTCGATCAGCCAGTAGCATTGAACCTCTAGCATTTTTTTGAAAGGAGGACATCATGATTTTCAATATCCACCAAACGATCCAAATCAATATGATAAAAATCGAAAGCATAACCAATTCATCTGTTTTTCAAATAGGGAGTGCCGGAGTGATTAAGCCATACTCCACCTTAGCCAATACAGGTGGATTCACTGAACCCGCTCCAATGCTTGAAGAGGATATGGTTCCAGAGACTAGCTTTGTCCCATTTAGCCCTCCCTAATCCGTAATCCATAGGCATTCACCTACATGAGGCAATTTCATATACTGCCATATATGAAATTATCATTAGGTGAAGGTGAGGTGTTTAATCGTGAATCATGATTTATATTCGTATTCCATACAAATGCAGCGATTTCTTGAAGCCCAGGATAAACGAATTATGAAGCTTGAACACGAACTCAAACGCCTGACAGATGAACTTGCCGAAATGAAGAATAAACCCCCAATCCATGTGGATAAAATTGAATATAAATTTGATCAGTTAAAAGTCGAGTCATTAGATGGAACGTTGAATATCGGTTTGAATCCTAATGATTTAAATAATATTGAGGAGTTCGCTGTCAACAATCAACCCATCCAACCTGCCCCTTTTCTATTTCCAGGACGTGAAATTGTCGCTCAGGAGATTTATAATGACATTCTTTCAGGATTGGAGGATATGATCCGTGATACGGAAGGCCAGCTTCAGATCACATTGGAACCCTCATATCACGACTTCATGAGACAGGATGTGGAACGCCAGCTTCATCAGCGTATCAATATGTACTTTGACAACCTTTCACATGCTGAACGTGCACCTCAGCAGCGTGATAATGTGAAAGAAAAGATCACGGAAAAAGTAAGATCGGATATTCAAACAGCGTTGATACAATTCATTACCAACTCACATTCCGAGACAGGAGGAAATCCAAATGGAGTTTAATGTAACAAACCACCAGCTATGTGTCGGTGATATTAAAGTGACTGGGGTAGCGAGTTCCGCCTTATTCCTCATTGGGGACGTACAAACCATCCAGCTCTCCTCAGCATTCGATACTCCCCCCGAATCACTCATCATCGGACCATTCGTTCCACTCACTCCAAAAGGATAAATCAGATGTTCACAAGAATATCGAAAGTGAAGTCTTTGTCAGCCAAGACCGTCTCATTTTCATCCAACCTACAAATTGGAGACACTGCTTATATCGATGGGGCCGCCAAAGCATTGGCAGTCCAGAAAAAAAGTGATAGCTTTTCCGAACCGGAACCCGACTTCAGTGATTATGAAGTCTTTACACGTCCTTTCTATATCCCGAGGATTTCTGAACCAGTCGCGACAACATTCTCGAATCCCAACCCCTTCATTCGTGTTGGGAATGTCGATATCATCGGGATATCTTCATCTGCTATCGTAGGCGTAGGAAACGTAGGTCATATCCGCATGGAATCAAGGATTAAACACATCCGTCAGATTCCGAGGAAAAACGATGAGGCAGGAACAGGCGATAATACATCGGATGGAACAGAAACTGTATAAAGGAGAAATCATATGCCAGCCATTGTAGGTCCAGTACAAATATTTAATGTCGGGTCAGGAAACCTCTTATTCGGGGATGCGGCCGTCATTTCACCGAAATCCGCCAGCAAGTCCGTCACCGGCTCCGGCTCATCTAACACAGGTGCATTCGTTTTTACCGCCAATGGTCTGAACGGAAGCAACGTCCTTGATGTTAATGGGGTAGATCAGCCTATCGCCGGAAATAATTAATGCATGGAAGCCTCCTATTTCTAGGAGGCTTCAATTTGTTGAATTGATGATTTTATTAATAAAGTTTAATAGTGATGTTTCTGTTATATTAAAAAAATATAGATGATGAATGAATTATGAAATGATACACGTTCAAAGGCATTTATCCCTCAGTGATATCATCTGTATAAGGGTTCCGTTATTTTACACGGACAAATCCAAAACCGGATGCATAATCATCACCAGTCGCTGCACCGTATCCACCCTTGATGTCATAAGCTTTTGCTTTTGTTTGTAATTGAGCTCGCACCTGCGCATTAGTCAGGTTCTTATTAGAGGACCAGATTTTAGCCGCCAACCCTGAAACATGTGGTGTTGCCATCGAAGTTCCGCTAATAGTGTTATAGCCGTCGTTTAGCCAAGTTGATTCAATGGCTGAACCCGGAGCTGATACTTCGACATCTTTTTCCTGAATCACATAATCTCCGTCCGTATTCGGATTCCCTCTGGAAGAATAATTAGCCACTCTATATGTCCCGTTAGCCTGAACATTTTCAAGAGCCGCTACAGCCACTGCATTGGGAAGAGCTCCTGGATAACCGATTGTATTCGCTGAATATCCGCTGTTTCCGGCAGCCGCAATGACCAGGACACCTTTGCCATAAGCATAGTCCACTGCACTTGAAATCAAGGAATCTTTCCTGCTTGAACCCAAGGACATCGAGATGATGGTCTTAGACCCTGTGCTCACACTTTGATCGGCTGCATGACGGATAGCTGCCGCGATGTCATCGGAATATCCCGAACCATCATCACCCAGTACTTTATATGCCCAAAGTTCGGCTTCAGGAGCCACTCCATATACCCCAAGTCCGTCAGAGCCACCGTTTGCCAAGACAGTTCCGGATACATGTGTTCCATGTCCGTCCCTGTCTGTACAAGAGTTATTGGTGTATGTGGATGAGGTAGTGAAATCTTTGCATTGCTCCACATTTGCTGACAAATCCGTATGGGAAACCGTTGTTCCAGTATCCAACACTGCGATTTTAATACCGTCTCCCCCCGATGTTTTAGTGATGGACGAATCATTGTAGATAGCCTTGATGCCCCATGGCGTTCTCGCGGACGGAACCGCAGCAGTCGTGGCCTGGCTAGTCGGTTGAACCGTTTGCGCAGTTGTATACTTGTTTACCTTTTCAACTTCTAGATTGCCATTCTTAGTCAACGCTTCATATTCTTCGCTGCTTACGTTTGCCGTAAAGCCTTCCTTTCCAAAACTCCGCTCATGCCCAAACTTCTTCTTGGCTTGCGTTATCTCATTCTCAGACCCTTTTAGGTAAACGCGAATATCTTCCTTTTGTACCTTCTCGCTTTGTTTGGCATCCGCTCCATTGGCAAAAATGGAGAAGCTCATCCCGAAACACAGCATAGCCATTCCAATCCTTTTTCCAGTCTTCATCCCGTTTCCCCTCTCTCGCTTTCGCTTTGTATTTGCTATGTATGAAGCTCTCAAGCTGTAAAACTATTTTATTTTAATTTGCCATTAATTAACTATCAGTCGAAACACTCAATTACACTACAGGACAAATATAGGTAAAGCCACCTGCTTTCCGCACAAATAATCGGACTACTAGTCTAGACTCCTCACTTTGAAAGACATGTGATAAGACTAAATACGACAAAATATTCAGAAATCTTATCGTCAAGAATGAAAATAGAATAAATACCTATGTAGATCTTAGCCGAATTATTTTGATAGAGAAAAGACAGGGCAAAAGATTCATATCATTCATCAACACTAAATAGCTTCTCGACCTTGTTTCAACAACAAATTCGGGTGGCGGCGATGCTTCTTCAAACGATTCATATGTAGGTAAAACTCTTGGACTCTCAATCTTTAAGCAAATTAAAAAGGGTTTCAGGACGAATTCATCCCGAAACCCTTTTGTCTCTATACATCATTCACTCAGCATCTTGAATACTTGCTCAACGTCTTTATCGCCGCGTCCTGATAAGTTCACAATCAACACGTCATCCTTTGATAGTTCTTTTGCCAAGATCAGGGCACACGCAACGGCATGCGAACTTTCAAGCGCCGGGATGATTCCCTCCGTTTTGGATAGTACTTGAAAGGCTTCGAGCGCTTCCTCCCCTTTTATGGTTAGATACTCGGCCCTGCCACTTTCCTTCAAGAAACTGTGTTCCGGACCTACGCTAGGGTAATCCAAGCCTGCCGCAATGGAAAAAGTCGGCTGTGGTTCCCCTTCCTCATCCAATAACGTCAAACTTTTAAATCCATGCAGCACTGCTGGAACTCCCTGAGATATACTCGGGGCTTCGGCGGGTTCTACACCAATCAAACGAACCTCTGCGTCATCGATATAGTGAGCAAAAGCACCAATGGCATTACTTCCACCACCCGTACACGCAATGATTGCCGTTGGCAGTTTCCCTTCCTTTTCAAGGATTTGTTTTTTCGATTCTTCACTGATGATGGACTGAAAATACTTGACGATTGAAGGATAAGGATGAGGCCCGACAGCAGAACCCAGGAGGTAAAACGTATTTTCATAGTTTTGAACCAAGTCACTCAGCGCCTCATCGACCGCATCCTTTAACCTGCCCTGGCCCTTTTCCACCGGTATGACCTTAGCCCCTAACAATTCCATTCGAAATACATTCAATGCCTGCCGTTCCGTATCCAGCTTGCCCATATAGATGACGCATTCCAAGCCGAACATCGCACAAGCCGTCGCAGTCGCTACACCATGCTGTCCGGCTCCGGTTTCTGCAATGATACGCTTTGCCCCCATCCGTTTAGCGAGCAGTATTTGCCCAATGGCATTATTGATTTTGTGAGCGCCCGTATGATTCAGGTCCTCCCGCTTCAAATAAATTTTTGCACCGCCTATTTTTTTTGTTAGATTTTGTGCAAAGGTCAACGGATTTTCCCTTCCCACATATTCTTTTAAATAGTATTGAAACTCCTCTTTAAATTCAGGATCATCCTTATATTTCATGAAAGCCGCTTCTAAATTATCCATTACTTCTTGAAGTTCTTTAGGTACAAAACTACCACCGAAATCTCCAAAGTATCCTCTGCTCGTCTGTTCTCTCGTCATACTCAACTCTTCTCCTTTACATGCACTATTTTATTTTACAATTCAAGTATACGTGAACGAACCGCTTTTTCTCAAATTCTTTTGTATATATACCTAAAAATGGTCGTTTTGGAAAGACGTAAAGGCTAACTTTACTGTTTTGCCAAAACACGAATTCTTCTCCGATGAAGAGGAAGAAATGAAAGATGCATTTACTGCAAGTGGAGAAACACGCTTCAACGAAGGGTTAGCCTATGTCCATTGTGGCAATTAAATTTCATCATTAACTTTCATTTATTCTTTCATGTATAATTAATTTACTGAATATATCCATATTGACAAAGGGGGAATTAACTTGAAAACACTTCAAAATAAGAATGATAGCTGGAATGCAGATTTATACGATAAAAAGCATTCATTTGTTTCTGAGTATGGTCAGGACTTAGTAGATTTATTAGCACCAAAGCAAGGTGAAAAAATTCTTGACTTAGGCTGCGGGACGGGTGATTTAGCAAATGAATTATCTAATTTCGGTATTGATATCGTTGGTATAGATAACTCAGAAAATATGATTACTCAAGCAAGACACAAATACCCAAAAATAAAGTTCATGGTTCAAAATGCAGTAGAATTAGACTTCCATAGCGAATTTGATGCTGTATTCTCTAATGCAACTCTTCATTGGGTAAAACCACCAATCCAAGCCCTACAATGTATTTACCACAGCTTAAAAGCAGGGGGAAGATTTGTAGCTGAGTTCGGAGGAAAAGGAAACGTTCAAATCATAACAGATGAAATCATTCAACAAATCGAAAGAGAAGGGATAACGTTTAAAAAAGAAAAATTCCCGTGGTTTTATCCTAGTATTGCTGAATACGCAACTTTAATGGAAGAGGTAGGATTTAGAGTAACCTTTGCTCAACACTACGATAGGCCGACACAATTGGACGGAGATAAAGGGCTGAAAAATTGGATTGCTATGTTTGGTAATCATTTATTTGATGATGTTCCTGAACATAGGATAAAAGATATCATTACAAACGTTGAGAATAATTTAAAAGATACTTTGTATAAAGACGGAAATTGGGTAGCTGATTATAAAAGATTACGTGTAATTGGTGTAAGAAATTTCTAAATACCTACCTACGAAAACAGCCATTCAAAAAAAGGGGTGTCCCTCAGCTGCAGACCCCCCCTTTCTCTTTTACATTTCCAATAAGTGCGAGCCATCAAAGAAAAATAAATAACGGCTTGTCACTTTTTTATTCAAAATCCCTTCAACCGCTCTTGTGTAAAGTTCCAATTGCATACGGTAACGGTCGGCAAGAATGTCTTTCGCACCTTCATATCCACTAGCAAAACGTCCAGTTATCGCATCCGTTTTATAATCCAGCAGAACAAGGCCTTGTTCATCTTCAAAAATACAATCAATGACACCTTGGATCAAGACTTCCTCTTCACCCTTTTCCCAATCACTATAAGCCTCTTTAGCTGGAAGTGACATCGTGAACGGTACTTCACGTCGAATTGTCGGCGCCTTACGCAGCCTCTTTCCAATATCACTTTCAAAGAAATCGATAATCGTTTCCGGATTCACGGCTTCTCTCTGTTCTTCAGTCAACAGCTCGCGCTGAATCAAGTCAACGAGTAATCGCTCAATGGAGGGAATGGTGATGTCCGATGTCAAATCGATATGCTGCATGACTAGATGCGTAATCGTTCCCCTTTCAGCGGGTGTCAGAGATTTTTCTTGCATGAAGACAGGGCGTTTCGTTATCGGGCTCTTGAATTTACGTAATAACTCAGTAGAACTCTGCTCGTCTCTCAGCTCATATTGACGCTTCAACTCTGAAACGGACTGCTTGGATCGATGCACAGTCGCCTCATGTTCCCCATACTCCCAGTTCAGTTGGTCCTTAACAGCATCGACAAACTCAGATTCCAAGTCCACCTTTTCGGATTTCCGAACATGTTCCAGCAATTGCTCCTGTAAAATAGCTTCTTCCTCATCCAGAACAGTCAATTCCTCCATTGGAATGACAGAGATTGACCAATTTGACGGATGGGATTCCATATCAAAACCAAACCCAGTAAAGCCCTGAAAATCACGATGACGCACAAGGGATGGACCAATCCAGTCGAGGTAACTTTTAGCTCCTGCCCGCGCATGGTCTTTCAGGAGCCATTCTCCATGCGTTGCTTGACTTATCCATTTTTGCTGTGTTTTTTCGGCATCACTTATGCTGGCAATCAGATGGAGCTTTTCCTTCGCCCTCGTCAACGCTACATAGAGAACACGCATTTCTTCGGCAATTAACTCTAACTGTTTCTTTTTCTTGAAAGCGAGCTGTGGGAGTGATGGGTACGTTATCCGTAACTCGGAATTGACATACTTCGCCGCAAATCCATAATCCTTATCCAATAAATATGGCTTCCGCAAATCCATCATATTGAATTGTCTCGAAAGGCCTGCAATGAATACAATCGGAAACTCCAATCCCTTTGAGGAATGGATCGTCATCAGGCGGACGACATCTTCCTGTTCACCTAAAGCCCGTGCCGCACCTAAATCATCTCCACGCTCCTGCATTCTTTCGATGAAACGCAAGAAACGGAAGAGCCCACGGAATGAACTCGCTTCATATTGTCTGGCCCGATCATACAAGGCCCTTAAATTGGCCTGGCGCTGTTTACCGCCCGGCATTCCACCAGCAAAATCGTAAAATTGGGTTTCGCGGTACAAAAGCCAAATTAAATCCGACAACGCTTCCTGTCTAGCCAGTTTCCGCCACTTCACCAGCTTTTTATAAAAGGTAGAAGCTTTACGATATAGGTCCGGATGCTCATCCGGGTCACCCTTCCTATAGAAATCGGCTAACGCCTCATAATACGTACCTGTGTGGTATAAACGAATTTGAGACATTTCCTCCTCATCCATTCCTACAATCGGAGAGCGGAGAACGGATGCCAATGGGATATCCTGCTGCGGATTATCTATTACTTTCAATAAAGAAATCATGATAGCAACTTCGGTAGCTTCAAAGTATCCAGAGGACAAGTTGGCATAGACAGGAATCCCTTGCTTCTTGAATTCCTCCATAATTTGCGGAGCCCATGGCAAAGAACGAAGAAGAATGACCATATCACGGTATGTTGCAGAACGGTATTGCTTGGTTTTCGTATCATAGATTTGCTGTTTCTCGTTTATGGCCTGCTTTATGAGCCTCGCCATCATCCTAGCTTCCAGTTGCGCTTTTTCCAATTCCTCGGCTTCAAAACCTACCTCTGAATCCTCGTTATCCTGTCCGGCTTCACTTGTATCTGCTGCTCCATCAATTAAATGAAGTTCAATGGGATATTCCTTATCTTCGGGATATGGCGCACCTTTTTTCAATTGCGCATCCTCATCATAATCAATCTCACCGACAGTCAGCCCCATTAGTTGCTGAAACAAGAAATTCGTCCCATCAAGCACTTCTCTCCGGCTCCGGAAATTACGGTTTAGATCAATTCGCAATCCCGAATCAGCGCCATCATGGGTAAAGCGCGCATACTTTCCAAGGAACAAATTCGGTTCAGCAAGCCTGAAACGGTAAATCGATTGTTTAACATCGCCCACCATGAACAGATTTCCACTATATTCACCATCTGCCGTCACCAATCTTAAAATGGATTCCTGAACTAGATTCGTATCTTGATACTCATCGACAAGCACCTCTTTGAATTGATTCCGATATTCAATGGCGGCCTCTGACGGCGTGCGTTCCCCATCTATGGTTTCACCCGTCAAAATATCAAGGCAATAATGCTCCAAATCGGCAAAATCGACCAAGTTCTTTTCGGACTTTGCAGCAAAGAACCTTTGTTCAAACTGTTTTACGAGCATGATGAGTGTATCGACATACCCCTTCAATTCCCGGATATCACGTAGATAGCTTTCAGGCTTACGTGAAAAAAGCTCTTCTTGCAGAGATTTAATAATTTTCTTCGCTTTATCACGTTGCTTCGTGGCTTCATCCACAATTTCCTTATTAAAATCTTCTCCCGTACAACGCTTTACCGTTCCAAACTTCACGTTTTGAATTTCTTCATAAAGAGCATTCCAGGAAGAATCTTTCACGCGGGCCAGTTTCGCGACCAAATCAAGATCGGCTAAATAGTTTTCTGCCCTTGGAGCAGGACCACCCGGAACCTTTGTCAATTCTAGAGATTGCTCCAACAAATCCTTTGCCGTATCCAACTGCAAACCAATATCGAATTGTAGGGACTCGATAAATGGAAGATCATCTATCCCTGCCCCTTCCGCCAGATCATACATCTGGGCTGCATGATTTAGCCATTGATCGGGATCTGGATTCGAACGGGAGAAATCATACAATGACCGGACAATATTTTGCAGTGCATCATCGTTTCGATCGCTTGTAAAGGCATCGACCAATTTAAAGAATGCTTCATTGTCACCTTGGCCATATTGCTCCTCGAAAAGTTCTTCCATCACTTCATCGCGCAGAAGCTGCGCTTCCGTGGAATCGGCAATCCTGAATCCAGGATCAATATCCGTCAAATAGTAATATTTCCTGATCACTTCTAAACAGAAAGAATGAAGCGTGGAAATGGACGCACGGTTAATCAGGCTTAACTGCTTACGCAAATGCTGTGAATGGGGATTTTCATTGATTTCCTTTTCTAATGCTTCACTAACTCGATGGCGCATTTCGGCGGCTGATGCATTCGTGAAGGTCACCACCAATAGCTCATCCACATCGATTGGATTATCTTCCAATATGACCTTTTGGATAATCCGGTTGACAAGCACCGCTGTTTTCCCGGAGCCTGCAGCGGCGGCCACCAAAATATCCTGGTCTTTCGCCCAAATTGCTTTCCATTGTTCTTCTGTCCATGTCACGCCTTCAGGAATGGCGGGAATCATCGTTTTACTCATCTTTCACCCTCCCCCCTTAATAAATCGAGAACATCATTTTGCTTTTTCTGTGGCAAATTCCTAAATTGATTCTCTTCGAGCGACTGATCGAATTGGCAGACGGATTTGAATGAACAGAAAGTACATGGCGTTTTTTCTTTCATTTTATATGGGGTTATGCCAACATCCCCGTCGACCATTCGGTCACCTGACTCTTGATAGACCTTTCGAACATGCTGGTTAAGCAAGGAGAAGTCTTCACGGCTGGCCACTTTAGAGGCTGCTAAAAGAGAACCGTCTTTTTTAAATCCGGCAGGTATGACATCCGATTTACTGGAAGTATCTATATCAAGGGACGTGTCCATCATCTTGATTACGTTGGTTTGATCTAATACTAGGCCGTTCATTTTAAAACTCTTATAAATTTCTTCATCGATTTTATCCAAGCTAAGCATGCCTTTTGATTTCACGACCGGATTATGAACATGGAAATAAAGGACGCCGGCTGGAATCGCCTCTTTACCGATAAGCGATTGGGATTGTGAAACGACGATATCGAGATAGGTCAGCATTTGCAGGGCAAGCCCATAGTAGACTTCACTCATGTTCAATTCCTTTTCACTCGATTTATAATCAAGGATACGCAAATAGACGCCACCCTCATCCTCATCGGCCTTATCAACACGGTCTATCCGACCAATCAATTCCATTTTCGTCCCATTTTTCAAAGTGAACGAAAGTGGGGGCAGTTCTCCATTTTTTCCGAAGCCCAGTTCCAAACCGATTGGGGCAAACCCACTAACCTTGGCATGTTCACTCAAGACAATCGAAGCCCGGCCAATCACATGCTCCAGCTTTCTGCGCAAGTAATGATGGCGGTTCGTACTTAGCAGGATTTGATTCTGGAGCTTTGGTGCAAGCTGTTCCACCGCTTTCCTAGCCAACTCCAAACATTGCTCCTTGGTCAAAGAAGACCACGGGATATCATGCTCATTTAAATAATCCGAAATCATTTTTAACGCCCCATGGAACATCTCACCGATATCCGGTGCGTCCAAACGGAAAACCTGTCGTTCCCTTAGTTTCAAGCCATGTGCGGCATAATGGGAAAACGGGCAGCTATTGAACATTTCCATTCTCGATACACTAGTCAGAATGGTTTCGCCATATAATTGCTTACTCGTTTCCTCTGATAGTTTCATGGTTTTATTTTGGTAAAAAAGACTCGATAGCACCTTTGTGGCTGTCGGTCCAACCGTCTCGTCCTCCATGATGGAATTATAGACATCCCACCAAAGCGGATGGATTGGGTAGTTCCGTTTTTTCAACTGTAATTGCGCAGCCAGATAAGACAGGGCCACTTCTGAGTTCGCTGCATATTTCACCTGTTCCCCGGCAGGCAGATCAGATGGATCGTTCATATAAAAAGCCTCGTTCACATGCGGCAATACATCCCTCACTCGTTTTAAATAAGAGGACGGGAGAAGGGATTTTCCCTCTTCATCAGCGAGTGGATAAGATAAATAAAGGGATTCCGAAGGTGTAGTGAAGGCTTTATAGGCCGTGAATTCCTCATCCAAAAGACGAACTTTTGAACTTGGAGCAACATCAAGCCCGCTCGCCAAAAGCATGTCGCGGTCACTATCGGAAAACACTCCATCAGAAACGGCTTTTCCTGGTAAGACCCCTTCATTCAGGCCAATGACGAAAGCCGTCTTCACGTCATCCAATCGGGACAGGTCCAGATTAGCGACAAGGACTTGATCGATTGCCTGTGGCACTAAGGAAAATTCCAATGATTCCAGACCTGCTTCTATAATGATTGCAAACTGTTTCATCGAGATTTCCTCTTCACTTAACAGTTCCACGAATTGATCAAGCAAATCAACAACCGCATTCCACGATTGTTCATGTTCCCTGGCTGACACCAGATCGCCATCCTCTTCTGCTTCAAGCTTCATCTTTTCCAATTTTTCCGGTACATGCAATTCTTCCAAATACAAATAAAGGGCCTCGCATAATTCTCTTCCATTCGCCGACTTCTTCACCCGTTTTGATAGCTTAATGATGGGCTCTGTAAATAGGTGTTTCAAATCATTGAGCTCTTGCTCCAGTTGCATTTCCTTACTCGTCTGGGGACGGTCCTCAAGCTCCAATCCACGGAATCGACGGTAGGTCCAACGATCTTTTGTGGTCCATCCAGCCCCTTTGATTCCCCTGGCAAGCACGTAGTTCTCAAGCTTGTCTACTTGTTCGCGCATTCTGTCATGACTTTGTTGCAGGGGAAATAGAAGTTCGGTCTTAATGGCACGAAAGACCGGTTCATAACGCCAGAACCCATTGATGATCTCAAGTGTCGACCGGATCAGCTCAATCAATGGGTGATTGAGCATCGTCCGCTTGGAATCCACGAAAAGCGGAATTTGATAATCACGGAAGACCGTCTGGAGGATATCTTCGTACGCATCCCCATTTCGCATTAGAATCGCAATATCGCGAAAACGGCACTGACCTTGTCTGACAAGCGTCAGGATGTTCCGAGCCACCCCTTCAATCTCCGCTCTTCGGTTAACGGCCTGAGCAATCGTTACACCAGATGGCTGATCGTACTTTTGTGCGGGACGAAGCGCAAAATATGTTTCAAGGTGTTTCAGCCCAGGATTTCGATTGAACTTCGCCGTGCTGTTCAGAATGTGGTCCTCTTCGATAAAGACCCCCGTTCTTTGTCCCGCTTGATAAAGTTGGTTATAGAGATTTCCCGTTTGCCTGAACAAATGCAGATCATCCGGCGCAAATTGCCTATAAGGCTGGTCGAGCGTCAATGCGATGGTCACACTCTTACATAGCTTCATCATTTCCTCCACGATCATTAATTCCTGTGGCGTCAGACTGTAAAAACCATCTATATAGATATCTGCATTTTTTATATACGAAGACTCTGCCATTTTTTCTATCAGTAAAGTGAAATAATCCTCTGAATCTAAATATTTTCCGATCATTTCATCCTCAAATGACTGATAAATGAGCTCAAGATCAGATAATTTATCTTGTACTCCACCACCACCCGGTGACTTTTCGTCCAAATACCTCCGAATATCACCCGGCTGGAAACAGTACTGCTTGAATTCGGCAAGCATCTGCTCCATCTGGGAGACGAATCCTTGCTTGTCCGCTGATCGGCGGAACATTTTCAATTCATCTTTTTTATCCTCCATGATTTTCCGTATCAACATATTAACGCCGACACTGTCCAAATGGATTCGGCTCATGCCACCTGTCTCCTGGAGAACTCGCCATGCAAGCCGGCTAAAACTGAATACTTGCGTCCGAATCATTCCTTCGAGTCCCGGCGTCTTAATTAATTTATATTCTGATAAAAATGTCATCTGATCAGGAACCAGATAGATGATCGGATTCCCTTCAGGATTCTCCATTAGCCCGTTGCGGATTTCATCCAATACCTTCGATGTTTTACCTGTGCCCGACCTTCCAATTAAAAACCGGAGTGACATCTGTTTCCCCCCTTTTTATTTCAATATCTCTAGACCTATCATACCAGAAATACTGTCTATTTTTTGACACGATTCTTCTTCCAATTATGTCTCTTTTCCCTATAGTTTACCGCTTTCTAACGACGAAAACCAACCATACGTTCGTATTCCTTTCAAAAAAAAGCCCTTCCTATAGAGGGCTCCCACAGTCATTCACCTATAAAATCCACATTAAAATCTTGTATTGGCCAATATCTTACATCGACTTTGCCTACTACCTTATCTATTGAAATATAACCTAGGTGCCTGCTATCTTCACTTTCGAGTCGATTATCACCCATAACGAAAAGCTTGCCATCAGGAACTATGGATTTGCCCGTCAATTCTTTCAATGTAAAATTACCCGTAAAATCCTGGCCCGGATATCCTACCTTTAAATGATCAAGGTAAGGTTCAGGCACTTTCTTACCGTTTATGTAAAGCCAATCATCCTTATAACGAATATCGTCTCCTTGAACACCTATTACCCGTTTTACATAATTCTCCCCGACATGCGCATGGAAAACTATAACATCAAATCGATTGATATCGCTGATTTGGTATTTCACTTTATTTACAATGAGTTTATCGCCTTCACCCAGTGTAGGTTGCATGGACTCCCCTTCTACGGTATAGCTTGAAATGAAAAAGGTACGGATCAAGATGTAAATGATAAAGGCTATCATGCCTGATTTTATCCAGTCGGATACTGAATGCTTTTTTGATTTTCTCAGATTCCCCAACCCCTACTAGTTGTATATTCTAAGTTATTTCCCTTCTTCTTTTTTCATGCTTTTATTTAGCCTTACTTCCAATCTTTTTCCGACAACCCAAAGGATGAAAATGATGATTCCGACAATCACGGTACGTAATGGTTTTTGAATCAATGATACAATATCGTATCCGACGAAACTGATCGTAAAGATCATCACTGCCTTTCCGCCGATTACCGCCAGCGCATATTGTAACGTGCTAACCTTCGAGAGCCCTGCAACGATATTAACGAGCGCAGATGGCGTGAAGGGGAAACAAAGCAAGAGAAACAATGGACTGAAACCATGGCTTTCCACCCAGTTCATCAATCTTTGCACCTGTTTATGTTTCTGAAGAAAACGGAAGAACCTCATCTGTCCGTATCGTCTAAAAACAAAAAAGACCAGAAACGCACCACCTACCGCCCCAATCCAAGAAAATAAAAATCCCCACCATAGGCCAAAAGCTGTAGCATTGGCCACCACAAACACAAATAAAGGTAAAAAAGGCAAAAACGCTTCTAACATCGGCAGTAAAATTCCTGGAATCGGGCCGAATGAACGATATTGCTGAATAAGCCCTGATATATGTTCAAGAGTAATCCACTCAAATATAGTATCCAAATTCATGACAATCTCCCTTGGCTTGCTTTCTATCAAGCAGCATCACATAATAAAACCGTTCTAATTTAGATATAACACTTTCCTCTTAAATTGCAAGAATAATTACCCATCTATCATCATACTTTCCCTAACTCAGGAAATCATAATCTTATTAACGAAAATTTCACGTGATTGACAAAAGCGCTTGCATATCAAATCCACTTAAGTTAGGATATTAAACAGAACGTACGTTCTATAAATTATCCGACATACATAAAATAAGAGAACGTTAATTAGAAAGGGGCGGTCATGATGACCCGTATTCCAGAGGCTGACCGAAATATGATTGAAAAAGCCATCTACCTTCCCATGGTGATTACAATCTTAAACCGGGATCTCAAGGTCATCGAATCAAGTCCGTTTAAATTAAAAAGGCCCTATTCAAAACTTATTGAGCGTGCTCTAAAGTCAGTCCAGGAGGATCTCGTCGAGGTTCGTCGCTATTTGCGCAAGGGGAATATCAAGGTAAGCAAATTAAACGGCGACGAATCATTCACGATGTATTGCTTTTTATATAAAGGGTATGAAGAGCATCATAACTATTTCAATCCCCGCCTTCGTAATAAAACGGAAGAGATTCTGTGTTATTACTTTTTTGAAAGGGTGTATAAACCTGAAAAAATTTAACACCCCTGCTTTTTTCGGTGAACAAATAAAAAGCCAACAAAAGCTGTTGACTTCCTCTTATAACTTATCGGTAAATTGATTGAGCTCATCAGACATCTTTTTGATTTCTTCTACAAAAGTTGAAATTTCCTGAATGGAAGCAGCCTGCTCTTGACCCACGGAAGCTATTCGATTAATCGAGGTCCCCATCAGTTTGGTCACTTCTTGGATTTGCACAAGTTTTTCACGAATCAATTCCGTGGATGCGACAGTTTCTTTAGAAAACTTCCTGATTTCCTTAGCCACCACTTCAAACCCTTTGCCTTTTTCACCAGCTCGTGCGGCCTCTATGGCGGCATTTAATCCCAATAAATTGGTTTGGGTCGCCACCCTTTTAATCATTGACAAGATCTCATCCGTATTTTTAACGTCCTCTTCGGCTTTTTCGGAAGATGTAAGAAGTTGGTTGGAAACATCCGCTAAGGTATAGGATCCCTTTGCAATATCCGTAATCCGCTCATTGGCCTGGCTCAGCGATACAGAAATTTGATCCGCAATCGTTCTTAGTTCACTTTGCCTGCGTAACTGGATAGCTATGCCACCGATGACTTGATTATTTTTATCATGTAGGGGCACGGCCGTTCCAGTAAACTCGAACCCATAAAAATCAGCTGGTACATCAGCCCTTAATGGTTTATCCTCACTCAATGCCACGGCGAGGGGTTCTTCTGGATTTAACGGCTGCCCTTTTTGGATATGCATATTTATACTTTCACCTGGAAAATAAGCAATGAATTTCTCTAAATCACATATGGCAATCGACAAATCAGAAGGCACAGCAGCTTTAATTATAGGTACCATATTTACTAAACTTTCTAGCGATTCGACTTTTCCGTACATTCTGTTATACATTGCTGTAACACTCCATCCTTATTCTAAGGCTAAATATTACCAAAGATTCCCCCTTTAGTAAATATTTTTTCACCCCCTATTCTTTATCATGAATCGAAGGAGGTCCTCCTCCCCTTTGAAAATAACCTAAATAAAGACATTGCCTCCACTAGAGAAACAACGCCTTTTCCTGAACACACTGATTATTTTAGCAATGGATATTTCGATGTCATTTCCGAAGCTTTAAGACCATCCGTTTCGGTAAATAAGTAAAAGGATTTCCTTTTCGTTTCCTCAATCCTTTGAATCAACTTGGATTTCAAAAAGGAGGTCCGGTGCAGCTGATTTTCAAATGAACTGCTTGATACATCTATGTCGAATGTTTTCCTGTTCCTGAATGTGACGGTGGTCTGCTTGGAATTGAGTCGGACAAAGGAGACTACATGTTCATGTGCTAACCAGGTGCATTGGGGGCGCAAGGGAGATGTAGTCGGAAAGAAGAAAATGGAACTGGTTGGATCGATTGCTATCGGTGCCTTATGGGTGATATTTATGAGTTGTTTTGTACCATCTTTCCTTCCTCCATAGCTGGAGCCAAAGTACTCACAGCTTTTCTTGATTATATCCAAAGGCTTGAATGGGGAAATGAACTCATCTTCCAATTCAATGATCCGGGAGTAAATTTTACTTCCATAATTAATGGGCATGACCATAAGTGTATACGGGGTGATTTCATATTCCTCGATTAATCCCTGAGTGCTTTCATTCAAATTACATCCACCTCTACCTCATTTATTTTTATGGAATATCAACTTTGCAAAAAAGGATGATGACTTCCACATGAAAGATTTATCCGAAAACTTGTTAAATTCTCCACTATAATAGCATAAATAATACAGGTAACATTTAAGTTCACAAAAAATTAAGAATTCTTTGAGTAGCCGTGTTACCTCGTCATTTTAACGACACATTTATATTTTTTTCTAATTATTTTAAATTTTCTGTTGATTTTACATCCTCAAATCCATATACTAATAAAAAGGGTCAGGGGTGGTTACTTTGAAAAATGATAAATCATATTCAGAGTCAGTGAAGTCTTTATCCATGAGTGAAGTTAAAAATGATGCTGCCGTTCAGGAAATGTTAATCGATATGATTATAATGGAATCCATTCTCACTACTAAAAAAAATATCCTGGCAAAAGAAATCGATCATGCTCTAGATACTAAAGACAAACCTCTATTCCTAAAACTGAGTAATGAAATGAATACTCTATTGAAACAATTTGGAAATTAAGCAGCCATGTGAAATATAAAGTCAAAAAAGCCTCCCTTATATGGGGGGCTTTTATCCGTTTATCATTCTTTATGAAACATTCCCATGACTTCAGTCGTTTCCGTGATATTAACGAAGGCATCCGGATCCACTTCTTTGATCATCGCCTTCACATCGGTTAACTGATAGCGTGTAATGACCGTCATCATCACTTTGCTCTGCTCACCCGAATAGGCACCTTGCCCGTCCATGACCGTAATGCCACGGTATAAATTAGTAAGTAGCCGATCCTTCATCTCATCACCTTTTTTTGTGACGATCATTAACGTCAATTTAATATGATTGGAATGGATCGTATCGATCACTTTGCCTGCCGCGTAAATCGAAATCAATGTGTATAATGCCGCATCCCATCCAAACTTGAATCCAGAAGCAATCACCACAACCGCATTCATCCCTGATAGCAATGTCCCAAGCGGGAAGTCCCTCTTCTTAGCCAGGAGCATGGCAATGATATCAAATCCTCCCGATGACCCTGAAGCACGAAAGATAATGCCGATGCCAACGCCCGAAATGACTCCCCCGAACAAAGAAGATAATATCGGCTCCGTCGAAACGCCATGAATCGGTATAACATACAAACTCACCGATATCACGACAACTGATAATATCGTATAAGTGATAAAACGTCTCCCCAACTTTAAATAGCCCACAATGAGTAGCGGAAGGTTCAATATAAAATTCAATACCCCTGTATTGATTGGGGTGATGATTCCTAACATGATCGCAATTCCACTGAGTCCGCTGCTCAAAATTAAATGGGGAATCAAGAATAAATTATAGGCTAAGGCAACAAGCACTGATCCTAACGTGATTAAAATTATATTATACATAGCTGGTCTCCTTAAAAACGCACTGGGAATTTTCATTTATTATAGTAGAGAACGGTAAATTTATAAAATGATAGTTTTTTCTGAAAATAAACTCAGAATTTTCCTTTTTCCTGAAGTTAGACAAGAAAAAAAGCCAGCCTGTTAAGCTAGCTTTCAATCACCCGTTGTTTCCTCATTTTCTATCGTAGATATTCTTTCAAGCATCGTGGGATGTGAATAACGAAGCCATTTTACCAGGAGCGGAGGGTTCACCTGGCTAAGCCCTGACCTCGTAAGTTCCTGGAATGAAGTGATGGCAGCCTCATGGTCTTCTGTCATTTCAATCGCATACCGGTCCGCTCTCGTTTCCTGGTAACGGGATACATAGTTCGATAGCGGGCTGGAAACAAACAGCAGTACAGAGATAATCAAGAGAAAAAGAGGCAATGAAGCGATTCGATCAACGGATCGTACCTTAAGTAAATGGCCCCATCGCCTTATGACGTAGTTCATGATTTTTGCTGTCAGCCATAGCCCCACCAATGTCATGCCGATATATCCTGCTATCCCGATATAAATATGCTTCTCCACATAATGAGCCATTTCATGTGCCATAATGAACAAGATTTCATCTTCGTCCAGCCTGTTTAATGTGGTATCCCAAAGAACGATCCTGGAGTTCGAACCTATTCCCGTTACATAGGCGTTGAGAGCATTTGTTTTTTCTGCCATATTCACTTCGTATACATGTTCTGCGGGAATATCTGCTCGCTTTGCAAGTGCTAAGATTTCAGTTTCCAACTCTTTATTTTTCAGTGGATAAAAATCATTATACAGAGGGTCGATTAATACCGGTTGGACAAACATGAGAAATAAGGTAAAGGGAATGGATAGTAACCAGGCATAAAGCCACCATTTCTTTGCACTTTTTTTCATCAGCCAATATAGCACGGAAACGATGATGAACATCGTACCGAAATTTACCCAAAAATCGATGATATCGTCTTTCATCCATGAAGAAAAACTCTGAGTGCTTATATGATACCGTCTACTCATCTGATAGCCCATGAAGCTGATTGGAAACAACGCTACATAGGAAATCAATGAGAGCCAAAATAGATATATGGTCGTTTGAATTCCTTTTCGTTTAGAAATCGTGGTAGCCGATTTTTCAAAACCCCTTGAAAGTCCAAATAAAAGTATGAAAAAATACATTAGCCATTCATACGGAGTCGCAACAAAAAAGATGAAGTTTCGCAGCCCGGAATACTCCTCACTAAGTTGAAGCTCCCTGGCGCTTAGAAATTCTGCAGGATCGGCCGCCGTACCGCGCAATGCCTGAGGGATTGCCGTATCTGCACCATAGAATATATACCAAAACATAACGGCTACAAAAAGGATATATATAAGAATTGCTCTTCCAGCCCATTTCCTTACCATGAAGCCCCTCCTTTAAAACAATCGTGCCTTTTTTATAGTTTAATCCAAAATGGACAGGTTAGAACCGTATTTCCAATCCCTTTGATAAATAATTGTCCATAAATGTTCATGATTACACCCAATTTCATTCCTTCTATAGGAATTTCATCCTGTATAGTGAAGATAGAATATCAGACTCGAGGTGGAAGATACGATGAAAAAGATTTATATTATTTTCACTACATTATTGGTCATTGGAATTGGATCGGGCATCTACTATTTTACAGAGTACCGCCAGGCAAAAATGGCGTTTCCCGAAGAAATTACAATGAATACCCATGACGGGGGTACATACAGCTTCTCCAATTTAAAGCCCAAAGTTCGCCTATTAGAATTCATATACCTTGATTGTCCAGATTTATGCCCAAACACCACCGATCAAATGCAAAAAATTCGGGATGAACTTGTGAATCAGGATATTTTTGGGAAGGAAGTGGAGTTTTTGACCGTTACGTTTAATCCGGAAATGGATACCATAGATAAAATGCAATCATATGCCCAAGCGTTTGAAATGAACAAAACGGAAGGGTGGGAGTTCTTACGGGGTACACCCGAGGATACGAAAAAACTCACGGATCAATTCGATTTTCTATTTCGGGATTCGGGGACCGGGGAATTCGTTCATAGTACGGCCACTTATTTACTAGATGCTGATAATCGTGTTGTTGAAGTTTTCGGCATGGGGGAATATGATTTTGATAAAGATGAGGTATATCAAGCCATTATGAAGGAAGTCGAATAAGATCATCCCACTCAAAAGAAAGATGAAAATGCCGATGACTCCGAACACTTGAATTCATCATAAACTTACTTTCTGTAATAGAAAAAGCTATCATCCGTCGATACTTAGGATGATAGCTTTTTCCTTTCCTCTTCATCAATTAGTGTGTCTAATTGAATGATGCTTTCTTTTGCACGCAGGAAATCAATTTTTCGGTAATGGTGTTTTCCGCCTTCTTCTTCATCTTTCTCATCGGCCCATTTGACGACCTGCTGAAGTGGCGTTCGAGTTATATCATTTGAAGGTAAAAATGAATCGGTGTGAAATAGGATCGCGAGGGAAATGGTCTTGGCTTTAATCGGGTTTTCTCCAAGCCGGATTAACAACTTATGGGCTCTCTCAGCCCCTTTGATTGGATGGATGTCGTTCTGTTTATACAGGTCATAGTCCCATTTTCCATTGCTGTACCATGTGAAGTGGCCCATATCATGCAGAAGTCCGGCCTTTGCGGCGATATCAGGATCCACATTGTATTCTTTTGCCATATGAAATGCATGATAGGATACGGCTATCGCATGGGCCATTCCTGAACGGTTCAGGTATTTTTGAGCAATGGGGTGGGTGAAAATATCTAAAAGTTTTACATCTCTCATTCTTCCTCTTCTCCTTTCATCTAGGGAAATTTTTAATAACCATAATATCTCTTTTGAAAAAAATAAGCAAGATAAAGGCTCATTTCATATAATTTATGCTTTTACTAGTCAAATCGGCTGTACAAAAAAGAAGACAATAGCACATAAGGCCATTGTCTCCTATCTAATTAGGTATCATTCATACTTGGGTTACATGGGCTTTTAAGCTACGACGCAAAATCTTGCCTGTCGTATTTTTCGGGAGCTCGTCTATAAACTCGATTTTGGCCGGAACTTTATACTTGGCTAAATGCTCTAAACAATAAGCAAGTAATTCTTCCTCGGTCAACGCGTCATTTTTCTTCACTACAAAGCATTGGACGACTTCGCCCTGATTCGGATCTGGAACACCTATCGCTGCCGCTTCCACGACTTCGGGATGGGCATACAGAACCTCTTCTACTTCACGCGGGTAAACATTATATCCACCGACAATAATGAGTTCCTTTTTACGGTCCACAATGAAAAAGTACCCTTCTTCATCCATACGGGCTAAGTCTCCGGTATAAAGCCAGCCATCTTTTAAAACGGCAGCCGATTCCTCTGGCATTTTATAATACCCCTTCATTACGTTCGGCCCTCTGACAATTAACTCGCCAACTTCATTGACCCCTACTTCTTCTCCTAATTCATTCACGACTTTATTTTCGACATTGACTATATTGGTTCCAATCGAGCCTGCTTTCCTTGGGCGATCCAAGGGGTTGAAGCAGGTTACGGGAGAAGCTTCGGATAAACCATACCCTTCTGAGATATTCACATTGAATTTTTTCTCGAAGGATTCAAGAAGGGATACAGGCAAAGCCGAGCCTCCCGAAATGCAAAAACGTAATGATTCAAGTTCTTCAGCCGTACCATCAGGATATTGAAGCAGGAAATTATACATGGTAGGAACACCAGCAAAGACCGTCGCCTCATATTTTTTGATTAGCCTGAAAATTTCCTTCGGACTGAATTGTGGAACGATCAACAGTGTGCCCCCGCTTAGTAATGGGGCATTCACGACGACAGTCAGGCTGAATACATGAAACATGGGCAACGTTGTCACTACACGGTCATCTTCCGTAATGTTTAAGTACTCACCCGTATCGTGTGCATTCGAGTAGATATTCTTATGGGAAAGCATGGCTCCTTTTGGTTTTCCAGTAGTACCCGATGTGTATAGAATAATGGCTGTGTCTTCCGGATCTAAATCGGGTCCTTTGAACTGGACATCCCCTGATGCTATCATCTGTGTAAACGATTTCATTTTAGGGTAAATGCTAAGTTTACTCATCTCCCCATTATCTGGTTGCGTTTCACAAATGACGTAATTCTCAACACTTGAAAGAATCGGATTCAACTTCTCCAATAATGGTGAAAGCTTGTCTAAAGCCACCACTACCTTGACATCACCGTTATTCAATATATACCCGATTTCATCTGGCGAATAGATTGGATTAACAGGTATGACAGTGGCCCCTGTTCGTAGTGCGCCATACATCGAAATAATGAAATGTGGAGAATTGCCGAGAAGCAAGGCAATATTATCACCTTTTGAGACACCAAGCTTATGTAGTTCGTCTGCAAACTTTGATACGGCCGCATCCAGTTCTCTATATGAAGTGGATTGATCCATAAAGTAATAAGCTGGCTTATCAGCCTTTATTAAAGCTGTTTGATGAAGCTGTTCAGATAAATTCATCGTTCTCCCTCCCCCTGTGTACATAGCATGAATGAGCAGTCATTCATTTTTAACGCAAACTAAATACATTTTTATTATAGTAAAAGAAAGAACCAACATCAACAATTTTATCCATTTTTAAGCAATTATTGTCATAAATAGACACAAAAGCCGTCCCCATTTACGAGGACAGCTTTTGTAATCATTAAAAGATGAGTGCTAAAATTTCTTCTTTTGTTACATTGCCAAAATAATGGTGGACATCAATTTCATCTAAAATACGATTAATCGATTCCTTTTCATACCGGACGCCGATCAGTTTTTGCTCGATATCCGTAACTTCCCCCACTCCGAAAAAGTCACCATAAATTTTGCAGTTCCTAATGATTCCCTTGCTCACTTCTAGACGGATATCCACCGATCCAACGGGGAATCTATGAGAATTCTGCACATTGAATTTAGGGGACTTCCCGTAGTTCCATTCCCAGTTTTGATATCTTTCTTTTGAGATCTCGTGTATTCTTTTCCAGTCGTCCTCTGTTAGAACGTACTCCGGAATGACTTCACTATCTTCAAAAATATTCTTCAAAAGGAAAGAACGGAATTCTTCCACTGACATCGGTTCTTTAAGAAAGTCGGCAATATTTCCAACCCGGCTCCTAATCGATTTAATGCCCTTTGACTCAATTTTATCTTTCTTCACCTTCAAGGCCGAAACGATGTGGTCCATTTCCGAATTAAACAGCAAGGTACCGTGACTGAACATCCTGCCTTTCGTTGAAAACATCGCATTACCGGAAATTTTCTTTCCTTCGGCGAGGATATCATTACGTCCGCTTAGTTCAGCATGTATTCCCAATTTTTCGAGCGTCTGAACGACCGGCTCAGTGAATTTTTTGAAATTATGAAAGCTGTCCCCATCATCTTTCGTGATGAAGCTGAAATTAAGATTCCCCAAATCATGATAAACAGCCCCTCCCCCTGAAAGTCGGCGGACAACGGTAATCCCGTTTTCTTCAACATAATCCGAATTGATTTCCTCTATCGTATTTTGGTTCCTCCCGATAATGATGGACGGACGGTTTATGTAGAATAAAAGAAAAGTTTCATCAATATTCAAGTGTTTGAGCGCATATTCTTCAATAGCTAAATTAATCTGTGGATCTGTAATACCTTTATTATCAATAAAAAGCAACGTAGCTCCCCCTTGTCGGCGTTCTTCATCCATTTGTTCGTTCAAATATTTTTATAATTGAAATTCAAGATTGCTTTTGGCTATAGCAATTTCCCGTTTAAAAACCTCGGAAGCCTCTTTTTTGAGTTGGTTGAGGTCTCCATAATGTGGGAGGTGGGTCAACAACAAAAGTTGGGCGTCGGCCTTATCGGCGAGCATTCCCGCTTCCCTTGCCGTCATATGACCAGCCTTCGTGCCGTCCATGTTGCTGTAAAAATTACTTTCACACAATAAAACATTGGCGTCCTTCGCAAATTCAGCCAATTCATCCATATAGGCACTATCCCCCGTATAAACAAGGGCATGACCTTCAGCTTCGATTCTCATGGCAAAGCATGGCACAGGATGTTTCGTCTTCATAAAAGTAAAAGTGCACGGTCCAATCGTTAAAGGTTCATCAGTGGAATAGGCCACTCCATTTGTAATATCCTTATATGTTAACTTTGCGAATTCCGTAGTATCCAAATCATGGCCATATATAGGAATGGTCCTTTTTTCACTGCCCAAGATTTGCTGTATTAGTGCCGCATGCTGTAAGACACCAATATCCGCTACATGGTCTGGGTGATAATGTGATAGCACGACCGCATCAAGTTCTTCAGGTTTCATGTGATTTTGTAGCTGCGATAAAACACCGCTTCCACAATCGAGCAGAATGCGAAAATCTTCATATTCAAGCAAATAGCCGGAACTTGCCTCATTTTTAGCTGGGTAGCCGCCCCAGCAGCCAATTACGGTGATTTTCATCTTTGGCACTCCTTTATTCTCTCATGACTTCCCCATAAATATAAACTATTCTCCCCCTCATTTCATCTTTTTCATATATGTTATAAAACATTCGTTGACATTATCACTCTGTTATAATACAATAAATCTATAGAAATCAGATTAATAAAAAAATTCAGGAGATGATGTTCATGATTCAAAGTAGCGTAGAGTTCTTTAGAAACTTACCTCCAAAGCAGTGTGTGGATTGTGGAAAGAAAATTGAAGAACAGCACGAATGTTACGGAAACCAATGTGATCATTGCCTTACTGGAGAATGAGAGTTTAAGTGTTTTACCATCCAGTAGGATGATCCATATAGGGTTACACCAACTGACCTATCCCCAGATAAAAAGACGATTCCTTTTTTGGAATCGTCTTTTTATCTGTTCTTTTACAACAGATGAACACAGGTATGAAGGTCAAAAGACAAAAAAAAGAATTATCAAGTAACTGATAACCCTTTGAATAAATATACTTTGAATAACTCGGCAATTTCTTCTTTCCCTAATGGTTCATGATACCGTTCCCAATCAAAAATGAGGGCAAGATACATTTTTAACATGAGGAAAGCGGTTATCTCCGGGTCACAGTCCTGAATGTAACCCTTTTCAATCGCCGCTATTAGTTTTTCTTTAATATACGACACTATGGCTTCTTCCATTTCATTCACCATATCCTGAACAGCCGGCGTCCCAATTTCCCTTTCTTCCTGAAGAAGTTTCAAGGATAATTGATGTTCCTGCCTGAATTCCAGAATACGATACACAGCTCTATGCAGATTCTCGAAGAAGGGTAATTCTTGATCGAAGGATTGTTCAGCTTCATACTTCATTTCCTCTATCATCCGTTGGACAATTTCTTTGAACAGCTCTTCTTTATTCTTATAAAAGGTATAGATCGTACCTTTACCTACATTGGCAATTTTAGCTACTTGATCCATCGTCGTTGCCTTGTATCCAAAGAGAGAAAAGGATTTAGTAGCAGCTTCTAAAATCAATTTTTTACGATCAACAGACATTCCTCACCCCAAATCTGACCAAAATAAAGAAACAGTCAATAAGTTCTATTATATCTTACCAAAACATCTCTTGTAATTCAATCGATTTACCAATATATGATTCACTGGCCTTCCCGTTTATCAATAAAACAGTGACTACCCATCAATGGACAGACACTGTTTTTATTGGAGTGGCATCGACTTGTTGAATGAAGTCAAAGACCTCCTTCACCACTTTCTCGGATTGACCGATGCAGTCTGGCAAACTGAAACCATCATAAGAACTGCCGGCAAGAAAGACACCGGGTAGTTCAGTTCTGATGCTTTTCTTTAACTGTTCAACCTTTTCTTTATGACCGACCGTATACTGCGGCATGGTCTTTTTCCATCGACTGATCAATGCAAAGTCAGGTTCCTTGGTTATCGACATCGTTTTGTTCAGATCATCCAATACAATCCTTATGATTTCTTCATCTGATAAGTCTACCACCGTTTCGTCACCGGAGCGTCCGATGTAACAGCGAAGTAGAATTTTTCCGGCCGGTGTCATATGTGGCCACTTCTTATGAGTGTATGAACAGCAAGTAACTGTATAATCACTGTTTCGGGACACCACAAAACCGCTACCCCTTAATTCCATATTAAATGCGTCTTCATCGAATGCCAAAGAGATTGTAGCTACACTGATGGCTGACATTTCCCTCAGCATATCAAAGTAGGGGTAATTCGCAAACATGTTATAGCTAGCCTGATGGGGCGTTGCCACAATGACTGAGGAGGCATGAACCGCAGAATTATTATTCAATTGAATGACATATTCATCGTTCACTTTGTCAATTTCCCTTACCCTTACGCCCTTAAGGAAAGTTTCAGGGGCAAGTTTTCCTTCTATTGCCTGAATGAACGACTCCATCCCTGCTTTAAACGTTTGCTGGTCTCTTCTTGTCGTGGAATATTCCTTGGAAGCTGTATTTTTCTTCAAGCCCATGATGAGACTACGATGCTTTTGCTGGGTTTCGTAGAAATCAGGAAACGTGGAAATTAGACTGATTCCGTCCAGATCCCCCGCAACAATGTTCGATAACACCGGTTCTGTTAGGTTCTCAAATACCTCATCACCCAGTCGCCTTCTGATGAAACCGCCAAACGACTGATCCTTCTTTTCTTTAGAACGAGGCAGGATTAAATCAGCCACAGCTCTCAACTTTCCGAAAAGACTGATGGATTGGGTCCTTAAAAAGGGAGCAAGTTGCATCGGAATTCCTATTAAAGTACCCTTTGGTAAAGGATAGAGCGTTTCCCGTACTAACACGGAAAGACTGCCATCCTTCATGCTTACAAGCTGTTCCTCCATACCTACTTCTCTCGCTAGGCGGACTACATGTGAATTCTGGGCTGGAAATGATTCTGGTCCTCTTTCGATGATAAAGCCATCCCTTACGGTGGTCTTTATTTTCCCGCCCAAGCGAGGGTCAGCTTCTATTAAAAGCACTTCATGAGGAAGACCTTCCTGCCTCAACCTTTTTTGAAGATAATAAGCTGAAGCAAGTCCGGTTATCCCTCCGCCGATTATGGCAATCGTTTTTATAGGCTGATCCACCATTCATCGCCCTCTTTTTAAAAATTATTTCTCATCCAGCTTATTTAAAACAATGGTAGCCAAGGCATCGATAAATGCCGGTTTTACATTTGGCATATCAGGACGGTAATATCCAGCCCCGATTTCCTCAGTAACCACTTTACACTCATAGTCATTATCGTATAGGACTTCAAGATGCTCTGCTACAAATCCTACAGGAATGTAAATGAAAGCCTTAAATCCTTTTTCATGATAAAGGTCTCTTGTAAGATCTTGAACGTCAGGGCCAAGCCAAGGTTCTGGCGTCTGTCCAGCACTTTGCCAACCTACCGCATAATTGGAGACACCCGCACCCTCGGCAATCAATTTTGCCGTCTCTTCAAGCTGCTTCGGATATGGGTCCCCCAATTGTAAAATCTTTTCCGGAAGACTGTGTGCCGAAACGATCAAGGCATAATTATCACGTTCTTCTGACGTCATTTTCCCGATTACGCCTTTTAATTGATCCACCCAATACTGGATGAATTTCGGCTCATCGTACCAGCTTTCAACGGATTGAATGTTCATGCCATATTTGGCCGCTTCATCCTGCGCCCGTCCATTGTAGGACTTCACACTGAAAGTTGAAAAATGGGGAGCCAATACGATACTGACCGCCTCCGTGATGCCGTCATCATGCATTTGTTTAACCGCATCCTCGACGAATGGCTCGATATGCTTAAGGCCCAAATAAGCCTTGAATTCAATGTCGTCCTGGATGGAGTTCAATTGTTTTTCAAGCGCTTCAGCTTGCCCTGCTGTAATCTTTGCAAGGGGGGACAAACCTCCAATTGCTTTATATCTCCCTTTAAGATCATCCATTAATTCATCACTCGGTCTTCTTCCGTGACGGATATGCGTATAGTATCTTTCAATATCTTCTTCTGTGTACGGAGTTCCATAAGCCATGACTAAAAGGCCCATTTTTTTCGTTGTCATGAAATTACACCTCTTTAGAAAATTTCGATTAATCTATTTTGCATCTTTTAGCCAGTGCGTTTCAAATGATTCGCTCAGCCTTTTTTCATGCTTGATGAATATTCATGTATAAAAGCGGTCAACTTCTTCAATGTTTCCGGGTTCACATCAGGAAATACTCCATGTCCCAAATTGAAGATATAGCCATCCTGTTGCATGCCTTGATCAAGGATTTGTTTAGCACGTTCCTCTATGATATCCCATGATGATAATAAGATGGCAGGATCCAGGTTCCCCTGAACCGTTTTCTGAATGCCCATTTCCCTTGCTTGTGAAATAGGTAATCTCCAATCCAGTCCTACTACATCGATAGGAAGGTCATTCCATTCCAATGCCAAGTGGCTTGCCCCGACACCGAACATGATTAGCGGTACACTTTCCTCACGTAACGAAGTGAATATACGATTCATGATAGGTTTGATGAACACCCTATAATCCTCGACATTTAAAGCACCTACCCATGAGTCGAAGATTTGCACGGCTTTAACGCCAGCTTTAATCTGTGCCTTCACATAGACAATGATCATTTCCGCTAACTTGTCCATTAACGCAAACCATGCTTTTGGCTCGGAATACATGAATGCTTTCGTCTTATTATAGTTTTTCGATGGACCACCCTCAATCATATAGGAAGCGATCGTAAACGGTGCACCAGAAAACCCTATCAATGGGACAGTCAATTGTTCGTTCGTCAATAATTTAATCGTATCCAGTACATAAGGAATATCTTCTTCCGGAGTCAATTCCCCTAATTTTTCAACATCTTTCAATGATCGTATCGGATTGGAAATGACTGGACCAATTCCTGACTTGATTTCAACATCCACGCCCAATGCTGGTAGCGGTGTCATAATATCTTTATATAAAATCGCTGCGTCCACATCATATTGTTCAACAGGCAATCTTGTTACAAAAGCGCATAATTCCGGCTGATGTGTAATTTCAAAAAGAGAATACTTTTCCTTCAATTTACGGTATTCCGGCTGTGAACGACCTGCCTGACGCATATACCAAACTGGCACATGATCCGTTTTCTCTCCTCTAGCAGCTTTTAAAAATGTATCATTCTTAATATCCATACTCATTAATATCCACCTTTCACACACTCAACGTTCCTTTTTTTATGTATCACTTACATAGAATATCAGATGGTAGTTGAATTTCAAATTGAATCTCCTTAAACTATAGCTTTTTCTAATATAGAAGTATAGCCAACCTAAGTATTTGTCAGAAATTCGACCTTTTTCGATAAAAACCTGAGCAAACGAAGTGACAAAACCAGTTGAAGGATCATGGTAAAAACATTACCTGTTGGGTAAAATGGGTATAGAGACTACTATTAACTACCGGAGGGGAAAATATGAATATATACATCACATCAGGCACATTCAATTTCATGAAAATAAAAAAAGATAAGCATCCAGCTGAAAAAATATTGCTCATGCAAAATGCGGAAACTACCGTTCTCTTACATGAGACAACAAGTAAAACCATTTTTGCCTCGCCACGTAAATACGAAGTCGTGGGTGGCACGGGCGAACTTCCTGAAAACGGGTATGTCGTCATGAACAATATCCCTGTCAGCGAAGAGGGCCGTCCTGTATTCGAGCATCGCTTTAAAAATATTTCTGGTTTCATTGAAAAGGAACCTGGCCTTGTCGCCCTTCGTATCCTAAGGCCAATCCATTCCGAAACATACGTCATCTTGACCATTTGGGAAAAACAAACGAATTTTTTAAGTTGGAAGAACTCAAGCTCCTTCGAGCAAGCCTTCCATAATAATGGATCCAATTCCCCGGTAACCAATTCAAGCCAGAAAATGTTCTCAGGCGAAGCCTATCTGACCCAATACACTTTAGTGAAGGATTCCGATGAATAGGCATCAACCATACATGAAAAGGCCACCCATTTTTGGGTATCGGCCTTTTCTTTTTTAAGACTGGCAAAAAACGGACGAATCACCCTTGCCCCTGGTTTCAAGGCCCCTCTTTTCCCCTAACCTCTTTCCTCTTAAACCATTGATATATGGATAGACAACCTACGCTATACGCCACCCCGAGGGCAAAGCCAGCCAAGACATCGGTAGGAAAATGGACTCTAAGGGCGATCCTGCTCATTCCGATGAGAAGGATTAGCAAAAGAAATCCAATGCCGGCTACCCATTTCAGTGATTTGGACTTTATTGCTTTAATGGTGAAATAAGCAACCATACAGTAAAAGATCATCCCTACCATGGAATGCCCGCTTGGAAAACTGAAACCCGGAGCTTCCACCAAGCTATATTCAGGACGATCTCTTTGGATCCATTTCTTTATCAATCTCTTTAAGAGGTCGCCTCCAGCTACTCCTATCGAGACGACTGCCATTGCCGTGTAATCCTTCTTTCCAAACCATAAATATAGAACGAGAACAAGACTGCCACAACCTATAAAAATGGATGAGCCGAGATAAGTGATTGTTTTAAAAAAAGGAAACCAATATGTAGTATCCACCCCTGTAAAGATTCTCGAAATAGTACTGTCAAAGGGTAATATGACTCCTTTTTCTACTTCGTTCATGATCATAATGAAAATGAACAAGCATATTAGTATGGCAGCAAGCTTCGAATATTTAATCATCATAAATGCTCCTTTATGTATGACCGATTTCCCTTTTACTCCCTCTAATTATGATATACTATTTACAAATAATCCAATGATTAGGAGGTTTGTGATGATTGAACAATTAGATGTTCTTCTCGAGGAGTCCTACGGGGAGATGGTATCGATCCGACGATACCTTCACCAATATCCTGAGCTCTCCTTTCATGAAACCAAAACAGCTGCCTTTATCGCCGAGTTTTATCGGAAACTAGGGATAGATGTTCGAACCAACGTCGGGGGAAACGGAGTAGTGGCAAAGATCTATGGTAGTAAACCCGGTAAGACCGTTGCATTGCGAGCCGATTTTGACGGACTTCCCATTCAGGATGAAAAGGAAGTTCCTTATAAGTCCACCGTTCCTGGCGTCATGCATGCCTGTGGACATGATGGCCATACCGCGACTCTTCTGGTTCTTGCCAAGACCCTTTATGCACTGAAGGATGAATTGGAAGGTGAATATGTCTTTATCCATCAGCATGCAGAGGAGTATGCTCCTGGCGGGGCTAAACCAATGATCGAAGCAGGCTGTTTAAATGGGGTGGACGTGATTTTCGGTACTCATTTATGGGCAACGGCCCCGACAGGAACCATTCAATACGCATATGGACCGCTAATGGCGGCAGCCGACCGTTTTGAAATCCTGATACAAGGTCAAGGAGGACATGGTGCACAACCTCATAATACACGGGATGCCATCGTGACTGCCTCCCAGCTCGTGGTCGCTTTACAGCAAATCGTCAGTCGTCGCATTAACCCATTGGATTCAGCCGTCATCACCATCGGTTCCTTCGTCGCGGATAATGCCTTTAACGTCATTGCAGACAAAGCAAAGATAGTTGGGACAGTCCGAACTTTCAAAGAAGATGTCCGTTCTTTCATTCGTGAAGAAATAGAAAGGGTCGTTAAAGGGATTTGCCTTTCTTCCGATTGCACCTATGACTACCAATTCCATCAAGGCTATCCAGCGGTCGTCACCCATGAAGAGGAGACCAGGTTCCTTATCGATTGCACCAGCTCAATCAAAGAAGTCCAATTCCTAGAGGAAGTTGAGCCAAACATGACAGGTGAAGACTTTTCTTATTATTTACAGAATGTCAAAGGAACATTCTTCTTTACTGGTGCCCAACCACGAAAAGACCCTACTTATCCACACCATCATCCCCTATTCGACTTTGATGAACGGGCCATGCTTATAGCTGCCAAGACATTAGGTACCGCGGCAGTCACTTATCAAAAGAAAAAACAACCACGAAAAGAACAAGACACTATTGCGAATAAAGGATAGGCATTCACTTATCCGAACAGCAAAAGGGAACCCCATTAATTCCAGGGGTTCCCTTTTGCACGAAATGAAGCACCTACAAGCGTGTTCTTTAAAAAACTGTAACATGGACGGAACATCCAAAAACTATCCCATATAAACACTTTCACATGTTCCAGGTTTTGGTTCATAAAAACAGTGATTTTTAAATTGGCCGGTGAAAGGCTGGTCATACCATGTTGGAGGGCACGCAGCATATGGGTTGAAGTACCAAAGAGCATATTTCGCTGGGTGTTCTCTCCAACTTTCCAAATTCCTTTTTGCTAATCTTCTTTCAGCCTCTCTCGATCTTTGATAAAATACATTTCCTTTTTGAACCGCTTCGAAAGAATAATTTCCTCCTTGAACCTGATAGACGACTTCAGGGATTGTTCTAACATTTTTAAAGTCTAAGCAATCTGCTACAGCACGATTCACAATGACATTCCCGACATATAACATTCCCTGGAGCCCTTCACCTTCGGCCTCTGCCCTCATCATCCTTGCCATTAAATCTACATCCGAACTTCGGTAAGTTACTCTTGGCATGTTTTCACCTCAATATATAGTATGAAAAATAACTATATTCATGTCTGTTCATAAAAGTGAAACGAAGTTTTAAATAGAAACCGACGGGTACTCTAATCATTCTTTACTGGATAAAAGACGAATCCGATAACAATTGATCGCCGTCTCCCCAAGCTGTTCAAGTAAATGGTGGTTGGCATAGGCACCGACGGCCGCGCCAAACCCCGGAACAAGCTGGAACATTTTGACCACATCAATATAATCGCGATATTCTTGCTGAAAATCCTGCCAATTGATTTCCGGGTGATTGCCCCTATTCCAGTCCTGTATGACCCTTAAAGTCTCCATTTTCTTTTTCTCGCTTGAAAAAGCCATTTGGAAGACGTGAAGGATGAACAATCGTTCTTCATATTCGTTTGGGTCAAATCCATATAGGCGGGAAATCTCAAATAATAGCTTCATTTTTATGCTTAATAGCAGGGGGAAATCGACCATCCCAACCAATAGGCCTGCCGCACCCGTCCCCACCCCTTCAATGACCGCCGTTCTACGATGGCTCGTTACCTTTTCTTTTACCCACTCTTCCTTTTGTTGCAAAGATAACAGCATGACGTTTTTTTCTTTGGATATATACTTAGATCCTGACAACACAGCCCCCACCATGCTTCTAATGCTCTCGGAAATCATTTTATGGACCTTTGTCGGGATATAACTATTCACTTTGAGTTGAACCTTTTTGGAAACCCGCTCAAACTTGCCTGACTTCTTATTGACTTTCTTTGTCCATGAGGCGAGTTCAGATAGCGCCTTTTGCTCGTATGCATCCATTTTTCCCACCTCCATATTTCATGTATATACCGTCCATACAAGTTTTAGCTTTAATTTCTAAAAAATGAAGCTGACTTTTCAAAAGAAAAATCAGCTTCGCGTTTAAAAGTTCTTGATTTTTTTGGTGGCGTACTTTTTGAATCCCAGAATGAAGATGATCCCTAGAACCAATACGGCTAAAGTGGAAACCCATTCTCCTTTTATTAAAAGGATGAGGGAAAACAGTACAGCCTCAAATAAAAGGAAATAGGATATAAGTTTAATGACTGCGGCTTCCCTCATTTTTGCGGGCAATGGATATAAGGATACCCAGACTTTCCATTCATGCACCTTCCAAACTGGTAAAAGCTGAAGGGCTGTCATGAATAGGAATAAGAAAGTGACGATTAAATGCGCCCAGATGTTAGTAAACACCATAAGTATGATGCCGCCTATTACCGTTAACCGTATGCATAGACCTACATAATCATTCGATCTAAGCAATGTGCGGGCATACAGGTAATTATAGGTGGATTTTTCACCGTATGGGATGAAGGCTAAAAGCCAGTCCATCCATTTCCTGCGTGCTACCTTCCCTTTCAAGTGAGGAACATCCGTGAACATATTCGCGATTCTGTAAAAAGATGTCATCCGCTTGTTTTCGAGTTCCACCAAACGTTCCCACTTCAAAACAAGGCTTTTAGTGGCACTGCGGTAATACAGATATAAGCCAATCAGCAATACGAAGGTGACCAGTACATATAGGATATGGGCTCTGGAACATACAAAGTAAAGTATGACGCCATTAAGTACCAGGCGGAGAATCGAATCCCAGTGGCTCACTGATACATCCTGGTACTTCAGCACATGCCAGCGCATGGACAAATTCAGATACTTCAATACGAGTAACACAACGAGTATGAACCCTAGCTGCTTACCGCTTGCACCCGTAACTTTTGCATACAATGGTACGAATACGATTAACATGATTAATAGCAAAAATCCTTGCATGACCCAACTGACCATCAGAGAATTTTTGAAGTAGCTTTTCATCTTCGTTTCAAGCGGCAGTAAAAACACGGTATCCGGTTCTTTTAAGAATGTATTGATGGGACTTCTAGTTACAAGGATGCCCAACACAAAGGCCATGATCAGTTCAGCCGGAAAATCACCATCCAGTGTTTTCACCCAGTCACTGTAATAATAAGCCAAACCGCCTAAAACCAACACCATCACGAAAACGAGGTGACCGTTAAAAATGTAACGAAGGTATTTTTGCATTTCCTGGATGTAGAGAATATACCTTTCCTTCCAGAGACCTTGACTATTCATGACCGTTCTCTTCCTTCGTTAACTGGATGTATAAATCATCTAGCGTGGCTCCAGGCATGGAGAATTGTTCGCGAAGCTGCTCCAAATTACCTTTTGCCCGTATTTCTCCGTTGTGCAGGATAATGAAAGAATCGCAATAACGTTCCGCAGTAGCCAGGATATGCGTCGACATTAATATACCTGCCCCACTCTCCTTCATTTTCCTCATCAAATCAAGCAAAGATTGAATGCCTAGTGGATCCAGGCCTACAAATGGCTCATCGATGATATATAATGATGGTTGTATTAAAAAGGCGCACATAATCATGACTTTCTGTTTCATGCCCTTAGAAAAATGGGCCGGAAACCATTTAAGCCTTTTCTCCATGCGGAATTCCTTCAAGAGACCGGTCATTCTCTCTTTATACTCGGATTCTTCCAGACCATGAGCCATGGCCGTTAGCTTCAAATGTTCCTCAAGCGTCAGTTCATCATATAAAATAGGTGTTTCCGGAATATATGTGAATTGCTTCCGATATGTATCAGGATCTTGGGCGAGTGTTTTTCCATGAATCGAGACACTTCCACCTTTAGGCTCCATGAGTCCAATAATGTGTTTTATCGTCGTACTTTTCCCAGCACCGTTGAGTCCGATTAACCCAACAAGCTCATTAGGCTGAATATCGAAACTTATTCCTTTCAGTACGGGTATTTTCGTGTATCCCCCAACTAGTTGCTTAATTTCCAATAAGGACATATAAACGATCCTTTCTATATAAACGTTCTTTTTACCATTTTACCAAATTCTCCTGTTTTTATATAGTCGAGTGTATCTAATTTAAAATTTCCTAAAAATAACCAATTATATTTTTCTTACTTCTGGGCCATCATAATTAAGGAAGAAGGGGCTAGTCATTGCAAGTGATTCACATCATATTGTAAATGAGGTGTCAGTTAAAGACGTATAACACTGAAATACCCAGAAGTTCCATTACAATTTATTCACATTCAAAATTGTAAATGAGGTGTCAGTCAAAGACGTATAACTGAACGATACCAGAAGCTTCATTATTAAAATCGTTTCGAGCAAGGAGATGGTTCTCTTGCACGTAAAAGCTGAAAAATCATTCATTCATTATCGAATATACTTTGGAAGTTAAAAAACTTTAAAGATATAGGAGATGGTTGCTTTGAATGCAGAATCTCTAATCAGATGACCAAAATTTTACTCTATTGTAGATGAGGTGTTTGTCGCAGAGAATTTAGATGCTAATGCGAATATATAATTGAAGCCCACTTCCCCTTTTTCAAACAGGCAGGGTGCAACGTTTTCGTTGCATCCTGTTTTTATGTTTTTTCTTTTCCTGGGGAATCATGCTATGGTACGATTAACCAAAATAGTGAATGGAGTGTTTTATATGAGCGATTGCATTTTCTGCAAGATCATCAATGGAGAGATTCCAAGTACGAAAGTATATGAAAATGAACATGTACTTGCCTTTCTTGATATCAGCCAAGTAACAAAAGGACATACACTGGTGATTCCGAAAGTACATAAGGAAAACATTTATGAGTTAACACCTGAGATCGCCAAGAATCTGTTTGAAGTCGTACCGGAAATTGCCCGTGCCATGAAACAGGAATTCGAGCCTGTAGGATTGAATATCCTAAACAACAACGGAGAGGCCGCCGGACAATCCGTCTTCCATTTCCATATGCACTTGATTCCACGCCATGGTGAGCATGATGGATTCGGTGCCGTTTGGAAAACCCATACAAGCGAGTATACTCCTGAAGCTTTAAAAGGAATTGCCGATTCCATTTCGCAACACATCAAATAACATTTCCCTTTTTTGTTTATATCGGGAAATGCCAAGACCAAATAGGTTCCTGATTCCTTTAGGGGCCTATTTTTTACATGTTTTTACATAATGATTTCCCACACTAAAAATTCTAAATTTTCCTCCTATTTAAATTCGTTTTCTGTTAGGATATATATAGTCTTACATACTTTCACACATTACTGTATAGGAGGAACACACATTGAAACGTGCACGTAATTTTAACGCGGGGCCTGCTGCCCTTCCATTGGAAGTTTTACAAAGAGCTCAAAATGAATGGTTGAATATCGAGGATTCTGGCATGTCTGTCATGGAATTAAGTCATAGAAGCGCAGAATTCGAAAAAATTCACAATCACGCGATCAACACGCTGAAAGAAATCATGGAAATTCCGGACAATTACGAAGTCTTGCTTTTGCAAGGTGGAGCCAGCCTCCAATTTTCCATGATTCCCATGAACATATTGAAAGATGGGAAACGTGCAGATTACGTCCTGACTGGTTCTTGGTCGGAAAAGGCTTTAAAGGAAGCGAAGAAAGTTGGGGAAACAGCGGTCGTTGCCTCTTCTAAAGATGATACATATACGTTCATTCCCAAAGTTACTGATATCGAAATGAATGAAGATGCTGCCTATTTGCACATTACAAGCAACAATACCATCTACGGCACTCAATGGAAGGAATTCCCTAAAACAGGAAGCGTCCCACTCGTGGCTGATATGTCGAGCGATATCCTTAGCAGAAAAATTGATGTTAGTAAGTTCGGCATCATTTATGCGGGAGCACAGAAAAACTTGGGACCATCAGGAATCACGGTCGTGATTATCCGTAAAGATTTAATAACTGATAATGACAAGATTCCTTCCATGCTTAATTATTCTATTCATTCTAAAAGTAACTCTTTATACAACACACCGCCAACATTGGCCATTTACTTATTATCCCTTGTATTGGATTGGGCAAAAGAACAAGGCGGTGTTGAAAAACTCGCACAAATCAATGAAGAAAAGGCTAAAGCCATCTACGATACCATTGATAACAGCAATGGCTTCTATAAAGGACACGCCCTTTCCGATAGCCGTTCACATATGAATGTTACGTTCACGCTTCCAACAGAAGAAGCTGAAAAGCAGTTCCTAAAGGAAGTAAAAGAAGCTGGATTCGTAGGGCTTAACGGACATCGCTCCATCGGAGGTTGCAGGGCATCCATTTATAATGCCGTTCCACTTTCCCATTGTCTGGAACTTGCTGCGTTCATGAAAAAGTTCCAAGAATCTTACAGCGCAAAAGAAACTCAAGCCCTTTGATATGTAGGTAATTTTGACTTCTAAAAGGCTAGGTCCTATGATATAATATTTTAAACTTCTTGCAACAAGCAATAGGGCATTGTTGAAGAAATTTAGTTGAGATGAGAATAGGAGAGATGAGTAAATGAAAACGAAAACCCTTGTGTCGATGTCCCTATTAATTGGGATTGGAGCAGCCCTCCATTTTATCATTCCTGGATTCTTCTTAGGAATGAAGCCTGACATGATGTTGCTGATGATGTTTTTGGCGATTGTACTGTTTCCCGAGAAAAAGAATGTATTCATCGTCGCCCTGGCTGCTGGAGCCATTTCTGCCATGACAACGACATTCCCTGGAGGACAAATCCCCAATATCATCGATAAGTTGGTCACAGCCTTTTTGTTTTACCTTTTATTCATCGGGATTAGGAAGTTTTCAACTTCCGTTATCAGCGTGAGTATCCTGACTGCCATAGGAACCATCATATCTGGTGCTGTCTTCCTTGGTTCGGCTTATTACATCGTTTCCCTTCCAGGACCTTTCGTTGCATTATTCGGAGCTGTCGTACTTCCTGCCGTACTGCTTAACACAGTGGCAATCATCGTTATTTATCCAATTGTGAATGGCATTGTAAAAAAAACAAAGATACCCGTTCATGCTTAATCAGCAGGATTAACATACTTTAAAAAGCACCGGATGCCCGGTGCTTTTTTTTACACTCCTATCTGGATTCGAACCAACACCCACTAGATCTCGCCAACTCATCTTAAAACCATTCGGGCGCTTAATGAACAAGAACCCATAATAACCAGACCAAAAGCAGAAAGGCACCTGGGACCCCCAGCATGACTGCATTGGACTGAAGCACCCTCTTAGGGGGGTAACTCCCTGGATGTTTTGCTCTTGCTAAAAAATACCCCATCCCGCACAGGCATAGTAGACCTAATAAAAATATCATTTTCATTGTAAACCCACCAATGCCATCAACAGAGCCGACAGCATGTTTTTTATTATCTATATGCTGAACCTCCCTTTATATGTAAACTTCCAGAGTCTTCACGCTTGGTTTCCCTATCATTATTGAAAGAAAGAAGTTTAAAAAAATATTTTTGTGATATAAAGATAAAATGGTAGATCCTCTTCCATAAGGAAGAAAATTATGGTATTTTGTTATCAATAGCATTTATATCCCTATATAACATAATTTCCAATTGATGTTTTTCCTAGCAGGGATTTAGGCCATGTTAAGCGAAATGAATAATTATAAAATGAGGTGATTCTAAATGAAGGCAAAATCATTATTGATCGGCTTTATTACCGGAACAGTTGTAGCGGGTGCAGCCACATTACTTTCTACACCAACTTCAGGGAAAGACCTACGGAGTCGCATTAAAACAAATTCCGATGAAATTAAAACAACGATTGAAGAGTTGAAGGTTAAATTGCTGAATATTAAAGAGGACACGATGGAAGCGACTCAAATTAGCAAAGAAACGGTGAAAACTTTCATTTCGGATGTACAAGTCGTCATAGAGAACTGGAAGCAGGACATCGAACCGAATAAAACGGAGTTATTGAGGAATGTTCAAGAAATAGAGGAATCTTTAAGAGAATTGGAAACAACAATACCCTCTTCTAAAAACTGAAGGCAAAAGGAAGCACATTGTCGAATCTCCATTTTTACCATAAAAATACATCGTATTTTAGGGAAAAATGGAGAATTCATTGGCGATTATTAAATTTTCTAAAAATTTTGCTAATATTCTCTTTATTAATTTTTATTTTATTGTCATAATAATATATACAGAATCTGATAAGTAGGTGAGCCCATAAGATGCAGAATAAAAATTATTCTATGAAAGAAGCAATGATATTCAGTCAGCGAATCGCTCAATTAAGTAAAGCTTTATGGAAATCAATTGAAAAAGACTGGCAACAATGGATTAAGCCTCATGATTTAAACATTAATGAGCACCACATTCTATGGATTGCCTATCATCTTAATGGCTCTTCCATTTCCGATGTGGCCAAGTTTGGGGTCATGCATGTTTCTACTGCCTTTAACTTTTCTAAGAAATTGGAAGAACGTGGATTCTTGACGTTCTCAAAAAAAGAGAATGATAAAAGAAACACGTATATCGAAATCACCGATGAGGGAGAAAAAGTCATACTTGATTTAATGGAGACTTATGAACCAAGTAATAACTCCGCTTTCTCCGGAGCGATGCCCCTTCGTGAACTTTACGGTAAGTTCCCCGAAATGATTGAGATGATGGCTGTCATCCGTAATATCTATGGGGAAGATTTCATGGAAATATTCGAAAAATCCTTTGCTAACATCGATCGGGACTTTACTGACGTGGAGGGCAAAATTACAAAAAAAAAGATAGAGAAAGAAACTGAGGCCGTTTAATCTCACATTTTAGCCATTTCCTTCATGAACGATACATATATACCTTGTGAGAGGCAAGCCTCAATGCATTCTTTTATAGTTGTTTTGGGATTCAAATTTTTCTCCAGTTGACTAAAAAGCGGTCGAAAATTCATGTACCCTTCCGCTTTTTCTATTTCAAAGCGTTTGCTCAATACATCACATAAGGCATGTAATTCTTCGGCTTCCCTCTTCGTGAAATTTTTTTCCACGAAAAGATAATCCAATTTTGCCTGTGGATTATGAATTAACTTTAGTAGCAGTCGCTGGTGAAAACGGAGTATTTCGATTTCCTCATTTACACTTCTCATTCTATAGTCCCCAATCAATCATTATTTAGCATATGCATACAAAATCCATTATTATTTTTTCAGTTAATTTTCGTTACTCCACGAAATGCCCCACCAATCCTGAGCCTGGAAACTCCATCCTTTTTTATCTAAAAACAAAATCCATAAAACCTATTGCTTTTTCCATTCATTCATCGTAATGTATGTAAGTAAATTTAAGGGTCTATGGAGGCTGATTTCAACATGAATTCATGGAAAACAATTGACCTTTCAAAACAGTATGGGAGTTGCCGTCTACTCCTATTTACAGTTTTCACTATAATGATGTCATTTGTTTTAATATATACATTATTAAGCGTATTTTCACCCCATGTCATTTTGTATGACGATCAAACGATGGGATTTTTTAGCTTATTGCTCTTATTATATCCTGTTCACAAATTATTACACTACTTACCTATGAGATTAATATGTAAAAAGGTAAAAACATCATGGTCCCTCAGGTGGCATCTCGTACTTACATGCAAAGTATACGTGCATCATCCGATTCGGAAAAATCTCTATCTTATCACCTTGGTTCTACCCTTTTTCATCATGTCCTTTATTTTTATCGGTTGCGCCGTGGCTTTCCCACACTACACCCATTATTTCACCATTTTACTATCTTTGCATACAGGTTTGTGCGTGTCGGATTTCATTTATGTCAAGAACCTGATAGGATCACCCGGGCGATCCTTCATTGAGGAGCACGGAGAAGGATACGATATCCTAGTCCAAAAATGAATATTGCCTCCTTCCGACGCTACCAAGATTTTTAGGTATCTTTTTTCATTAATATTTGGTATCGTATTTATACATGATGTTATGCAAGGAGGGATTTTTTGATCTCGTTCTGGTTTATTATTTTTGCTATCGTGATTCTTTATAATATTAATAGAATGACAAACTCTTTATGTATTCAAAAGGAAATCTCTGAAGAAAAGCAACCTAAAGTATTCAGGACCATTAATGTGTTGATCACTATTTTGTTATTATCCTCCTATATTGAAGTTTTATATGTGTAAAGGGAAGCCCTTGCGTATATACTGATAATAATCATTACATACCTGCATTAATGTGGTATTCCAACGCTTCTATCCACATAAAGAAAAAGGCGAAGCACACGGCTTCGTCTTTTTTGTCTTTTCTTATAACCAGGATGCGCCAATGATTACTAATAGGATGAAAAGAACGACTATTAGGGCAAAGCCCCCACCAACTCCTCCAGACATTGATCTTCCTCCTTCCCATTCCAGATTAAGATTACTTTCATGCACACTCTTATAACCCGTAAAAAAAATACATTTCATCAGGTTTATTCACCATGTGTAAATTTCATGAGCGGCTACCCTATCCTATTCATCTCCATTCCAAAAGGAGTGGGCACTTTTCATATTAATGTTGTGTTCGGCTAACAATATGCGACCGCAGCAATCATTAATAAGACGAATAAAACAACCAATAAAGCAAACCCACTGCCATATCGATTACCCATAAAACTACCTCCATTGTTGTCTTCGATTTATCATATGTAGGGATTCAGGATATGGGTGGGCATACACCCAGTTTTTTTGAAATTCTTAAAGGTACATCAATATATTATTTTTTGTAAAACAGCCAAAATATGTTATAGTTAGTTTTGTGGATAATCGAATAATTACAAAAAAAAGAAACTTAAAAATTAGGAGTTGTTACTAAATGAAGAAGTGGGCATTATCGGTTGCCGTAGCTGCTGGACTGATCGGACTTACAGCATGCAACAGCGACAAAGAAGCAGTAGTGGAATCAAAAGCTGGAGATATATCAAAAGAAGAGTTTTACAATGTGATGAAAGACAGATACGGTGACCAAGTCCTTCAGGAAATGGTATACGAAAAGGTTCTTTCAGATAAATACACGGTAACGGATAAAGAAGTTAAAGCTAAAGTAAAAGAGCTTAAAGATCAAATGGGCGAAAACTTCGACTCGGCTTTAGCTTCATCTGGATATAATAGTGAAGCAGATCTTAAGCGTGCACTTAGAATCGGCATGCTTCAAGAAAAAGCGGCCATCGCGGACATTAACGTGAAGGAAGCGGAAGTGAAAGAAGCTTACGAAAACTACAAACCAGACCTTAAAGCCAGACATATTCTTGTGAAAGACAAGAAAACGGCTGAAGAAGTCAAAGCTAAATTGGACAAGGGTGGAGACTTCGCCGCACTTGCGAAAGAATATTCCACTGATACAGGAACGGCTGCAAAGGGTGGAGATCTTGGTTGGTTCAGTACAGGTGAAATGGTTCCGGAATTCGAAACAGCTGCAGCTAAGCTGAAAAAAGACGAAATCTCCAAGCCAGTAAAATCTGAATTTGGCTACCATATCATCCAATTGCAGGATAAGAAAGAAAAAGAATCGTATAAAGATATGAAAAAGGATCTTGAATATAAACTAAAAGTGGCTAAAATTGACCAAACTAAAGTTCAAAATATTTTAGATTCCGAAATTAAAAAAGCAGACGTGAAGGTCAAGGATAAAGAATTGAAAGATTCCATCACATCCGAAACTGCTACAGAAAAATAATAGTAAAAAGCGACAGGGACCACCCCCTGTCGCTTTTTACTATTATCTTAGGCCTCTTTTCGTTTCTCTCTTTCCTCTATCATACGGTCTATATATTTCTGCCCTTCCTTTTCAATCCACGCTTCGTCTATCATGCGTTCTTTCCTCGCTGTCCATATTGACATAACGGCACTGACAATGATTCCAATAAACACGAACCAGATCCATATTGGCATGTCCATTCTCCTTTCAAGATCCCCCATTGTTTTACTAGAGCATATGCAGGAGATAAAAAAATATGCTTCTTTCCAGGTTAGGAAAGAAGCATATTCATTATTTAAAGGTTGGTTTATAGAATGAACGATTATCCAGTGCAAAGACTCTTTCGGTGAATTCCCCTGGTTTCACTTTTTCAAGGGCCCGATCCATCATATTGATTTTGGCATCCATGTTATCTATATAATGAAGGACTTCCGCTTCCCTCACCATTGGCGGTTTCGGACTTCCCCATTCCGCTTTTCCATGATGACTCAAAACTAAATGTTTCAAAATCATTATTTCTTCGGTATCGATTCCAAGTTCTTCCGCAGCTTTGCCCACTTCATTCACCATGATCGTGATATGGCCAAGCAGGTTCCCTTCAACCGTATAAACAGTCGACACAGGACCCGATAGCTCATGGACTTTACCTAAATCATGTAAAATGACCCCGGCATATAGAAGGTCCTTATCAAGGGATGGATATAAGCCTGAAATGGCCTTTGCAAGCCCCAGCATGGACACGACATGGTAAGCTAGGCCCGACATGTACTCATGATGGTTCTTAGTGGCAGCAGGGAATGTTAAGAGTTCTTCCTGATACTTCTTGACCAGATGCCTAGTCACTCTTTGGATATTCGGATTTCTCATTTCAAAGATGAATTGGGTGATGGTCTCCATCATTTCTTCCTGACTTAGAGGTGCCGTTTGAATCAAATCGCCTTTTGTGACGCCATCAGCATCCGTAGTCAGTCTAAGATGACGAATCTTCAATTGACTCCGACCGCGATAATTCTGAACCTCTCCTTGTACCTTCACCGTAGCCTCGGCACTGTACGTTTTTTCATCAGCCTCTGATACATCCCAGAGTTTAGCCTCGATTTCACCCGTTTTATCAGACAAAATCAGCGTCAAAAATGGCTTGCCATTACTCGCAACCGCCTTTGTACTCGTTTTGATGTACATATATATATCTACTACTTCACCAATTCCATAATGAATGATCCCATTGTTCATGCGACTGCCTCCGTTCAATTAAATATCAACATTATAACATACCAATTTGGTTAGTGCGTTTAGTTTCTATTAAAGTGCACATAAGAAAACCAGGCTTTACTTACAGCCTGGTTCCTAGACAAATCATTCAACAGTTACTATTGGGACAATAAGGGCATTTCATTTGACCTTCGATTTGATAATATAAACAGCATGTCACACGCTTATAAGAATTCATGGATTCAGGTACCGTCTTTTCCCCGATGAAGCGTTTGAATGGTGACCGCTTTTCCATCCCCATCCAGATTTCATCATCCAGCAGATTTTCGATATCGGCTTCCACTCTATCTTTGATATCACATTGCTTCAACAACTCTGAATACATCCAGACCGTATACCCCCATATATTTTCCCAAAGTATAAGTCTTGATACTTTAGTAGATTTGGAAAGTGGGACAATGACATCAGCGCCAAATTTATTTAATACAGTATGTAATGCTTGTTGGCTTTCCTTCTCCGGAACATCGCTCCAACTATTGTCTTTCAGCCAGAATTTTGGAAACCATTGCACATCTGCAGGATCATCCAGAATGGCCAAATCAGAAAGCGAACCATTCCAAACAAGCCGATGCTTACTGATCATGTACAATTGTGCCGTAATAAAAAATGCATAACGCCTGAACCACATGGAAGCGGCAACCCTAGGAGTATCTGCTCCAGAGCGGATTATTGCATAACCGATCAGTTCTTCGATATCCTCCACGTTTCTTGGATTGTTTATCTCCTCTTTAAAGGAAATCCGATACGTTTGCAGCTCTTCTTCGATTGAAGGTGACACCTTATGAGGTTGAGGCATTTCTATATTCATTCCATTTATAATTGATTTTTCAGCATTACCACATGATAAAGACTGGGTTTTAAGAGATGGACTCATTATACTACTCCCCTTTTAGTCTATTAATCCTAGTTTAATGAAAATGATTCTCAATGTCAATTTAAAAAAAGAACGATGCCTTCATTTACGCTCAGATCCTTCAGCTTATATACTGGAAACCGACATACGCGTCCATAGGAATCCCGAAGACCCTTCAACTATCTCCATTCGAAGTCATGAGTCGATGTGAAAACAAAAAACCCTCCAATTCCGGAGGGTTTTCAACCAACAAGTACGTCTTTTGTACAATAGCTCAGCGACTCATCCCTAACTCTACTAAATAAGCCTTGATCGATGAATGGAATCAATTCACCTGCAATGTTCCATGCATTGAGTTCTATTTGATAGAGCGTTTCCCGTTTACTCGGACCAACCAATTCCATGCTCAACATGGAAAGGTCCGGGTCCAATGCATGGCCCATCTCATGGGCAAAGATGATCCATACATATTCCTCAAGCCTTTCGAGGGAACCAAGTAAACGTTGCAATTGGATTTCGATATCTTTTTTATATAACGTGATGGTATGTTTCGAAACCGAATACTTCCCGCCAACACACCGTCTGTCAGGAAATTCATCCTCGATGAGTAACTGTAGCGAAGCATCATATCGATTCAAAAAATCATGCATGTCCAAATTCGTTCACTCTCTTTATTATAGGTTTTTTTCATTTTATGTCGGGGAGGATAAAATATGATCATTTTGGAGTCAAAACTTGCTTGGACAGATGAATCACGTCAGTTCCCTCGAAATGGTGCAAATTATGATCATGACACGTAAAAAATAAAACTTGACGCCTTTGGGATACCTTATTCAACAGCTCAAGCATCCGTTTTGTCCTCTTCCCATCAAAATTAACAAAACTGTCATCGATGATAAGGGGAAAAGGATCATCCGCAAAAGTATGATCGGCAAGTGCTAGCCTTAAGGATACATAAATCTGCTCAGCCGTTCCCCGGCTGACTTCCTCGGCCTCGAAATTCAACCCATCGCTCCGCTCTACACGTAACCCTTCACCTTTTGGCTCCAGGATGATTCTTTGGTAGCGACCATTCGTTAGAAAAACTAAATGTCGCTCCGCTTCCGCGATTACCTTTGGAAGCCGTTCCCTTTTATATCGGTCCAGGGTTTTATTTAATAAGCCTTTAGCCAATGCCAATTTTGCCCATTCCTTTGCTTCCTCGTTAAAAGTGGCTTTTTCTTCATGGAAACGATGCAGCAACTCCTCATAAACGCCATTTGCCTCCAACTGTTTGATCTTATATCGGGTATCAGCTTGGTTCTCCAGTAAAACTGTTTTTTCCTTTACTAGATCCTTCCGTCTTTGTTCCAAGTTTTCAACCGAATAAACGCTGATTCCTTGTTCGGAAAGTGTTTGGATTCGTTCCGGTTGCATATCCGCTTGGCTCAATTGAATGTTGAGTAATTCCCATTGCTTTTGCAGCATGATTCTTTCATCGGCCAAAATGGCTTTTTCACGATATGTCTCTTCACTATCCACCTTAGCTTTCGTAAATAGCTGGTCCTTCTCCTTTTCAAGATAGTCTTTTTCCAGCATCAGGCTTTCTTTTTCACTCATTAAATCTCTGAGTACCTGCTTCCATTGCACCAACTTGGCTGTTTGATCCGCCATGAGGTGGACTTTCTTTTTCAACGTTAGGATGGCATCCCTCCATGTGGATGGCTCTTTGCCAATCTGTAAGGCGTAATCAAATAATGCATCCGATATACTATGGAAATCGGCTTTTAATAAGCGATGGGTCTCGATATATTCATTCTTTCTTTCAACTGCTGCCTTCCACTTCACCAACTCGTCAAAGGTAGACTCTAGATTGACGTCCGAACCTGGATGCGGGAAGCCCCAAGAAGTCATGATGGCATTCACGGTTTCTAGTAGCTGGACCTTTCTCTCCTCCCATGCGGCATATTCCTGGATGGTGGATTCGAAGGCATCCTCCCGTTCTTTATATTTAAACATTTCATGATCCAGCTGTTTTTGAAGGTCATAATCTTGGTTGATGAGTCGCTCCATCGCCTCTGCACTCATGTCTCCGTGAGACTTATCGACCCGATCCAACGCTGCTCGTTTCCTTTTCGCTTGCTCAAGTTGCGCAGACTGTCCAACCAGACTATCGTCACCTTTGGAAAGGAACCGAGAAACAGCCAATACAATGACTGCACTCAGTAAAATAAAGCCGCCTAGGCTCTGGCCTTTGACGAAGCTTCCTATCGCAATCACACATATGAGGACAATCAACCCACCAGTTAGTAAGTGGAAGCGCTTATGATGATCCTGTCGCTTCTTCCGGGAGTCTAGTTGGTCCTCCAGCTCTGAAATTTGCTCATCAAGAAATTGCCTTTTCACTTCGTCAAAGTTGGAATCCTGTCGTTTGTTGACGATGGCTTCCAACTCGTTTCTTTTTTCCGAAGGCATAAGTTTTGCCTTTAATTCCTTCATCTGTGCTTCCGTCGTGTCCAGGCCCACTTTTTGCCGACTGTATTTTTCATCAAGCAGATTTTCATTTTGGTGCAAATGATGCTTTTCCCTTTCCGCTCTCTTTATTTTTTCTTTCATGAACGTACTGGTATCAAGCTTACTGATATCTTGATCAGCAGCATCCCAAAATAAATCCTGCTTAATCCTTTCGATTTTTTTTGCTTCAGCTTGAATTTCATGTTCTACTTTCCTTATTTCCAGCTCTAGCTTATCCAGCATCGCCCCTTGTTCGATGGCAAATTCGACCTTTTCTTTATGCTTTCTAAGGAACGAACCACTTTCATTTTGCATAAGGTCCCTTTCGATTTTACGCACCTTCTCATTCAAGGCCTCCAGTTGAGCATTTAATGGAACTTCAACGGCTTGCAGCTGCTCTAACCGCCTCAAACCATCCGAAGGAAAATTCATGTCCCCGATGTCATTCAATCTTGCTTCAATTTCCCGGCGTTCCTCGAATAATGGCTTAATTCGTAAAAAAGATCTCGATTCAACAAGTTTTCTCTCCATCTCTTGGATTTGTTCCAGACAGCTGGCCAGTTGACTATTCAGCTCGATTTCATCTTGGCACAAAACAGTATAAGACTGTTGTTCCACTTCGGCAGCTTTGACTTGTTTCTCCAATTCCTTAAGCTCTTTTATTTTCACGTTTAATAGTGGTTTCTGCCCGGAAGGTTTGAACCGGAGATCCATCTCCTTCTGTAGCTTCGTTTCAGCCTCCAGCAACCGATCATTCCCTATCAGGCCTGCCGAAAGTAAATATTTACTCATGTCCCCTTCACTAAGGGCTGACAAGCCTTGTAACCCCTGAAGGTCAAAAGAAAAGATGGACTGATAATAGTTTTTATCCATGCCATGAAGAATTTCATTGAGCTCTTCTTCGCCTCCGGTTCTCCCATCCTGGAATGTGATTTTCACATCTCCCGTTGCCTTCCCCTTCACCCGTTCTATGATGACTTCACCATCTTTTTTTGTAATAAGCGTGAGTCTCCCGCCATACTTGGCATGAAGTTTAGGCTCATATCGCCGAACATTTTGAACCTTTGTTGGAAAACCAAATAAAAGACTGTGTATGAATGACATGATTGTGGATTTACCTGACTCATTCTCCCCAAAGAAAACCTGCAGCTGCCCCATTTCTAAGAACCTCTGGTTTTCCAGTTTCCCATAGCCATAAACATGGAGGTCTTTAATTTTCAAATCGGGTTCCTCCTTCAATTGACCATTATGATTCAAATACCTGCAACAGCCATCTTTCAGCCTCATTCATGAGCTCTTGCTCCTCTTCCTGACTCAAGGCATCGAGAAATCTCCTTGATGCAGCCTGTTTGTAAAGTGGCGCTAGGACCTTTTCTATATCGGCAAAATCAGCAGTCAATTTGGATATTTCATTTGTAAAAGGTGTCAGCCTTTTTCCCGCTTTACGTAAGGAAGATGGCTGAAGGGTGATCTTATGTACCCACACGAATGATCGCTCCTGCTCTTCCTCTTCCTGTAAAAGCCGGGTTAAATCTTCTAGTAATTCACGTGAGAAGACAAAAGGATCCTCGACATCCAGCTGGATGTCGAGGAGATAACCCTTATCATCCGAACGTTTTTGCCCGATCATCTCCTTGCACTGCTTATAAAGATCATCAAAGCCAGCGGTTGCCGGGACTTTAAAGAGTACACTTTCCCATATCAGCTCGGATGTTTCGATAAAGGAGTGCCTTTTTTCTTCTCCGTCCATTTCGACCAACACACAGCCCTTTACACCCGACTCCTTCCGATTCCTCCCTTGTATATTTCCCGGATAGATGACAAGTGGATATTCTGAAACGACCTGGCGCTTATGTATATGACCTAATGCCCAATAATCAAAGTCCTTTTCAGTAAGCTCATTCAATGAAAAGGGAGCATAGTTTCCATGATCCGAATTTCCTTCTAAATTCCCGTGAAGAAGGCCGATATGATAATCGGCAGCTTCTGATTTTACATACGATTCTATCATTCGTTCCGTTACATGCCGCCGTGGATAACTGAAGCCATATAAATGGACTGTTGTTCCGTCCATCTTTTCAAACCGCTTGACTTCCATTTCGTCTGAAAAAATATGCACATTTTCAGGAAAGTCCACTTTAATCCAAGAGCCACTAAGGTGATCATGGTTCCCATGAACGATGAAAACCGGAATCCCATGTTGCTGAAGTCTTTCCATTTCACTCCGAAAACGGACCTGTGTCCGAAGATTCCGATTTTCCCCATCAAACAAATCACCTGATATCACCATGAAGTCGACATGACGACAGATCGCATTCTCCACAATTCTTTGAAAAGACTTAAATGGACTTTCCCTGATGTCTTTTAATATGGATGCCGGCAAATTCCTCAATCCTGAAAAAGGGCTGTCCAAATGAAGATCTGCCGCATGAATGAACGTAACGGCACTCACCATAACCACCTCGTCCCCTAACATTTATTTACTTTTATTTTATCATATCCAGAACATACTTTCCCATTTTAATGACAGGAATGATTCCAGTTAGTTTAGGTGAAAACAGTATAGACCATTTTATAAATAAAAAGACCGAATCGCAGGCACTTTTTAGATGCACTCCATTCGGTCTTTGTTTTTATTTGAAGATATCCATGCTTAAATATCGCTCGCCATTATCCGGTGCAATACATAGTACGCGTTTTCCTTTTCCAAGGCGGCGTGCTTCCTGAAGGGCACCCCAGACAGCGGCCCCACCTGAAGGCCCAATTAAAATACCTTCCTTCGCAGCCATGTCCTTCATTGTCGATATGGCATTTTCATCCGTTGCTTGAAGGATTTCATCAAAGACATCCGTATTTAAAATGCTTGGAACAAAACCTGGGCTTGTTCCGACAAGCTTATGAGGACCTGGTTTCCCTCCTGAAAGAACAGGTGAGCCTTGAGGCTCGACGACAACAACCTTTAGCTCAGGCAGCGCTTCTTTCAAAGCTTCACCTGTTCCTGTAATTGTTCCACCTGTACCAGCAGTTGCGATAAACACATCGAGATTCCGATCCATTTGGTCCAATATCTCGACTGCAGTCGTAACCCGGTGAATATCTGGATTAGCCTTGTTTTCAAATTGCTGTGGGATAAAGCTATTAGGAATCTCTGCGGCTAGCTCCTCCGCTTTTCGAATCGCACCTGGCATCCGGTCTGCCGCTGGAGTAAGGACCACTTCCGCTCCATAGGCTTTCAGTATATTGATTCTCTCTTTTGACATATTATCCGGCATGACCATGATCGCGCGGTAGCCTTTGGCAGCAGCATTCATGGCAAGACCAATTCCCGTATTCCCTGAAGTCGGCTCGATGATCGTTGCCCCAGGTTGAATTAGCCCGTCCAGCTCAGCCTGACGGATCAAATTAAAGGCTGCCCGGTCTTTTACACTTCGGCTTGGATTGAAATATTCCAGTTTGACATATACATCCGCATCGCCTTCCGCGGTTAAACGATTAAGTTTTACGACTGGTGTATCCCCAATCAATTCAGTAACATTATTTACGATTCTTACAGTCATTTCTTAAAAATCCCCTTTCAACTCATTCACATTCATCATTTACTTACTTCTTCATTATTATATCATTTATAAATTTTTGTTTAGTAAAGGAAATACTTCATATTCTATAGGATTAATTTAGTTACCCAAGATATTCACATAAATTGGTACATTTACTTGCCTTCTCGGGAAAGATTCCACGTCCTTATATAATAATGGTCAAAAATGACATAAAATGATAAAATTTTCATTAACAGGTTATATGCTATACAGAAAAATGATTGAACGGTCATTGATGAGAAAAGGGGAGTTTTAACATGAGTAAAGTATATAAATTAACCGTTTTTGAACCGACAGGGGAAAAGCTTTTAGACGAAGCATTCACCGCTGAAACTGATCAACAGGCAAAAGAAATCGGTCAAAAAATTCTGAATGAAAAAAATTATCAAGATCAAACGCACCGCTGCACCTCACCTGCAGGGGCACTATTACTCTTTCATCGTTAAACGGTTGAAAAGTGGAAGCGCTTTTTTATATTTTGGATAATCTAAGAATGGGATAAAAATAGAGAGACCGTCATCCTGACGGTCTCTCTGATTTCATTTCCCGATAAAAACGGGTTTCCTTTTCTCGACAAAAGCTCGGATTCCCTCTTTATGATCTTCTGTTTGACGCATTTTCATTTGGGCAGCTTTTTCAATTTCAAGCATTTTTATTAACAAGGGACGATTTTTTTCACTGAGGATCTTTTTCGTTTTAATCATCGCCTGTACCGGACTTTTCAGCCAGATCTGCACTTTTTTCTCGACCGCCTGTTCCAAGGACCCTTCCACCACTTCATGAATGAGGCCTTTTTCTTTTGCCTCATGGGCGGTAAGGACTTTTCCTTCCCAAATCAATTCCTTCGCCCCCACTTCACCAAGACGGCGTTCAAGGAAGAAGTGTCCTCCGCCATCTGGGATCAGTCCGATACCAATAAAGTTCATGGCCACCTTGCTTTGTGAGTCCGCAATGAGGTAATCCGTTGCAAGGGCAATGCTTAAGCCAAGACCTGCCACTGCACCGTGGATTTCACTGATGGTCAATTTAGGCATGAAATATAAGGTTGTAACCAATTCACTTATTCCATCCATGAGGCTATCAAAACCATTTTCCTCATCGGATTCAAGCATCATCTTGATATCTCCACCTGAAGAGAATGCCTTCCCATTCCCTTTTAAAATGACGACGTCAATATCTTCATTCTCGCCCACTTCCTTAAGGGCATAAATAAAGTCGTTTAGCATGGCTGGATTTATTGCATTCATGGACTCCGGGCGATTCAAAGTGACCGTCGCCGTTCTCTCCGTGCATGTAACTAAAACAGTACCTGTAGATGAAGTCGATTCAATATTCACTAATTTTCCTCCTCTTTTTCATTCCTTCATTTTTTTCCTATCCATGGTTCTCTTAGCGTTCAACTTTGCAGGTATGTATCCTTAAGCTGTTCACGAAGCGCCCTTTTCAAGAACTTTCCTACACCCGTTTTTGGAATTTCATCCATAAAAATGATTTCATCCGGTAGCCACCATTTCGCAAACTGTGGTTTTAAAAATTCAAGGATGTCTTCCTGCGTCACTTGGTCTTTGTACCCGTCTTTTAAAACGACACAGGCGACTGGCCGTTCCTGCCATTTTTCGTGCGGCATGGCAACGACAGCTGCTTCGAAAACCCCTTCATGAGCCATTAAGGTGTTTTCTATATCAACCGAGGAAATCCATTCGCCTCCACTTTTGATTAAGTCCTTCGTCCGATCGACAATTTTGACAAACCCTTCGTCATCGATTGTGACGACATCACCGGTATAGAGCCAGCCATCTTTAAAGGTTTCCTCTGATCGTTCATCCTTAAAATACTCATTGGCAATCCAAGGTCCTCTTATAAGTAACTCACCCATCTCTTTTCCATCGGGCTTCACTTCACCATCTTGGCCTACGACTTTAATTTCAATCATGGGCGCGACAAGTCCCTGTTTGGCCTTCAGGTCATAAAGTTCTTCCTCAGGCAGGTCATCCTGGTAGCTCTTCGGTTTCGCAACGAATACAAGCGGGCTTGTTTCAGTCATTCCATAGGCATGAAGGAATGGGATATTGTATTTTTGCTCGAATGTCCTGATCATGCTTTTGGGGGCAGCCGACCCACCGCATAAAATGGTGCGCATACTACTTGTGTCATGATTTCCCGTCTCAAGCTCCTTCAACAGCCCAAGCCAGATTGTCGGAACGCCGGCCGCAATTGTGACCTTCTGGGTTTCAATGAGCTCCGCCAATATTTTCGGTGTGAAGTTCGGTCCCGGCAAGACCATCTTCGTTCCGAACCAAACACTTGCAAATGGCATGCCCCACGCATTTACATGAAACATCGGCACGACCGGAAGCGCTGCATCCCGCTCGCTTATTGCCGTCGAATCAGCCAGGCCCAATGCAATCGCGTGCAATAAAATCCCTCGATGTGAATAAAGGACTCCTTTTGGGTTCCCTGTTGTGGCCGATGTGTAACACAAACCTGCTGGAGCATTTTCATCCAAATCCTTAATGAATGGCTGTGCTGGATTTCCTTCAGCCAATAATGTTTCATAATGATAGACGGGTGATAAAGTAGTCTCGGGAAGCGCCTCTTCATCGGTCATTATGATGTATCCTTCAACCGTAGTCAGCTCATCCTTGATCATTTCCAGTAATGGAATCACATCTGGATCTATAAGTAAAAGGCGATCTTCCGCACTATTGACGATATAAGAAATATGCTGAGGAGATAGACGCATATTGATTGTATGGAGGACCGCTCCATGACAAGGGATGGCAAAGTAAGCTTCCAGGTGTCGGTGATGATTCCATGCCAGTGTTCCAATTTTGTCACCGGTCTTGATGCCCATTTTTTCGAAAACGCTTGTGAGCCTTCTTGTACGCTGGGCAGTTTCTGCATACGTAAATGTATGGACCCCGCCGTCCGTACGGGAGACCACTTCTTTTTTCGGGAAATACTTTTCAGCTCTCTCAATGATTTGCGTCATAATCAATGGAGTGTCCATCATAACAATCTCCTCCTTATATAGAAAACGCTTCCATCTATATATTCGACCACATCAAAAATAATCCTTTTTCAACTGATCAGGATTTTACATTTTATTTTATAAATCGACTTCTATTTTGTTTTTTTTATAGAAAATAGAGGTAAAGTATAGATAAATGATATGTAGAGGAGTTAATCCATGGCAAACAATCTTAATGAGGAACTCGACGCTTCCTGTACAAGTGAATACTCTATCCTTTCTCAGGTAATCGTCTGTGAACCAAGGTATATGGAAATACGCGAAATCATCAATGAAACTCAAAAAGAATTTAAAGAGGATAACATAGATAGGATATTAGCGATGAAACAGCATGCAAATTTTGTGACGGCTCTAAGGAATGAAGGAGTGGACGTCATAAAACTACCACCCCAATCTACATATCCAGAACAAGTCTTCACTAGGGATATCGGCTTTACCATAGGTAATACCGTTTATGTTGCCGAAATGGCAAATGCGATACGTTCAGGCGAAGAACTATTATTGAAACTGTGGCTTGAATTAAATGAAATCCCATACTTCGATATAAGGAAAGGAAATATTGAGGGTGGGGATGTTATTCTTGATGGAAATACGATTTATATAGGCATTAGCGATAGAACCAATGAGAAGGCCATTAAGGAAGTACAGAGCTTATTACCCGAATACGAGGTCATACCGGTTCCTTTCGTTGCAAAGTATCTCCACTTGGACTGCATATTCAATATTCTTTCACCGACCGAGGCTCTCGTTTTCCCTGATGCCCTTACCAAGAAGGAACTAGACTTTTTAGGTTCGCGTTATGACCTGATCGAAGTGAACGGAGATGAACAATTCACGCTGGGCACGAATGTTCTTTCCATCGGAAACAAGAAATTATTCAGTCTTCCTTGCAATAAAAAGGTCAATAAGCAACTTCGAGAACGGGGATATGAAGTAATTGAAGTCGATATAAGTGAAATCATCAAATCCGGTGGCTCTTTCCGCTGCTGTACGATGCCACTTTTACGTTCAAAAAACAAGGTCACTGAACTCCGTTAAAAACGGGGTGTTTAAACCGGGTCTTCATCACGGCAGACCCGGTTTATTTTGCGTTACGGACCGACCGGGTTACAAAGAAAGCGACGGAACCTAAAAGCAAGATCAGGAAAATGGACAGAGCTAATGTTCCGAGGCCTTCTTCCTTCCCCATCGCCACATGAACCGATTCCCAACTCGTATACAGGAAAAAGAGGATGATCTCCACCTTCAAAAACAAACTCATCATTCGAGCATTTCTATATTGAAATGCAGCATTTTTTTCGGTTATTTCGATTGGGTAATTAAAAAGGTGCGGGACCCTCTCCATCAACGTCAAGCCAACCCATAAAAAAAGGCTGATGGTAGGAAGGAGCCAAATCAACGCTCTTCCTCCCCATCCATCCACTTCTCCTTTTCCATTAAAGTGAATCGGGACTTCGGCGGGTAATGTGTTCCATACACTGATTAAATAAACCAGGTTGATTACGATGAAGAGAAGTGAAATGATATCCATCATTTTCTCAACGCCCGTCTTGGGAAAATGTAAAACCGGATGATTACTTTTCATGTTTTTCTCCCCCATTTCTTATAAGAATCGGTTATTGTAGTAAGTCCAAGATGACAGCAGAGTCTTCTTCGTTTAATTGCACATACTTGTTTTGATCGTCTTTCGTAACTTCCAGCACATGTTCACCGGAATTCAACCACACAAAGTAAACAGGGATTTCATCCCCAAAGTTGCGATCATTAAAGTAGAAGATGAAATCTGCTTTCCGGTCATCTTTCTCCATGGGATTTTCCTTCCACGTCACATTTTCCAAAATTTCTTTTGGCTTTACAGTCTTTTTCATGTTTATGTTTTCTTTATAGGCTTCAAATCTATATGTATCTTTTCCTATTCGTTTTTGGATTGAAATACGTTCTTCCCTATCAGAACAACCCGAAGCAAATGTTAATGATACTAGGCATAGTGCGAATAACATTAATCTCCACTTCATTACCACCACCCCCTATAGAGCAAACTACTTTCCCATATATTCATTATACTCGTTCACCCATGGAAAATAATAGGATTGTTCAAGTTGAAAGAGGAAAAAACCTCCAAGCTGATTGCCTGAAAGTTTCCGACTCGAATATTTGAGTGAATCAACCAAACCAAATCGTAAATAGCTGTTCATTCACACCAAGGTTATACATATAATAAATTCCGAAAACCGTACTGACCACACCCGTCAACCGAACGAGAGAGCGATTCATTTTTTTTGAGGAAGCGCTAGTCACAAAAGGAATGCTCAATATGGTCGTAAACAAGAGCATGCCTAAACAGGTTCCCACCCCAAAAACAATGATATATAAAGCTCCCTGCCAGGCAAAGTCTATCGTGCTCATCGTAAGAAGGACCATCGCGGCACTTCCGGCAAGTCCATGGACGACCCCAATGAACATCGATTTCAGGTAGGTATTTCTTTCAAAATGGTCATGTTCATGAGCATTCTTCCAGGAAAAAATCGTGGTCATTCCTAGATACACCAACATGATTCCTACAAGAAACTCGAGTGACATTGCCCAAGCTTCCGGTATCTCATCTTTCAACAGGATCAGGACGACACCGAAAACCAAGAGTGTCAGTGTATGACCAATTCCCCAAAACACCCCGGCGAGCGACGACCTCCAGATTTTCTTGCTTCGGCTGGCAATGGTCGAAACAGCGATCACGTGGTCCGGTTCAAGAGCATGCTTGATGCCTAATAAAAATCCGATTCCTAAAACTAGCAATAAACTCATTTCCATACCACTCAATCCCGTCTATTAATAAGTTAGTATTTACGGTAAAACACAACATCTTTCTGCAATGCAAGGCTCCGTAAAAGATTCTCGGAAACGGCGAATATTTTCTCGATTAACTGAGTTTGATTCGCCAATACCCTTACCATCAGTCCTCGTATAGGCAATCTCGAAAAACCGATTCTTGCCTTTTGCCCGAAATCAGATAGCGATTCTTCTAATTGCGTAATCATGTCCTCACTTAGCCCATCATGTATGAACAATAATGAACCAAAATGGCTGTATCCTTCCAATAACAAAATGGATTCCATCTGATCTGATGGTTGCAATAATACATGATCCATAATCAGCCTTTTCCCATCATAAAACACATTCATTTTCGAACGAATCCAATCGTATGTAAAATCCTTGCCACTCTTGGACCATCCCGGGGTGAAGATATCCGTGAGCAGTAGCCCTGACCCTTTATCCATATGTATGGTCGTATCTTGTATATACCGTGCACCTTCATATGCAATCAATGGGTCCTGAACGTAGGTAAGGAAGCTTCCCTTTCTTAATACCATTTCAGTCTCCTGCCTTGCCGGTTCTCCCGTAGTTTTATATACCTTTGTCGCAGACTGGGTCGTCAACGTCAAATGTGCTCCTTCTTCTAAACAGAAAAACTGTTGGTAGCAATCACCTCCGACATAACCACCCCCGACATGAATGAGAAAGTAGGTGGGTGAAGTTTCATCGAGAAAAACAGGACGGGACAGTTTGAAAGCTCCCTCATGATAACTGTCCTTCACAATCGTCCGCCCCTTTTTCAGTACTGACGTCAAGCGGATGCTACCGGTCCAATTCATTGCTCTAACCCTATGAAAAAGGCCTCGGATTTAATCCAGTTCACCACATCCTCTAATCCTTTTTCATCTTTTAAATTCGTAAAAAAGAAGGGCTTATTTCCGCGTGTTGCCAATGTATCGCGTTCCATCACTTCAAGACTAGCTCCAACGTAAGGGGCCAAATCCGTTTTATTAATGATGAACAAATCCGATTTGATCATCCCTTGTCCGCCTTTTCGCGGGATTTTCTCCCCTTGGGCCACATCTATGATATAAATCGAAAAATCCACGAGCTCCGGACTAAATGTGGCTGCTAAATTATCACCGCCGCTTTCAACGAAAATTAAATCAAGATCAGGATGAAGGTCCTCCAATTCATCAATCGCCGCGAAGTTCATCGAAGCATCTTCCCGAATCGCCGTATGCGGACAGCCTCCCGTTTCCACCCCGATGATTCGATTTTCAGGCAACACACCGTTTTTCATGAGAAAAAGAGCATCTTCCTTCGTATAAATATCATTCGTGACGACGGCCATGCTGAAATCATTTGCCATTGCCCTCGTCAACTTTTCGACGAGCATCGTTTTCCCGGCACCAACCGGGCCACCTACACCAATTTTTACAACCTGCTTCATCATAATCGGTTTGTCCCTTCTAAGAGCAAACCTTTCACCTCTTTTCTATTCAACTCATAAATAGCCTTACATGTAATTGCTCATGCCTCATTTGGGAGATTTCCAATCCCGGTAAAGTCCTCCCAAGCTCATCCTCTGTCATTCCCTTGATTACTACCACCGCTGATTGTATGATGCCATGTGTCCATAACAACAATGATTGTCCAGCCGTCTGTCCTAACGGGATTCCTCTGACTGCATTTTGAATGAGTGAAGAAACGGCCGCATACAGGCAAGCTGTGATGGCCATGTCCACGGAAATGCCAAGCTCCGTACAGACAAGTGCAAAGACGATTGCCGGATGACCGTAACATTTCTTTTCTTTGATTTTGATTAGATAGATTGACAACATATCGGATGGGTACAGTGTCATACAAAGCTTTGCCATCTGCTGCCCAATCCTTCTTGAAGCTTCCCTTGATTCTTTGGCAGAACAGCTCGCAAATAGCTTTTCATCCAAATCCCAAATCCCTTCCTCATCTTGATCCAGAATGAGTGCATATGCGATACGGCACCCCAGGCCATCGGTATAAGATAAGGACTTCAAGATATAGACCTTTAAAAATTCTTTGAAAGAGTGTGCATCATGAATCTTTTCTTCCTGTATATAGGTCTCCATCCCGAAGGAGTGGGAAAACGAACCGGACGGAAAATTCGAATCACAAAGCTGGATGAGCGGAAACAACCGTTCATTCATGGGAATGGCCGATGTGACGGAATGCCTGTTTTACCTTTCTTTTCTCACGGCGAAAGGGAATGCCTTGCTCTGCAAGCAGCTCTTCAACCAGATAATCATATTGAACCAGCATTTCATCCCCTTCAAACTGTGCCGGCAAATGGCGATTTCCCAATTGATGTGCGATATTGCCCATCTGCCCGACGGATGTAGGCGTGATGGTTAAGATATCATCATCGATCGTCTGAACCACGATCATATTCTTTTCATCCATATACAAAATATCGCCATCCATTAAATCTTTGTTTTCCTTGAGCCTTATTCCAATCTCATTGCCATGGTCCGTTTTCACACGTTGAATTCTTTTTCTTAAAGCATCGCTTTCTAGAAAAACCCGTTCCATATGTTTCGGTTTATTTTGAATGGACTCAACGTTTCCTATCACCTTTTCGACAATCATGCTATTCACCTCAGAATAAAAAGTATCGCTGTGCCATTGGCAGGTTTTCTGCCGGCTCACACGTAATTAAATCACCGTCGACCGTCACTTCATATGTTTGTGGATCCACTTCGATGACGGGTGTTTCCCCGTTTAACTTCATGTCTTTCTTTGTAAGATTCCGGATATTCGAGACGGTTTTCACAATTTTCTTCAACCCGATTTCCTTGTGGATTCCCGCTTCATAAGCAGCTTTAGATAGAAAGGTGATTGATGTACCCGAAACGGCTTGCCCAAAACTCGCAAACATCGGACGATACAAAACCGGTTGTGGGGTCGGAATGGAGGCATTGGGGTCTCCCATGATGCTGTGGGCAATCATTCCCCCTTTTACGATCATATCCGGTTTCACTCCAAAAAAGGCCGGGTCCCACACGACCAAATCTGCAAATTTCCCTTCTTCCAATGATCCGACAACATCGGAGATTCCATGAGTGATGGCAGGATTAATCGTATACTTGGCGACATATCGCTTCACACGGAAATTATCGCCATCCCCTTTCTCTTCCAACATCTTTCCCCGTTGTTTTTTCATTTTATCCGCCGTCTGCCATGTCCGCAGGATGACTTCTCCCACCCTGCCCATTGCCTGGGAATCCGAGCTGATCATACTGAAGACGCCTAAATCATGGAGAATGTCTTCAGCAGCTATCGTTTCCTTCCTTATCCGGGAATCGGCAAAGGCGATATCCTCCGGTACGGAGGGATCCAAATGATGGCATACCATCAACATGTCTAAATGCTCTTCCAGCGTATTGATGGTATACGGGCGCGTCGGGTTCGTGGAAGAAGGCAAAATATTCGGATAACTCGCGGCCTTAATAATGTCCGGTGCATGTCCGCCACCCGCTCCCTCGGTATGATAGGTATGAATCACACGGCCCTTGATGGCTTCAATCGTATCCTCGACAAAGCCGCCTTCATTAAGGGTATCGGAATGGATGGCTACCTGGACATCATATTCATCCGCTACGGACAAGCTTGTATCGATGGCCGCTGCCGTGGTCCCCCAATCTTCATGCAATTTCAGCCCGATGGCCCCTGCCTTGACCTGCTCGATGAGTGGTTCTTTTGCCGAGGCATTGCCTTTTCCCAAAAAACCGAAATTCATGGGGAAATGTTCAGCCGCCTCAAGCATTTTATGGATATTCCAGGCTCCGGGTGTACACGTCGTGGCATTCGTTCCGGTTGCCGGTCCTGTTCCTCCGCCAATCATCGTCGTAATCCCACTCGATAATGCCGTCTCTATTTGCTGGGGTGCAATGAAATGAATATGTGCGTCAATGCCTCCCGCGGTCACGATCTTTCCTTCGGCAGCGATGATTTCAGTCGCCGCACCAATCGTCATGGTCACCCCATCCATCAATAGGGGATTTCCTGCTTTACCGATTGCCGCAATCTGCCCATCCTTCACCCCGATATCCGCTTTATAGATGCCCGTATAATCGACGATGATTGCATTCGTGAAGACAAGGTCCATGACCCCTTCCCTTTCAGCTGTTGGATGCTGTCCCATCCCATCACGTATGACCTTTCCCCCGCCGAACTTCACTTCATCTCCATATCTAGTGAAATCTTTTTCTATTTCTATGAAAAGCTCTGTATCTGCCAGTCTGACTAAATCCCCGGTCGTCGGACCGAACATGTCGGCATATTGCCTCCGTGACATTTCATGACTCATCCTTCACCCTCCACATCAAGCGGTCCGTTCGTTCGATTGCTTAATCCGTACACTTCCCTTTTGCCGCCAAAAGGAATCAGCTCCACTTCCTTTTCATCGCCTGGTTCAAAGCGGACCGCCGTTCCCGCAGGAATGTTCAACCGTTTCCCATAGGCTTCTTCACGAGTAAATTCCAACCCGTTGTTCACTTCATAAAAATGAAAATGGGAGCCAATCTGAATCGGTCGATCTCCCCGATTGATGACAGAAATGCCTGTCGCAAGCTTCCCTTCATTGCACACAATCGAATCTCTTTTCAAGATATATTCACCTGGTATCATGCCCCAGCCTCCTTACTGAATTGGATTATGGACCGTCACAAGCTTTGTTCCATCCGGAAACGTCGCTTCCACTTGAATATCGTGGATCATCTCCGGGATCCCCTCCATTACATCCTCACTGGATAGAATCATCCGGCCAAATTGCATAAGCTCCGCAACAGAGCGTCCATCCCGTGCCCCTTCCATGATTTCATACGTGATCAAGGCAATGGACTCCGGATAATTCAATTTCACTCCTCTCTCTTTTCTTCTTCTAGCCAAATCCGCTGCAACCACGACCATTAATTTCTCCTGTTCCCTTGCCGTTAAACGCATGACTTCTCTCCTTCTATCATTCTAAAAGAACTGATTTACAAACGAGTCAACCCACATATATAACACAGAAATGTAAGATTTTATAACATATTCTCATTATAAATAATTTTCTGACAATTTCAAGAAGAAAAATGAAAAACGTAAAAACCCTTTCACTCAAACTTGGTGAATATCCATAACCTTGTTATACTTTTATTTAGAAGAAATTTTCTAACAAGATGTGGAGGAATATAAATTGAATTACATAAAAAACCAGTTAAAAGTCACCCGGAGCAGTTTACTAAGTGAAATCAAGGGATTATCGCCAGAGTTTATGGATGTCCAGCCTTCAGGATTCAACAATACGATCCATTGGCACCTTGGTCATGTATTGAGTGCAGCGGAAAAATTCTTATTGGACTCTCCAAATGGCAGTAACCTACCTGACAACTATGGACAACTATTCGGATATGGTTCAAAGCCAGCTGACTGGCCAGAGGATGTCCCATCCACTGATACACTGAAGCTACAGTTAGAGGAGCAACTCGATCGCCTTCTTGCGATTCCAGAAGAAAAATATGCTGATAAAGTGGAAAATCCATTCAAGGGGATGGAAACAGTGGAGGACTTCATTAGCTTTGTCGTCTTACACGAAACGAATCATATCGGACAAATTCATGCGATGAAGCTTCTCGTTCAAGCTTCTAACTGATAACTCAAAAGCCAGGCACACCGATTTTCCAGAAAATCCGGGTGCCTGGCTTTTTTATGTTATGGTCATCAAAGCAAATAAATGGATCGAGTCCCTCCGACCATCCCATTCACAATTTTTTCCCATGCCCATGTCGATCTTCACGATAAGAAGCCGTTCTATTTTAACCCTTTCTATTATAGAAACCACAAGCACGCGTCATGTAGGAAACTTACTCCTCGTTACGTTTCCTTCATATTCCAGACAAAAGAATTCAAATCTATACACAAAAACAAAATTTATCCAGCGCGTGATGTATAAAAACCGGTGAAATGGTTGAAAAATGTAATTTCTTCCATTATAATGATGAGATTGTTTGTAATAATATTTAATCTTAGGATAAAAATGTATGGATTTTCAATTTTCTTCAATCTCCTCTTCCCTCGAATGTAATGTAGATGAACTACTGTCAGTCATGGATCATTCCTAAAAAAAACGAGAATCAGAGATTAATACTATTAAGTAGGTAGGTGACCCCCAAAATGTGTGGATTTGTTGGTTGTATGCATCAAAAACCCAATCAAATGAATATAGACATGAAAGATCAAATAAATAAAATGAATACGCTTATTACACATAGAGGTCCGGATGATGAAGGTTATTATAATGATGCGTATGTCAATTTTGGTTTCAGACGACTCAGTATCATAGGAATCGAAAGTGGACACCAGCCCCTTTCTTATGAAAATGATCGGTATTGGATCATCTTCAATGGTGAAATCTATAACTATATAGAATTACGCGAAGAACTAATCCAAAAAGGTTATGAATTTACTACCGAATCGGACACAGAAGTCATCATTGCCCTGTTCAGTGACCAAAAGGAACGTATGGTGAGCAAATTAAGAGGCATGTTTGCTTTTGTCATCTGGGATAAAGTGGAGCAATCGATATTCGGGGCCAGAGATCAGTTTGGCATCAAGCCCTTCTTTTACTCAGAACAAGAGGAACTAACTTATTTTGCTTCAGAAAAGAAGAGTATTCTTCTAGCGATGGAAGGAAAGATAGATTCCGACTCCTTACAGCACTATCTTAGCTTTCAATATGTACCTGAACCCGATACGATGACAAGCCAAATTAAAAAACTAGCGCCAGGCCATTGCTTCACGAAAAAGCCAGGTGGCAAGATGAATATCAGCCGATATTGGGCACCGACTTTCAAACCGATGGGCCTATCCGAAACACAACTTTCCAAGGAAATTCGTGATGTTTTAATAGATTCGGTGAATGTGCATATGCGAAGTGATGTACCGGTGGGATCGTTCCTATCCGGAGGCATTGATTCTTCGATCATCGTTTCCCTTGCCAAGGAGGTCAACCCCAAACTAAAAACGTTCTCTGTCGGTTTTGAACGGGATGGATTCAGTGAAGTCGACGTGGCGAAAGAAACAGCCCACGCCCTTAATCTAGAGAATATCAGCTATATCATTTCGCCTGAGGAATATCTTGCTGAACTCCCTAAAATCATTTGGCACATGGATGACCCACTGGCAGACCCAGCGGCCGTCCCTTTATATTTCGTGGCTCGTGAAGCCAGAAAACATGTAAAAGTGGTATTATCCGGTGAAGGGGCGGACGAGCTTTTCGGTGGTTATAATATCTATAGGGAACCTCAATCATTGAAAATGTTCAACCATATCCCGAATCCGATCAAACACCTGTTAAAAGTGATGAGTAGGATTTTACCGGATGGAGTGAAGGGGAAAAACTTCATTGAACGTGGTGTCACCCCTTTGCAAGAGAGGTACATCGGTAATGCAAAAATATTTGAAGAACGTGAAAAGAAATCATTGCTTTCGGAATATAAACCAAACTTGGGCTATACGACCGTGACTGATCCCATTTACAATCAATCCAGATCATATGATGCCGTTACGAAAATGCAGCATTTAGATATTCTTACTTGGCTGCAAGGAGACATTCTGTTGAAGGCCGACAAAATGACGATGGCTCACTCTCTTGAACTACGCGTTCCTTTCTTGGATAAAGAAGTGTTTAATGTCGCGACAAAGATTCATTCAGAGCAAAAGATCAAAAACAATACGACTAAATATATACTTCGTAAAGCAGCCGAGGGGATCGTCCCTGACCATGTATTAAATCGGAAGAAATTAGGCTTCCCTGTGCCTATCCGCCATTGGTTAAAGGATGAAATGTATGATTGGGCCAACAATTTGATTCGTACTAGCCCCACAGATTATCTTTTAAATAAAAAAGCGATTTTTGACTTGATGCAGGAACATGTCGCTGGCAAAAAGGATAATAGCAGGAAGTTATGGACCATCATTGTATTTATGATTTGGCATCAAATTTATATAGAATATGCTTATGATTTTAACGATTTAGGTGAGAAACAAGAAAACAAAAAACAAGTTGTACTTACTTAATCGTTCATTCATAGCTATTCAACCTATCCCTATCAAGGCTTCGTCCGAGCCTTGATAGGGATATTTTCATTTATATTGATGCACGATAACAAAACGCGGCGCCCCACCTTTTATCAGAAATAAGAAAAGCACACTAATGCATCACTTGATTTAATTCATAAATAGATTATCATTAGAAAGACTGAAATCTCATTACAAGCTGACAAGCGTACCATTGTCGTTGGCGGTGGACGTTTTTATTGCGACAACTAGAAGGAGCTACTAACATGAACCCATTACAAAAACGTTTTTCCCTAATTAGAGGTAAGTTCTTCGAGAGGGTCATCGACCGGATTACCCCTGAACTGACAGATATTCAACCCGAAGGATTTAATAATAATATTCACTGGCATCTTGGCCATACATTATTTGTAACGGAAAAGTTCTTGCTTGACCATCCGGCAACAGGTAACTTGCCCGCCAATTACGCTGAATTCTTTGCTCAAGGAACCAGTCCTGCTGATTGGACGGATGAAGTCCCATCTGTTGAAGTATTAATTGAGCAATTTAAAGAACAACTTGATCGTCTTCTTGCCATTCCTGAAGAGCGTTTGGCCGAAAAACTCGAAGAACCATTCAAAGGGTTCGAAACATATGGGGAAATGGTGAACCTTGCCCTCTTCCATGAAACTTACCATATGGGCCAAATTCATGCGATGCTACGTGTGATTCACGCTGCAAAATGACATAAACAGAAGGGGCTGTCTAATAAGTCTTTATTCCAGGGAATTTGACAAAAATAAAGAGGCAGAAATGTTGTTAAATCAACGTTTCTGCCTTTTACCATTTATTCAATTTCGGTGTAATTATCCCTTTTGGGACAGCCCCTTCTTACTTTTCTCATGTCAATTGATCATTAATGAAATTACTATAGGCTTGTTCCGCAGCCGCTTCTGATGAAAATAATGCATCATCATCTTCAATCGTATGAAAGGTATCGTTCAGGAATAAAGCGACTGCATTAGGATCTTTCGGATGCTGCACAATTTCTGCAGCCCTTACGTTTGAAACTGAGGGAACGTGCGGATTATTATAAATGACAAACACCTCATCGCCAACTTGTACTTCTTTTGCATTAATAACGTCCATTACATTCTTCCTTTCCTTAGGGATTTACTTAGTTTATGGATAATGAACGAAATTATTTATTGGAAAGATAAACCTAACCATACAAAAAAAGAACCCTTCAATGGAAGGGAGCAGCATCTTTCACTTGAGCATATTCATCTTCTGTAAGAATCCAATCGGGTGCTGCTTGCGGAAGAACTCTTTCAACATATAGGCAATCCCGTCATCATCGTTCGAGCGGGTGACCCATTTGGCAGCTTTTTTGACTTCAGGGTCCGCATTTCCCATGGCAACACCCAAACCTGATCCCGCGATCATCTCTATATCATCCAGTCCGTCCCCAATCGATACGATTTCGGTCCGCTTCACGCCTAAATGATCCGCTAAATACAAAACGCCACTCCATTTTGAAACACCTCTCGGAACGATTGTCAGCCTGTGCCCAGGATTTGTAGTCACTTCAACTTCCGGAAACATGTCTTTTACCAGTTTGTGCATTTCCACTTGATCTTTCTGCTCAGTAAATATGATATCAACTTTTGTCGGGGACATAGGATGATCCATAAGCTCTTCGCTTATGTCATCCACATAGTTTTGGGCATAAATGTTTTGGTCATTCGTATACATGACCGTTTTACCGAGTAAGTTTTCCGGGAGATTAACTCGATTGCCAAGGGAGTACTTTTCATGATGGAGCATTATTTGGGAATTGGTCTTCTCCAGCATTTGCACGAGTTCCACGGTCAATTCTTCTGACATTCTTTTTACCATGATGGGTTTCTCGATGGATGCACCGACAAAAGCTCCGTGTTGGGCAACAATCATTGGATTTATTTTTAGGGCTTTGGCCACTTTTTTGGCAGAATGGTAGTTTCTTGACGTTACAAGTGCAACATGGACACCCTTATCGTGAACATACTCAATGGCCTCTTTGGTCGATTTATTTAAACGGCCATTGGACTGAAGCAATGTTCCATCAATGTTAACCGCTAATAGACGATATACCATGTAGATCTCCCCCATCTGTAATATCCTCTTTCAAATTTATGACTAAAATTTGTAGAGTAGAACAGGATCAGTTTGTCTTTCTTTTTCAAAAAAACTCCTTCGCCATAAGGCAAAGGAGTTTTTTTTGGTATTATTGTTGTTCAGCTGGGCCGTATAAATCTTCTAGTGGCTTCATGATGATTTTGTTAAGGTCGGCAATGACCATGCTCATCCGTTGTTCCGCTTCCATCAATTGAGAAATCGTTGGGTTCTGTTGAACAAGTTGCACAGTTTTTTGAGCTTGTGCCACTTCTTCGGGATCAATTTCCTGCCCCATCATTTGCTTTTGTTGCAATGTCATCTGTAAGTTACGGAAGTTTTCGAACATCCCTTTCGTAGCTGGGTCTGAATTGACTAAATCATATAACCGTTGCAAGTCTGCATATTCATTGCTTGCTCGAATCGCTTTTTCCATTTCATATGCTGCATCATACACGTTACTCATAAAATTTTCCCCTCCCGGTAATCATTGTATTCCTACACCTTTCCCACTATAACAAATCCCTTTACTAATTACACGTCATCCTAATAAAACGGTCACAAATCCTTGGAATAGACCGATGATCCCACCAAGAAGGGCACCTAGGTATGTGATCATCGATAATTCCTTCTTAGTGATGGAGACGACCATTTGCTCCAATCGTGAAACGGAAAAGGAAGATACCTGTTCCTCCACGATATCATCCAAATGCAGTCGTTGGAAGAGTGGCTGGAAATGGACAATTAAATAGTCCGCGGCTTTTTCAACAAAAATCGGAACGCCTTTGTTGACGATGGTATCCGCAAAACTAGCCGTCAGTTCACGAACCGGTTTTTCCATGATGGAAGCGACCGGAATCCATTCTCCCGTTTTTTCTGTAATCAGCGTGCGGATCGTGTCTTTTCCAATTAACCCTTCCACTTTCTCCATATCCCATTTTTCAAGGTTTCTCAACTCTTTTTCCATCATGACCGATAATAAGTCGACCGTCCGGGATTGATCAAAGAATTTAATGATCTCAGGCTGAATCTTATCGATTAACTTTTCATTTCCGATAAACATTTGAATCAAGTTAATCATTTTTCCTCGCTCTTTGAAAAAATCATCAAGCATTTCTTCGAGTCGTCCCTTGCCATCGGCACTGTTGAAGTATTCTTTCCCCTTCGTTACGATATATTTCGAAATGTCCGGGATTGATTTCACCGCTTTTTGCTGGATATTCAAAGGAATGATGTCTTGTAGACTCTTTCCTCGGTTTTCCGCTGCCCATGTTTCGTATTTACCAAGGACGAATGTCTGTAAACGCTGTTCCATTGTCAGGGAAGAATTCTTCATCCCCAATTGGTCCAACAGTTGTGCCGTACTTTTTTCCGAGGACAATGCCTTCTTCACTTCTGACTGTACGAAAATCTTCATATTCTTTATAGAGGCATCATTGATAACCTTACTTTGAATGCTCTCGGGTGTGATTAAATGTTCGACGACCAATTTCCCTAACTGCTTGGCTAACTCATCCTGCCGCTTCGGAATTAAACCCGGTGTCAACGGCACCTGCTTTCCAAAAATAAATATGGGCTTATAGGGTCTGAACAGCATGCGGATTGCCAATAAATTGGTGAACCCTCCTATGACTGCACCGACAACGACCATAAACAGTATTTTTACCCACAACTCATCCATGATGTTTTTCTCCTTTTATTGCTTGAAATAGGGGCTATATGACACGTTCTACTTTGAAAAACATAGAATGTGATATCCACTTTTGCCCATCATTTAATTATAAAAGGATATCAAACTTAGTGCAAACGGGGAATTATTATGACCTTGAAATACCAAAAAGTTTTTATTACGGTAAATTCAGCTGCTACAAGAAAGAAGGCACTGTTGTTTGTCGAAGAAAAACTATTTCAGGAATGGGACCTTCAATATGGAGAACCTCTTACTCTCATTGCCGGACGGCGTTCTGTCCCGGTACTTGTCCAAACATTCGCCTCACCGGAATCCACCATAAAGATCTCACATGATACGAACCAATTCTTATCTCTGCCTCCCTTCTCGGGACCGGTCTCCGTTTCCTTTCATGCAGAGGAGAGAACGTTGCAAATAGCGCCTTTCCTTGCCGTCCTCATTAACCAGGGGCCCTTGCAGAGCGGCACATTCGGTGAAATGGAACCATTTTATCAGGAGATGATAGCCTATTGTAATCAAAAAGGCTTTCCTTTCTTTTTGGCAAAACCACAGCCACTTGCGGACGGGATCCTTACAGGATATTGGCCAGGGGCGAATGGGTGGGAGACCCTTGAGCTCCCCGTTCCTGATGTGTTTTACAATCGGATCCACTCCCGGAAGGTGGAAGGAACACCACTATTCGAAAACTTTTCATCGGAATTGAAATCCCTTGCCATTCCCATGTTCAACGGGCGGTTCCTTTCCAAACATGATGTGCATGAGCTCCTGCTCTCAGATTATAGCCTGCTTCCACATTTACCCGAGACGGTGATGTTTAATGAACAGGAACCCTTCATGACATTTTTAGATAAGCATCCAGTAAGCTATCTAAAGCCCTCGACAGGCAGTCAGGGGCGGAATATCTGCAAGCTGACCGAATCATCGGGCAGATGGGTAATCGAGCATGCCGGAACAGAAAACAATATCCATACTATCGAAACGAAGGAGAAATTATTCTCGGCCTTGAAAAAGTTTTGCCGGAATCAAGCTTACATCCTTCAAAAGGGGATTTCCTTGTTCGAGATCGATCAGAAATTAGTGGATTTCCGCATCCTGCTTCATAAAAACGGACAGCATCAATGGAAGGTCACCTCCATGGTTGCACGAATCGGGGATTCGGGAAATATCGTTTCCAACCTCGCACAAGGTGGTGTCATGAAGAACGGTTCCGACTTTTTAAAAGAGGTCGTGGATCACCAAGAAGCCAAACGTTTATATCAAAGCCTCATCCGTTTAGCCAAGAAGACGGCAGTTGCGCTTGATGACAACCATCCGGAATTATTCGGGGAGCTGGGTATCGATTTAGCCCTTGATAGTAACAAGCATCCTTGGATCATAGAAGTGAATTCGAAGCCCTCAAAAAAATTCCAAGGTACCTATGAAACATTCCGGCCATCTGTAAAGTCGATTATTGAGTTTATGTATGCGATAAATGAGTGAAGACCATCCATAAAAGGAGTTGCTGGCACGTGTTAATAGGGCTAATGTCCACGAAAGATACACAAGAAAATCATTATTTCACCGAGCTAGCCAAGACGGCTAAAACCCTTGGCATGAATGTTTGTAAGTTCGTACCGGAAAATATTGACGTTGATTCGAAGAAAATCAAGGGCGAGCGCTTTGATGGGGAAAAAGAAGTTTGGCTTTCTGCTTCACTTGACCTTCCTGATTTTGTATATGACCGTTGTTTTCATGGCATTTCCCGTGAGCATAATGATATACGTGAGAAAATAAGTTGGTTAAAAGAAAACTCGAATTTTCTTGGGCTTGGCCTCCCTGGCAAATGGGATGTTTACCAAACATTGAAAACCAATCCCCTGCTTCAAGCCTTTATCCCAGAGACGGAGCGGGTCACGACATCTGAGCAAATAATCGAGCACATGGAACGCCTGGAAAAAATCATCATTAAGCCCGAGTTTGGATCAGGCGGTCTTGGCATTTACCTTCTGACGAAAACTAAGGAAGGCACAACCGTCTCCATGACCAAAAAAGGAACGAAATATGACCGCCAATTCGAATCAAAATCGCAACTGAATAAATGGCTACAGCACTTATTAACTCGCTATAGTTACCTATGTCAACCTTATTTAGAATTGAGCAACCAGAAGAACGAACCATTCGACTTACGGATTTTGCTTCAGAAAAACGAAAAAAACCAGTGGCTGGAACGGGGGCGGGGCATTCGTCTTGGGAAACAAGATCATATCACTTCCAATCTGACGACTGGCGGAGAAGCCTTATCGCTTGAAGCCTTCATGAAAAAGAATCCTGATTCCATCCCGGTAACCGTCGAACAAACCATCCAGCATATCCTCCGGACTCTCCCTGTGGAGACGGAAGGCGCTTTTCAAAGGCTATTCGAACTTGGAATCGATTTAGGCATCGATAAGGCGGGGAAAATTTGGATCTTGGACATTAACTCCAAGCCCGGAAGAAAGATCATCCAAACACTCCAACCAGAGTCCATGAAAGAAATTTATCAAGCCCCGTTCAAATATTGCCAATATTTATCCGAACATCTTCTGAAAGCAGGTGAATGACCCATGCGAAAGACATACCCTGCAGAGATTGCCAACATCCCCGGCCACGTCCTTTTTTATCCGTCTGACCTTGGGGAATTGGGGGATATCGAATTAATTTATTTTGGGCAGCATTCCTGCCCTGCAGCCGTCAAGCCAAATCCAGCCATCAAGCAATCAATCGTACTCTCGAATAGTCTTGCAGATTCTTTGATGTTCAACGAGATCGATACTCCCCTTCATTTATTTATATACGGGAAGAGCCTTCATATCGGCCCGCTCATTGGAATTTTCTCATCAGGCTTCACAGGCATTTCCAATAAACCGCTTGGGGAACGTTCCGGCTTTTTTTCAAAATTACTGTCGCTCAGTCAAACAACCGGTTGTATCCCCTTTGTTTTCGGTGAGAATGTCATCAATTGGGATCAAGAAACGATTAAAGGATATGTCTATGAGAAGGAAAACTGGCAGATCAACGAATTCCCTTTTCCCAACGTCGTATATGACCGGCTTCCCAACCGAATGACGGAAAACCGCGAGGGGCCAAAGGAAGTGAAGCAAAAGTTCCAAAAGGAATATAAGATTCCTTGGTACAATCCTGGTTTCTTCAATAAATGGGATGTTTACGAACGGTTGAATGCGGATGATCGGGCTTTGCCATTTTTACCGGAGACCTACCCTTTTCAATCTCTATCCGTCGTCGAGACGCTTCTGTCGCATTATCGCCAAGTCTATATCAAACCCATTCATGGTAGCCTTGGCCTCGGCATTCATCAAATTCTGTATGATAAGCATGAAAATGTCTACTATTGCCGGTATAAAAATGAGGAACAGGAAAACAAATTACAAAAGTTCTCCACACTCGAATCCATCCTCAAACATGTATTTCATAATCGACCGCTTGAGAACCTGATCGTTCAACAAGGCATCCCGTTAATCCGCTCTTCAAAGCGGCCAGTGGATTTCAGGGTCCATACGAACAAGGACAGCAATGGGGTTTGGCAAGTGACGGCCATCGCCGCAAAAGTTTCCGGGGCTGGCAGTGTGACGACCCATATTAAAAGCGGCGGGGTCATCAAGACGGTTGCCGAACTATACGGAGATGACGAAGAAGCTAAACGGATCGAGGAAAAGCTATCAGAGGCCGCTCTTATATTAAGTGAAAGCATCGAGGAGCACCTAGATGGCATCATAGGAGAAATCGGCTTCGATTTCGGATTGGATAAAAAAGGGCAAGTATGGATGTTCGAAGCTAATTCTAAACCAGGCCGTTCTATCTTTTCCCATCCAAAGTTAAAGGAATTTGAACTTTTAACCAGGAAGCTCAGCCTTGATTATGCCATTTATCTTACCGAACAGACGATTTCACAAACGATTGGTACACAGAAATGAACATTTTTTATGATGTTCCCTCTGAGAGATGGAGCCATAACGAGGAAGATATGCAGCTATATGCGGGAGCCGCGAATGAGGAAATCCCTTTTAAGCAGGACACCCAGGATCAGGCACTTTTTCCGATTACTTTATTTCCGGGAAACCGGGTGCTAGTCGTTGGTATCTTGACCTCTCTAGATCCAAGGAAGGAATCAGGTATAGGGGGGAATTTGACGCTTTTTCAGAATTTATCTCAATATTTATCGAATCATGGGATATTGGCCTATGTATTCACGGTTGAATCCTTGCTTTCCAACTACATGAAAGGCTTCATCTTTTCTTCACAAACGAACACATGGAATGAGGTAAAATTACCACTGCCCGATATCGTTTATAATCGCATTCCCAAAAGGGGATTCGAAGCATCGGAAAGTTTTCAAGAACTCCTTTCCTTTTTTAAAGAACATCGCATCACTTTATTCAACCCTCATTTTTTGGATAAGTACTTGATGTACGAAGCATTGACGGAAGATGGATCTCTAGCCCGCCATCTTCCATCGACCATAGACCTATCCGACCCTACCCAACTAGCGGACTTCTTTCATTTCCACAAACATATTTATTTGAAACCATGCAAAGGAAGCCAAGGTAAGGGCATCTACACCCTGCTAGAAAAACCTGATGGCACCCTCCAATTCAATAGCCTGAAACATCAGGAATTGTACCCTGATTTCTCCGCGTTTTGGGAAGCCAATAAGGCGTCGCTCAAAAAGAGGGGGTATCTGGCCCAACGAGCGGTCATTCCAAAGAAACTGAATGGACACCGATACGATTACCGTATTCTTGTTCATTATGAAAATGGGTTTTATAAAGTGACCGGCAAGGGCGTGAGGATGTCGCAAACCCAGGAAATCACAACCCATACGCCAAGGGGGGGAAAGCTTTTTCCCTATCAGCAGCTACAAACGAGGCCGTTAAACAGGAAGTTGGCGAACATTGCGCAAAGATGTGGAATCATCCTCTCCAGGAAGTTTGGCTTTCTTGGGGAATTCTCCATTGATATCGGGGAAGATACATCCGGTGCTCTATTCATTTATGAAGTCAATTCAAAACCCATGCAATTTGATGAAGAGGAAATTGAAGCGAGCCGCCTACTACATTTAAAAAACCTGTTCATTGAATTAACTTTTCCGAATCACATAAGAAAATAACCTCCATCCTGCTTTTTCCATTATAATGAAATGAGAAACAGCGATATGGAGGTTATACATATGATTACACATTTTCAATGGAAGCCGCTGCACAAGAATTTACCTGGCTGGAAGATTTCCTTTTACTTCAATAAATTGGCCGTCCAAGCCCTCTATCATAAAGATGGGTCCATCGAGTGGTTAACCAATCCGCCTGAAGAATCAGAGGAAGAAAAACTTAAGGGCATGATCCATGATTTAATGGTGTATCACGTGTACGAATAAACAGAATAAAGAATCCCTCTTTGGCTAACACTATTAAAAAGCCAAGGAGGGATTTCATTTGGATAAAGAAAAGATTACATTTCTGAAGGATACCGAGTATGACGGTAAGGATTCTGTATACCTCGATATCGATCGTATCATCAATGAAGGACTTGCTGGCGGAAACGTCTATGAAGCCGCGGACACCTTGAACATTGAGGAAGCCCATGACTTTCATGATGAAACGGAACCGAACATCAATAAAGATTGAAAACAAGGGCTTCCCTTATGGGCGGCTCTTTATTTGATTTCTTGATAGCCGAATATTTCTAGATTCACTTGGCTAAAGGCTCTTTCAAGATTTGCTTCGTATTCTTTCCTATCTTCTACGTTTTTGCCATGAACCTGGATTTCCTCAATCAAGCTTGCTCGGCAATCATCTAAAGATATCATTTCTTCCACACAAAAGTTACGCATGATTTGCGCTTTTAAATAGTCCGTAAAATGCTCAACTGTACCAAACAATGATATGGCCCCCTATGATAGCTGTCCTGTCTAATTAACAGGATTCTTTTTGAATGTTGTCCAATATGGACTTGTAAAAAACAAAAAACAACTTCCCATTCAGAAGTTGTTAGAGTGCAAACGAAACATAACAAAAATGACCATGATTCCCCATTTTTCTACAAAAATAAGAAAGCATGTTCTTGCTAATTTTTCGCACTTAACACCCCCTATCCTCGTAGGTTTCTGGCGTTGTGCTAAAAACGGGCAGGTCTCCTGGCTCATGATCATCGCTTTTCGAACCTTCCCATCTTTTCTTGCAAAAAAGACAGTGGCATTCCTTCGAATCGCTCTCATTTACAGTTGCGGGACAGCGTCGGATTCTAACCGACTTCCCTTTTAAGCAGATAAGCTACACTTTCTTATCTGCACCCATTTCTAGACGAAATACTATTTTTCAGTTTAACTGTATCAAATTTTCACTAGGATTACAATGAGACTCCTGCCTTGTTCTTGGGCCCTATCTATCCTCTTTCCTCTTATTCATCATTTCTTCCTGTCCTCTGAATACACCCTACTCTCTTTCAGGATCGATGTAATGATATGCTCCGAATCCCATTCATGACCGGATATCTCGATAAGCGGATACCGATTAGGCAACACGTTTTGCTGAATTTCATGGACTTCCAATCCTTGATCATGCAAACGCAGAATTTCACCGCGCAGATTTTCCAAGTAACTGAGCTTTCTTTCAAACATTTCCTTTCCGTTCGGGACATATCCGGCATGGCAGCAAAAGACCTCTTTAAAATCATACTGAAGCAGTTTCTTGATGGATTCCATGATGACCGGGATAGATTCTTCCCTTAAAACTAGCTTCGTTTTCGGCGTTACAAACAGGTCACCCGAAAACAGCATGCCATTACTATGGTTCAGGTAAACCATATGGTCCCTCGAATGCCCTGGCGTAAAGATTGGCTCCCATGTTTGAGTGCGTGAATGGACGACCCCTCCTAATGGTTCTGCCTTGAAGGCATCCCTATCTCCCCAAAAAACTCTACGGTAATCGGGATATTCTGCATCCTTTGCACAAATATCGAGGGACATCGGATGAATATAGATGGGAACGTTCCTATGTTCCTGTATCCATGCGGCCCCACCCGTATGGTCCTCATGATAATGCGTCAGCGCAACCATATCGTAATCAGCGGTTTCAAAGAATGGAGTAAGTTCCTTCAACAAGATTTTTGCCCCCGTATCAACTAACATGCCATCGGTTAAGAACACATTCACGCTCATGCCTGATTTGTTTCCTTCCGGTGTCCCTTTTACGCAAACCACATCATTTATCGTTTTCATTTCCAGCATGACTTTCCACCCCAATCATTTTTTTGGAAAAACTCATCATCCTTTATTTTCTAATTTACTTACAATAAATGTATTATCTCTCCATACTTTTTACAAGTATAATATTTTTTCTAATGATGGGAGTGATCAAAGTCCATATTCTTACGCAGACAGGCCATGTAAGATCCGGGACGTTCCGTGTAACTTAGCAAATGGCCACTATAATCTGGGCAAGTAGATCGTTCGATTCATAATCTTGATAAAATTCAAAAAATAATTGACATTACTGTATTTAACAAATAATATAGATTATATTAAAAAAATAATAAAATACTAAAATAGTAATTAACTTATCAAGAGTGACTGAGGGACCAGGCCCTATGACGTCCGGCAACCGCCCCACATCGGGAATGGTGCCCCTTCCTGCAGAATGAAATACCATTCTGAAAGATAAGACGGGATATAATTTCGCTGCCTCTTTCTGAATGATAGAGGTAGCTTTTTTATGTATAAGGAGGATAGCATCATGATTGAAATTCGTTCAGTTCGAAAGGAATATATCTCGAAGAATACCCGAGTTATCGGAGTGGATAATGTATCTTTAACCATTCAAACGGGAGAGGTTTATGGGATTGTCGGGTATAGCGGCGCGGGAAAGAGTTCATTGATTCGCTGTCTGAATCTTCTTGAGCGTCCGACCAATGGTAGCATCATCATCGATGGCGTCGACTTAACAACCTTATCAAGCCAGGAGCTTCGCAAACAACGCCAGAAAATCGGCATGATATTTCAGCATTTTTCCCTAGTCAGTTCCAAAACGGTTTTTGACAATATCTCCTTCGCCTTGAAAGCCGCCCATCAACCAAAGGAGGTCATTACTAACCGCGTGCTGGAACTATTGGATATCGTTGGCCTTCGTGATAAAAAAGATGTTTATCCGGCTCAACTCAGTGGCGGACAAAAACAGCGGGTAGGCATTGCACGGGCCTTAGCGAATGACCCTACCGTCCTATTATGTGATGAAGCGACATCAGCCCTTGATCCAACCACTACGAAGTCGATCTTACAGTTGTTGAAAAAGATCAATAAAGAACTGGGCATCACCATCGTGTTGATCACCCATGAAATGGAAGTGGTCAAGGAACTGTGCCATCGTGTCTCCGTCATGCAAGATGGACGAATTATCGAAGATGGCCCTGTTTATGAAATATTTTCCCAACCCAAACAAGAACTGACTAAGCAGTTCATCAGCAGCGTGTTGGATTTTGAACTTCCTCCCCACCTTATAAGGGAAAACAAAGGAACGATTATCAAAATACAATTTGAAGGGCAAACCGCTGGTGAATCGATTCTCTCGGATACTCTACAAAACTATTCTGTCAGAGGGAATATCCTGCACGGGAAAATTGAATATATCCAGGATGTCCCTCTAGGAATCTTGATCATCGAATTGATTGGTGAGCCTGAAGAAGTGCAAGTAGCCCTTGAATACATAATAAGCCGGACCCAATCTGTGGAGGTGTTAAAGCATGTCACTGCTTGATTCCATCATCAATATTTTACCTGACCTTAATAAAGCCTTTCTGGAAACGATTTATATGGTCGGAATTTCCCTTGCGGTTGCCCTCCTGATTGGACTGCCTCTAGGAGTATTGCTGTTTACGACGACCAGGAATTTGTTCTTTGAAAATATCACGTTGAATCGATCCCTCGGTTTCGTGGTTAATCTAGTCCGCTCGATTCCGTTTATCATTCTTTTAGTCGCTTTGCTTCCTTTAACCGAATTCCTTACCGGGTCAACGATTGGACCGCTAGCGGCTTCCGTTTCCCTATCAGTCTCCGCCATTCCTTTTTTCGCTAGGATCGTAGAATCTGCATTGAGGGAAATAGATAAGGGAGTGATCGAAGCCGCCATTGCAGTGGGCGCTTCCCCATGGATGATCATCAAGGATGTGCTTCTTCCTGAAGCAAGGCCTGGAATCATCCAAGGCGTGACATTAACGACGATATCACTCATCGGCTTCTCGGCTATGGCAGGAACAATCGGCGGAGGAGGAATCGGTGACCTCGCGATTCGTTTCGGCTATTACCGTTATGACAACACGATCATGATCACAACGGTGGTCGTTCTGATCTGTCTTGTCCAAATCATCCAAATGATAGGCGATAAGGCCTCTCACTATGTAAACAAACGATAAGATTCATGAATGTTAACGATGACACTACATTAAACAAGGAGGAATTTTTCATGAAAAAAATCACTTCATTATTATCTATATGTGCATTAGCCCTTGGGTTGTCAGCTTGCGGAAATGACGATGCGACAACTAAAACGGAGGACAAAAAAGAATTAAAAATCGGGGCAACGACTGGCCCTTATGCCGACATGGTCATAGAGGCCATACAACCCGGACTTGAAGACCTTGGCTACAAAGTGGACATCGTCGAATTCAGTGATTATATCCAGCCGAATAAATCACTTGGTAATGGTTCGATCGATGCCAACCTCTTTCAGCATAAAGTGTATATGGATAATTTCGCAAAGGAACATGATTTAGAGCTCTCTGACCTTATTATTGTTCCAACGGCACCGATGGGCATTTACTCCACGGAATACAAATCATTGGCCGATATTAAAGATGGTGCGACCATCGCCGTTCCCAATGACCCAGTCAACCTCTCCCGTGCACTTAAAGTTTTATTGGATGAGGGCCTGATTGAAGTGGATCCGGATGTTGATCCATTAAGAATATCTGAGAAAGATGTAACAAAGAATCCGAAGAACATTCAATTCGAACCACTGGAATCGGCACAATTACCTCGTGCAACGGACAGTGTTGACCTATCGGCCGTTCCTGGTAATTTTGCGATTGCCGCCAAAATGGACCTTCAAGATGCTCTTGCATTAGAAAACATGCCAGATACGTATCGCAATGTCGTGGCTGTAAACACTAAGGATAAAGACGCCCAATTTGCAAAAGATATTAAATCAGTTGTAGAAAGTGCCGAATTTGAAAAAGTGATTGATGACAAGTTCCAAGGCTTCGGTAAACCCGATTGGATGAAATAAGGAAACAGCAAGTATGGGTCTGCTCCTGTCTGGGGCAGGCCTTTACTGATTAACAATACCTATGAATTCAGTCATTGTTTTCTTTTCCGCTTTGCCCTTTTTGGATATAATGGAATGGAAAGAAGGTGAACATGATGCTTAATAAGCTTAAACATACATTCCCAAACTCCCTTTCAGATAAAAAAGATGCACAGGACATCTCGGCATATTTCTGGTTGGAAGATCCATTCGGCCATACAATTGGCATTCCCCGCTCAGACATATCGGCGGAGGAAATCCGTTTGCTTACGCTACTCTTTGACACTCCATCACTCCAAAGTCCAAACACCTCCACTACCCAAACTACTTGGAATGATTTTTTATTTGGGCCGCGTGCCTCCCAGCCCCTAACGAACTGGGAGAATGTCCGGTTCACCTACTTTAACCTGGCCCATGGGGATTTTTCACACGATCATTTCGAGGAAGCGATTCTCTCATTCGTACCATCCGATTCCATCCTGGTCTGGGAGAATGGAACGGCGGGAACCTTAATTGAATCAGACATGGATGAACCCTTATCGACGCATGATTTTCTCGCCATCTCATCTACACTCGAGAGTGACTTTTACGTGAAGATCAGGGTCTATGCCGGTCAATTTCACCCTGTCGATGCGGACCTTCATCACCATCTGATACAAGAGAGAAAATGTTTCACACTTTCTTTGCTCCATCTATCCGATGTTAAGGTGACAGAATTACCCAATATTATCCCCTACGCACTCATGAATGCCTGTACTGACATGGATAAAAGATGGTACATCAATGAATTGCTTGGCAAGACGCGGCAGGATCATGAATTGATCAAAACGGTTAAAACGTATATCGAATGTAATTCCAACGCCTCATCGGCAGCTAAACAACTTTATATCCATCGGAACAGCCTGCAATACAGGATAGATAAATTCGCTGAAAAAACAGGACTGGATGTACGGAATTTCCCGCATGCTTTGGCTGCCTACCTCCTCATTCTCTTAAATGAGCAAAAAGGATAATTATCCCTTTTGTGCAGTGTGCCCATATTTATTTCAGTATTGATAGAGTAGACTATAAATATCATTACGAATTTAGGAGTTTAAGAGGAGGAATAGTTCATGGCAGAGTTAGTATTGGATCATATCTTCAAGATTTATGATAATAAGGTGACAGCCGTTAAAGACTTCAACCTTAGCGTGGCCGATAAGGAATTCATTGTTTTCGTCGGACCCTCGGGGTGTGGAAAGTCGACCACTTTAAGGATGATTGCCGGCCTTGAGGACATCTCCCAAGGGGATCTTTTTATAGATGGCAAGCGGGTCAATGATGTGCCTCCAAAAGATCGGGACATTGCGATGGTTTTCCAGAACTACGCTTTATATCCTCATATGACCGTCTATGACAATATGGCTTTTGGACTGAAGCTAAGGAAAACGCCGAAGAAGGAAATCAAGCAACGCGTCCATGATGCTGCCAAGATCCTTGGACTTGAAGACTTCTTACAACGGAAGCCTAAAGCCCTTTCTGGCGGGCAGCGCCAGCGTGTGGCACTTGGAAGGGCCATTGTTCGGGATGCCAAAGTCTTCTTGATGGATGAGCCCCTTTCCAACCTTGATGCAAAACTTCGGGTACAAATGCGCGCAGAAATCGCTAAACTGCACAAACGGATCAATACAACAACGATTTATGTCACCCATGACCAAACAGAAGCCATGACCATGGCCACCCGGCTTGTAGTCATGAAGGATGGCATCATCCAGCAAGTGGGCGCACCGAAGGATGTCTATGAAAAGCCTGTAAATGTCTTCGTAGGCGGATTCATCGGCTCACCTGCCATGAACTTCTTTACGGGTACCTTGCAGGATGGATTCATTCAAATTGGGGAGCAAACACTTGAGGTGCCCCCTTTCAAAATGGATACGCTTCGTAATCAAGGCTATATCGGAAAAGACATCATTCTTGGCATCCGGCCTGAAGATTTCCATAACGAAGAAACATTCATTTCCGCATCGCCCACTTCAACTTTCACGGCACAAGTCGATGTGGCCGAGCTAATGGGTGCCGAAATCATGCTTTATTCGACATTCGCAGGACAGGACTTTGTTGCCCGGGTGGATGCCAAACATATCATCCAGGCTGGTGATGCCATTGACCTGGCCCTTGATATGAATAAAACCCATTTCTTCGATAAAGAGTCCGAGCAACGCATTTTTGACGAAGAATCAGAAATGGAAGGCAACCAGCAAACGAAGATGGCTTAAGTAATTACTTTTTGATTTGGATTTGCATACAACTGAGGGAAGCCTTATCGACCAAGGCTTCCCTCAACTTATTTCTCAAATCGAACCAATGTCTTTTTAGGCATTTCAATCGAATCAACATTCAATGTATCCATTTTTAACGTTAACTCACCTACTCGTTTTTCTTTCTCCTCCCCTACCCACCAACTATACAATTCGAAATACTCACCTTTCTCAAGATAGTCATTCATCATTTCGCATAATGCTGTAAGCTTCTTTTTTGATTCAAAACACTGGCTTGGACTCATATCTTTTGAAATTTCAATTCCCCAGTCGGATGACACTTCATAAACAAACTGTGCCGTGAATTGATACTTTTTCACATGTTGTTTGTCGTACTTACTTGAAAAACAATTTCCAATCTGAATTAAGGCGTTATGCTCCCCATCTTCACAAGGAAGGAGTTCCACGTTCCACCCAATATAGCTCGCTAAACTCACATTACATGCTCCTTTATACTCCTCTTTTCCTCGATATATGGACGATTCGCCGAACTATTCTATTCCAAAAACTTACCTCATCCACTTCTATCGACCCGCTCCACGTTTCTTTTTTCAGCTTCATTATCCTGCGTCTAATCGCCTGCCTACCACGAAGCAATAAGACTTTAAAATATGGCATTCACGTTCATCACTTCATAACGATTCATGAGGTAGTCCTCCCATCCAAGGTAGGGATCTTAATTAGCCCAACGCTTCTTCAACATTCCATTCAACTTTTCAGATCCGAACAGCATGGCCATCACATAAACCAGAGCAAAGTACGGAAATACATCAAGCGTAGTGTACGAACCAATTAACCCTAGAAAGGGCGGCAAAAGGGTGGTCCCCGTGTATGCCACAGCCATTTGATACCCTATGATGGACGGTGAATGGGTTTTACCGAACCTGGCGGGGGTCTCATGAATCATGCAAGGATAAATGGGGGCCAGGCCCAATCCGACTATAACAAAACCGACAAGCGACATCGTAACCGGCAAGGGCAGGATAAGGAGTACCGTCCCAATAAGTGCTGTAATCTGTCCTAATCGGATCATGAGCTGATGGTTGGTGACCTTCAAAAGTATAAACCCTGTAATAAGCCGTCCTAGCATAATACCCGTATAGAAAAAAGAGACTCCTTGAGCGGCCAAAGCTGCAGACATGCCCTTGCTATTCACAAGATAGCTGCTTCCCCACAGTCCTAGCGTTGATTCAACGCCGCAATAGAAAAAGAACGTGAACAATGCATACTTGACTCCTTTGATTTTTAGCGGCTTTTCCTTGGATACCCGTTCTTCCGAGTAATCCGGATTCACTGTGCTACCTTCATCGATTGGCACCCTCTGAGAGACTAGATTCCATAATGGGAGGGTTAACACGAGTAAAAGGGCTAGGGTGAACTGGATATAGGAAATGGTTACATAACCAGCTCTCCATGTGCCTTGATTAGCCATATAATAAGACATCATGATTGGGCCTATGCTTGCCCCCACTCCCCAAAAGCAATGAAGCCAGTTCATATGATGGGCTTTATAATGCAACGCCACGTAGTTATTCAGCGCAGCGTCGATAGCTCCTGCACCCAGCCCCAAAGGGATCGCACAGATAATAAGCCAATCCAGAGAGGGAGAATAGGCAATGCCAAATAAGGCCACCGCTGTCAGGGCCACACTTATACACGTGACCTTTCCCGTCCCCAGTCGTTTATTTAGCCAGCCGCTAGCCAGGCTTGAGAAAATGGTCCCTGCTGCAACAATCATATAAAGTAAGCCTGCAGTCTCCAGTGGCTGGTCATAATCAGACTGCATGACCGGCCAGGCAGCACCCAGTAAGGAATCTGGAAGACCCAGGCTTATGAAAGCCAAGTAAATCATAACCAATAAGAGCATTGCCAAAGGATACCACCCTACTTTCCATTCTCCACGAATAACTCACTACCATAACATTATACGGCGAGACAAGCCCACTATCCCTCTATTTTCCCACTATGAATTTCCAAATCCGAGTTTAGGTAACCTCCTCTTCTTGAAATAACGATCCACAAAAAAGAGACTTCTTCATTTTTATGAAAAAGTCTCGATCATTAATTATTCTAAGGTCTCACCCTATTATTCAAGAACTCTATTCCTGTACCAAAATCACTTCATCGTGTCCGCAGTTGGGGCACTTCATAATATGCGGGCATTGTCCCTTTTGAAGGGATTCGGGAAAACCGTCATTTTTTTTCAATGTATCAATATCCATATAAGCACTGTAATCATCGGCATAATCCATCAATTTCCCTTGATCTTCAAGGTCACTGCTGCATTTAGGGCATTCTAAATGCATTTTTCTAAGACCATTGCATAGTGGACATAAAGACATGACCATTCCTCCTGTTCGATTTATCTAGTTTAAGTATTCGTTTATTCCATCATTTTAACACATTAAAACATCCTCCCTACATGCGAGGAAGGATGCTTACCTGTTGATTATTTATTGACCATGTTAGCAGGGTCAACCCATGCTTTGAATTCATCTTCCGTTAGGAATTCAAGTTTCAACGCCGCTTCTTTTAAAGTGGAGTTGTCTTTGAATGCAGTTTTCGCAATTTTAGCCGCTTTTTCATACCCGATATGTGGGTTCAATGCCGTTACGAGCATAAGAGAACGATCAACATTTTCTTTGATCTTATCTTCATTCGCTGTAATTCCTACCGCACAGTTATCATTGAAGGAATGAATGCCATCAGTCAATAATTTAACGGTTTGCAGGAAGTTGTAAATGATGACCGGTTTGAAAACGTTCAATTCAAAGTTCCCTTGGCTTGCTGCAAAACCGATTGTAGCATCATTTCCGACAACTTGTGTCGCAATCATTGTCATTGCTTCACATTGGGTCGGATTCACTTTACCTGGCATGATGGAGCTGCCTGGCTCATTTTCAGGAATGGCGATTTCACCGATTCCGCTTCTTGGGCCACTTGCCAGCCATCTAACATCATTGGCAATCTTCATTAAATCAGCAGCCAACGCTTTAAGAGCACCGTGTGCATAAACAATTTCGTTATGGCTTGTTAAAGCATGGAACTTATTATCCGATGTGACAAATGAATGTCCCGTATCCGCTGCGATTTGTTTAGCAGAAAGTGCCGGGAATTCTTTTTTCGTATTGATTCCAGTCCCAACAGCCGTACCGCCCAATGCAAGGTTCAATAATTTTTGGCTACTTTCTTCGATCATCGCCAAATCTTTATCAAGCATTGCTTTCCAACCGGAGATTTCTTGGCCAAGAGTTAGTGGTGTCGCATCTTGAAGATGGGTACGTCCAATTTTCACGACATCCCAGAATTCTTTTTCTTTGGCTTCGAATGTGTCACGAAGCACTTTAATGGCCGGTACCAATTTTTCGGCAACTTCCATATAAGCTGCGATATGCATGGCTGTCGGGAATGTATCGTTAGAGCTTTGCGCTTTGTTAACATCATCATTCGGGTGAAGCATCTCAGTTTCGCCTTTTTCCTCTAACCATTTATTGCCTTTGTTTGCGACCACCTCATTCACGTTCATATTACTTTGTGTGCCGCTACCAGTTTGCCAGACGACAAGTGGGAAATGTTCGTCAAGCGTACCTTCAAGGATTTCACCACAAATTTTAACGATGGCATCCTTCTTCACTTCTGAAAGATCGCCAAGTTCAAAATTCACTTTTGCTGCCGCTTGTTTTACGTAAGCAAATGCATGAACTAATTCAATCGGCATTTTTTCATAACCGATTTTGAAGTTATTACGGCTTCTTTCCGTTTGAGCACCCCAGTACTTATCAGCAGGAACTTTTACTTCCCCCATTGTATCTCGTTCGATTCTATATTCCATGTGTTCTCCTCCTATATTCGCACTATCCACTGAGAAACAATATGTATATGTAATGAATAATGACGTTTTATATGATCCCCTATATATTGTACAAACATTATTATTGTAAAGCAAAAAAAACGGAACACAAATGACCTTTTCCTTCAGAAAAGTCCGTTTAATCTGAATCCGGTTCTATTACTCTGTTGAATTCGTAATTTTATAATGATAAATCTGATACATGTTCCATAATAGCTAGTCCCAAATAACCGTCTATTAGGAATGTCCTTGACAGAATCCTATATTTATAGTAAATTCAAAAGAAATTGAATAATCAAAACTCTTATCGAGAGAGGTAGAGGGAATGGCCCTATGACACCTCAGCAACCTTCATTTGTTTCAAACCAATGAAAAGGTGCTAATTCCACAAGTTTGTGTAACTTGGAAGATAAGAAGAATGACTCTATCCTACTTATTCAAGTCTTCTTCTTAAAGAAGACTTTTTTTATTTTATTTAACTAAAAGGAGCAGTGAAAAATTATGTACAAAACAGAAACCTATCTTGCTCAGCTTGGAAACCGCAGTGAAACGGCGACAGGAACGGTCAATCCGCCCGTTTACTTCTCGACGGCTTTCCGTCACGAAGGAATTGGTCAATCAACAGGATTCGACTATACACGAACAGGAAACCCTACACGCCAGCTATTGGAGCAATCTATCGCCAAACTAGAACATGGCGATCAAGGATATGCATGTAGCTCGGGAATGGCTGCCATTGCCACCATCCTTTCCTTATTCAAATCAGGGGATGCATGGATCAGTAGCGAAGATTTATATGGCGGTACATATCGTTTATTAGAGCATGGCTTTAAAAAATGGGGGCTACAATGCGAATATGTCAATACATGTTGCCTGGAGGATATTGAAAAAGCAATCACCCCTCAAACAAAGGCCATCTTTATTGAAACTCCCACAAACCCTCTTATGCAGCAAACGGACATTCCAGCCGTCGCCGCTCTTGCCAAACAATACAATTTACTATTGATTGTTGACAATACTTTTTACACGCCGATCATCCAACAGCCCCTCTTACTTGGTGCTGACATCGTGATTCACAGTGCAACGAAATATCTAGGTGGCCATAATGACGTGTTGGCCGGCTTGATTGTGGCAAAAGGCGCCGAGTTATGTGAGTCCCTTGCTTTCCACCATAATGGTATGGGTGCGGTCTTGAGCCCATTTGATTCGTGGCTGTTGATGCGCGGGATGAAAACCTTGGCACTGAGAATGGAGCGTCATGAAAAGAACGCCAAGGTTATCGTTGATTATTTGACGGAACATGAAAGTGTAACGGATGTTCTCTATCCTGGTCGTGGCGGCATGATTTCATTCCGGGTCAATGATGAAGCGGTGGTCAACCCATTTCTACAGTCCCTTTCATTGATTTCATTTGCCGAAAGCCTTGGTGGTGTTGAAAGCTTCATCACATATCCGGCGACACAGACACATGCCGATATGCCTCTTGAAGTTAGAACGGCAAATGGAGTTTGCAATCGACTCCTTCGATTCTCTGTCGGCATCGAGGACAGCGGAGATTTAATCGAAGACCTGCAGCAGGCATTTGCTCAAGTAAAAAAGGAGGCAATACGATGACAAACCAAGAATTCAGTTTTGAAACCAAATTACTACACAACCAACATAAATTTGATCCAACAACAGGTGGGGTGAGTGTTCCGATCCAGCATGCTTCCACCTTCCATCAAACCGACATTGATCAATTTGGCAAATACGATTACAGCCGGAGCGGGAATCCGACGCGAGAAGCACTGGAAGATATCATTGCGGAACTGGAAGAAGGCACGCGCGGATTCGCTTTTTCATCCGGGATGGCTGCCATTTCAACGGCTTTCCTCCTGCTTTCTGCCGGTGACCATATCGTCATCTCTGAAGATGTATACGGAGGCACATTCCGAATGGTAACAACCGTGCTGACCCGTTTTAACATCGAACATACCTTCGTGGATATGACGGATCTTGAGAGTGTAAAAGCGGCCATCCAGCCAAATACGCGAGCAATCTATATTGAAACGCCTTCCAATCCCTTGCTTAAAGTAACCGATATTAAAGCGGTATGTGATATCGCCAAAAGCATTGGCGCATTAAGCTTTGTAGACAATACATTCCTGACACCTGCCCTGCAAAGACCGTTAAACCTCGGGGCCGATATTGTCCTGCACAGTGCAACGAAATTTTTGTCTGGACATAGTGATGTCGTAGCAGGCCTTGCCGTCGTAAAAGACCCGGACCTTGCCGATAGACTTGGTTCCCTCCAAAACTCTTTTGGAGCGGTGCTCGGTGTTCAGGATGCCTGGCTTGTGATGAGAGGTCTGAAAACCCTATCCGTCCGGATGGAGCACTCTCAAAAAGGTGCTGAGAGAATTGCGGAATATTTAAAACAGCAACCGTTAGTGAAAAACGTGTATTACCCTGGTCTTTCCGACCACCCACAACACGGCATCCAGGAAAATCAAGCCAGGGGAGCGGGAGCTGTTCTATCATTCGAATTGGAAAGCGAAGAAATTTTCCGCTCGTTCGTAAACCATGTCGAGTTACCCGTATTTGCTGTAAGCCTCGGGGCCGTCGAATCGATTCTATCTTACCCGGCTAAAATGTCCCATGCGGCCATGCCTGCAGAAGAAAGGGAAAAACGCGGCATCACGAACAGCTTGCTTCGCTTGTCCGTCGGTTTGGAAAATCCTGATGATTTGATCAGGGACTTTGATTTAGCCCTTAAGAAAAGTGCAGAAAAACAGGCCGTTTCTACTAAATAATCGGATGAGAAGGATAAAAGGAACAAGTAATGTTAGGATTTTAATTCAGGATATTTCAAAGGAGAAAAGGATTTGAAAATCGATCGAACAGACGATTATGAATTAGTTGCTAGATTGAATAAATACGTGCACGATTTACATGCGAATTTATATCCTGATTATTTTAAGCCATATAACTTCCAAGAAGTTAAAGCTTTTTTCCAAGGAATCATCCATCGAGACGAATTCACTTTCCTGAAGTTGGAGGATGAAGGAAAACCTTTGGGATATGCTTGGATTGAGTTAAGAAACCTTCCCGAAAATGCCTTTAAAAAAGCGTATAAATCTGTATATGTTCATCAAATAAGTATAGTGGATAGTCAAAGAAGAAAAGGATATGCTACTACGTTGATGGATAGAATTACTGATTTTGCAAAAGAAAACGGCATTAACAGGATTGAACTGGATTATTGGTTCGATAACGAAATTGCAAGGCACTTTTATAAGAAGAATGAGTTTGTAAAATACCGAGAATTTGTTTACAAGGAAATGTAATCTATATGAGCAAATGAGAAAGAAGAGGAGCAAATGCCCCTCTTCTTTCTCATCCTACATATTATGAATCTATCCAGCCATCCCCTTATTAGGTCCAGCCTGCAGTTCATACATTTGATAGTATTTCCCCTTTTGTTCCATCAACCCTTCGTGTGTCCCCTGTTCCACTATCCGCCCTTTATCCAATACGAGAATCTGGTCGGCATTCTTGATCGTGGATAATCGATGCGCGATGATGAAAGTCGTTCTTCCTTTTTTCAACACTTCCATGCCTTCTTGGATGATGGCCTCTGTTTCCGTATCGATGCTCGCTGTTGCTTCGTCCAAGATCAAAATCGCCGGATCGAAGGCCAGGGCGCGAGCAAAGGAAATCAGCTGTCGTTGTCCCGAGGACAATGTCCCACCTTTTTCAATCACCGGTTCATCAAGCCCTAATGGCAAATGCCGCAACACTTTATCTCCACCAACATCCTTTAACGCTTTTTCTATGGTGGCCCTTGTGATCCTTTCCTGGCCTAGACTGATATTGGAAGCAATCGTTCCCGTGAATAAGTAAGGATCCTGAAGGACGATTCCCATATGTTCCCTTAAGGTTTGATGGGGAATATCCAAAATATCCTTTCCATCAATCTTAATGGATCCCTCATTGCTGTCATAAAAACGGAACAGTAAATTCATGATGGAACTTTTCCCTGAACCAGTATGGCCCACCAATGCTACCGTTTCTCCCTGACTAGCTGAAAAGGATATGTCCTTTAAGACATATTCATTTTCCTTATAGCCAAACGATACATGTTCGAATGCCACATTGCCTTTATATCTGGGAATGTTTCGATCGCTGACTTGAATGCCCGGCTCATCCAACAGACTGAAAGCCCTCTCCCCCGCAACCAATGCCTGTTCCAGGTTCGCGAACTGATTGACGATTCCATGTAACGGATGAAGCAGTCGGCTGATCAAGTCGACGATGGCATACATCATCCCGAGTGAAACGGCTGAGGTCGCTGTAAGAGACATCCCGCCAAAATACCATACAAATGCGATGAGTGCGATAACCTTGATGACTCCAATCAAGTTTCCCCCCGTCAAGGAATTCAAATGAAGCATCTTGTTTTGATAAAAGTAATGATCTCGGTTCAAGGTTTCAAATGACTGTTTCGTTTCCTTTTCACGTCCGAATGCTTGAATGATATTCATTCCTGAAATCGATTCATTGATCATCCCATTGATATCACTGACTCGTTCCCGAATGATATGATTATATTTCGAGGCGAATTTACGATATACCTTCGTCCAGATAATAATGATGGGAACAAGTAGGAGACCCATGAGACCCGCACGTGCATCCAAAATGTATAAGGCAATAAGTACACCGATGATGTTGATCGTACTCGAAAAGAAATTGGCCAGGACGGTTACATATAATTCGCGGATGGCCTCTGTATCATTTGTAACCCTGGCAACGACCTTACCAGCAGGCATATTGTCAAAATAGCGGATTGGCAAACGGGAAATGTGGGTGAAAATATCATTTCTCATCCGCTGGATAATCCGGTTGGCGGCTTTCTGTAAATAAAAGCTCTGTCCGTATTGAAAGACGGAGGAAATGAGGACTAGACCGAAATAAAAAGCGACCAGTCCCAATATCCTTGGAATTTCCGGTTGATAAAACCCCATCAATTCCTGGGTTGATAAGGGTTCAAATGCCGTCCTCGTTTCTTTTCCGCCTTTTTCAATGACTAATGTATTTCCATCTAAACTGCGGCGCCCATCCACCGGGACCGCTTTATCGACGAAGACGAATTGGCTACCGACCTGTAGCACCCGGACCTCTTTCCCTTTCTCTTCCCCTTTTGAAAAATAGGCATCCCTTTTGTACCAGTGATTTTCGTATTCCACGGCATCTTGCCCTTTTTCCGTTTCATGCCAAGATGATTCGATTCCCATTATATGAGAGTCGATGATTTTTTTAGCGACGAATGGACCGCTTAAATCGGCGGCAACGGAAAGGGCCAGCATGATCAGTGCTCCGATGATTATCTTTTTGTAAAGGGAAGCATATTGAACGAGTTTTTTTACAACCTTCATGCCCCGACCTCCGTTCCTTCATTAACTTGTTGCCGTTCATATTGCTCCTTATACCAGCCTTCTTTCTTGAGTAAACTTGCATGTGTTCCCTCTTCGATAATCGTCCCATTGTCGAGGACGATGATATGGTCCGCATGTTGAACGGCCGATAAGCGGTGGGTCGTGATGATTGTCGTTTTCCCCGCCCGTTCATTTTGGATATTTTTGATGATCGTCGTTTCCGTTTTAGCATCCACGGCTGAAAGGGAATCATCCAGGATCAGGATTTCCGGATTTTTAATCAAGGCTCTTGCTATCGATATCCGCTGTTTCTGTCCTCCTGATAGAGCGACCCCCTTTTCACCGACGAGCGTTTCAAGCCGGTTAGGTAGCATCGTTACATCCTTCTCGAAATCTGCAAGCCGGATCGCTTCTGCAAGCTCTTCTTCCGAGGCATCCAGCTTTCCGAAGAGGATATTATCTTTCACGGACCTTGAAAATAAAAAGTGATCCTGTGGGACATACCCGATTTTGCCGCGGACATCCCCGAGTTCAAGCCGTTCAATCGGCATTCCCGCAAATACGACTTCCCCGCTTCCCAGTGGGTATTCCCTCAGCAATTGCTTCACGAACGTCGTTTTCCCGCTTCCTGTTTTACCGACAATCCCTAAAGTGCGGCCTTGTTCCAGTTGAACCGATATATCAGACAGATTCACCACTTTTGAAGAAGGGTAGGTAAAACTCACTTGGTGAAACGCGATATCATCCCCGTTCAAAGATTGCCCGGGCTTCAATGGATTTTTCACATCGGCTTCATAGGAAAGGGTATCTTGAACACGGTCTAAAGATGCATTCCCCCTTTGCATGACATTGATCAATTCGCCTACGGCAATCATTGGCCAAATCAACATGCCTAGGTATACGTTGAATGATACAAGGCCTCCAAGCGTGATGGCTTGTTGAAAAACAAGGTACGCTCCGTATCCAAGGCCGATTAAGTAACTAATGCCGATGATGATGGTGATCGTCGGATCGAAAAGGGCATCGATCTTTGCCACTGCCAGGTTTTTGCGATAAACATTCTCCGTCATCTCATCGAATCTCTTTTCATCTTCCCTTTCCTGGACGTATGCACGTATGACACGCACGCCGGAAATGGACTCCAACACTTTGTCATTCAGCTCACCAAATGCTGATTGTGCATCCGTAAATCGCTTATAAATTTTCTTCACATAAATCTGCATCATGAGGGCCATGATGGGTAGGGGCAGTATAGCCGCAATCGTTAGCTGCCAACTGACGGTCACGCCCATCATGATGACGACCATGAATGTGAAGACGACCGAGTCGACCAGTGTCAATATTCCGAAACCAGCCGTTTGCGAGATGGCTTTTAAATCATTGGTCGCCCTTGCCATCAGATCACCAGTACGATTTTTCTCGTAAAAGGTCGGTGTCATCTTCAATAAATGCCCCATGAATCCTGACCTGATCTTCCTTTCGACCAAATTCCCGCCACCAAATAAAAGGTAACTCCATAAGTATCCAAATAAATAGCTGACACACATAAGAACAAGCAAATAAGTAACATACCGCACCAAGGCATCTTGGGTCATATTGCCATTGTTCATATCATCGATGGCATTCCCAATGAGCCGTGGGGGGATGACTTCCATTACATTTACCAAACATAAAAAGATAATAGCCCAGGTATACCGCCTCCACTGCTCTTTAAAGAACCAGCTCAGCTTCTTGAATATCGCAAACATGAATTCCTCCTCCTTATGTAGTCACCACCAAGGTTGATTGGCCACTATTTGGCTCTCCCGCTCGAAGCAGATATCCCAAAGCTTTGCCCCCCTTGACCTTCCTCCTCTTACACGTGTATACGGAAAGGATACTGGCCTGCCCACAATGCTCTCTAAACAGGAAAAGCTCCCGCATCATTTAGCAGAAGCTTTCAATATGCGTAAGAAAACGCATCAAAAAGCAGGCAGCGAATATCCACAACCTGCGCACATGCTATCCAAAGAAACATATAAGTCTATTACTTATATAGACAATGTTTCGGGCCAGGCTGACGTATGAAAATATACGATCATTGCTTCTTTTTGCTTATCGAATTTCGTCATGACGTCCTCCTCCTTTTAAAGATACATTGGAAATAATTAACTTGTTTTTAAAGATTACTACGGGTGTATATTTTTGTCAATTGTGACTTTTCTAGATTATTGTTGAATAATCATTTATCCTATAGGGATAACGTAACCCTAAAGGAGGTTCATTCTATGAATTGGAGAAGCTATATACTACTGGCTGTTCCATTTTTATTACTATCCATTTTCATTGCATTTGTCGTTCCCGAAAAATACAGTCCGTTAGCTTTCATTCCAGTTGGGCTTTTCTGGGTCGTCTACTATATCATCATGTATTTGAATAAGAAGAAAAAGAACCGTTGATCTAGTACGATGGCTCTGCAGGAGCAACGCCCCTTTCTTGACTGCTCTGCATATACTAACCGAAAAACATTCGTGGTGATTATATGTTCTCGCAATATGTGCAGAAGCTGTTTGGTGGAGCTCCACAAAAGATTCATCCCGTCTTGGATGCCGGGAATTTCGATGCATTGAAATCCAGATTGGAACTCGAGCTTAAGCAGCCTGCGGAAGAATCCATCATTTTCTTTCCTGAAGAATCCTCCCTTATAAAAAACATCCGAGCTGAGACTGCGGCCCAGAACCGGAATAACGTGACCAGGACTCAAGCTTACCTTTCCTATTACAAGCGAAACCCCGAGGTGCATTGGTCTTTTTTAGCTCATATGGTTTCTAGGAACGGTGGCTATCATATGACGGACTTGGCCAGTTCTTCCATGACCCATCTTCTCAACAGCGAGGATCGGCAAAAATTCTTCCTTTTCCTAGAACGGGCAAATTCGGCCATTTTTGCCGATGCCTTTCCACAGCTCCTTTTATATGAAAAGGCCAAGCAAAAAAATATTCCCTTAAGGAAATATTTGCGGATCTTCCATATCTCCAACTTCATGGCCCCCATATGGGAATCCTTTATCCATGAGCCCCATTCTCCACTTTTAACAAACGCCCTCATTATCAATGAACAAAGGATGATGGAGGAACGCGTATTGAAACGCTCCCGTCATGGTGAAATCCTCCGGAGGCTCGATTTCCGGCTACAGGAACTTTTAGGCTTTACGACGGTGCTCTTTCCTTATGCATACCAGAAAAAGCGCTATTCATTAACCGGCCTGACCGTTTCACGATTTGCTGATCCCCTTCAACGAATCAAGACCGGCAAGACCCTATACCAGCTTCTCTTTCAGCACCCCATGATCCTCCAAGGTGTCGAGCAATTCGCAACCAATCATCCCCACACCGCTTCTCGGGCAGACTATTGGGATGATGTGTATACCTCTACATCCATTTCCAGCGTGGAATCGAAGGTATACAGCCCAACCCTCCCCACCGCCTGGAGTGATTGTCCGGTTTTCCCTTTGCCCCGGACTGATTGGTTTACGAAAGAAGCCTTCATTTATGATTTACAAGACTTGCCGCTTGTTCAAAAGGTGGACCTGACAAGCAAGGTTTTAGAAAATGTCCAACACTTAAAGACCATCAATGAACTGAAATCTTTCATTTGAATCCATGCCTCTCATTACGAATACAACTCCCATCATTTGGAAACAATGAGTACCAAAAAGAAGGGGAGAAACCAAATGAGAGGCATTGTACTGATGAATCCGAATCACGCCATAGGAGACTTACATCCGAGTGAGAGTTTTGCAATCCAAAAAATCATGACGGACAAGTATATAGAAGAAAAGAATATTTCCCCGGTCATACTGAACCCATATCAGCTCTATCCGTATTACACTATCCCTCATGTACTTCTCTTTAACCTGCAGAATAAACAAGTAAAGCGAATTGATTGCCTTGTCCTGCATTCAATCGAAACAATGGAACGTTTTATCACGATTTATCCTGAAAAGTGGCTTGAACTTTGCGGATATTTCAATGAAGTAATCAGCGTATCCGACCGTATGAGTTATTCGCTAACACCAAAGGGAAAAGAAGCCAATTAGGCATTGCTCGCATTCCGTATATTCCTTATAATTCCTTAAGAAGGGAAATTCGCAGTTAATTTGGCGGCGTTCCATCCCCCATCTAAAAGGGTACATACTCCCCCTCATCCTCTGCTTCTTTCTTCTCGTCCTCCCGAATTCTCCTGGTTATTCTCTTATTCTTCCGACCTATTTTTTCTAATTAAATAATTTTATGGAATAACCATAGATATATAGGCTGTTTTTATATATCATTAGATTTAGGAATTTTTTACTTTTGATTAAGAAGGGAATGACCTAATTGAAGAAAGAAAAGAAAAAAAAGAATCCAATTCCTTTCCGACTGAACTTTATGTTCTTTTTCATATTCATATTATTTTCCGCCCTGGTTATAAGGCTGGGTATCGTTCAAATTGTTTATGGAGATAATTATTTACGCGAGGTGGATCGAACCGAAAATGATGTGGTCAACAGCCCCGTTCCCCGTGGTAAAATGTACGATCGGTACTTGAACCCAGTCGTCGATAATGATCCTCTTAATGCGATCACCTATACGAAATATCCAAATACAAAGACAGCAGAAATGCTAGAAACGGCCGAAATCCTCGCTACCTTGATAAAAAAGGATACGAAAAAAATTACGGAGCGGGATAGGAAGGATTTCTGGATCTTAAAAAATCCTAAAAAAGCGGAGGCTTTGATTACAAAAGCGGAACGGAAGAAAGTCGAAGAAAATAAGTGGAAAGAAAAAAAGTTATATGAACTTCAATTAGAGCGAATAACCGAAGAAAACATCAAAGAATTCACCAAGGATGAATTGGAAGTTCTCGCAATTTTTCGAGAGTTTAATAGTGGATACGCACTTACCCCATCCATCGTTAAGAATAAAGGCGTGACCAAAAAAGAATTCGCCAGGGTCAGTGAGCATTTATCCGACCTTCCTGGTGTCGATGTTACGACGGATTGGGATAGGACCTATAAATATGATGAAACGTTGCGGTCGGTACTCGGAAAAGTCTCCTCTTCCGAAGAAGGGCTTCCTAGCGAAAATCTAGACTATTATCTAGCCCGTGACTATACCCGGAATGATCGAGTCGGAAAAAGTTATATTGAGAAACAATATGAAGATGTCCTCCGTGGGAAAAAGGCGAAAGTGGAAAACATCTTAAGTAAAGGCGAAGTGGTTGACACGATTCCCGTGACTGACGGAGAAAGTGGAAAGGACCTGGTCCTGACCATCGATATGGAGCTGCAGCAAATAGTAGACGAAATCATTGAAACGGAGTTAAGAAGAACGAAAGCAAAGGGTAATACATATTTGTTAGATCGTGCCTTCGTCGTTTTAATGGATCCTAATACTGGCGAAGTCCTGGCAATGTCTGGGAAACAATACGGGCACAACGCTAAAACCGGTGCGACCGAGATTAACGATTTTGCCCTTGGAACAATTACCACATCTTATACGATGGGTTCCTCTGTAAAAGGGGCGACGGTTTACACAGGTTTTCAAACAGGGGTCATCTCTCCCGGGACAACCTTGTATGACCAGCCACTTTATCTGGCTGGGGCTAAACCCAAAAAGTCATATAGCAACTTGGGGTATCTATCAGATGTAACTGCATTAAAAAAATCATCGAACGTTTATATGTTCCTGACGGCAATTAAGATTGGCGGCGGTCATTATAGTCCACATCAAAAGTTGGGTCTTAAGAGTGGGTCGTTTACCACACTAAGAAACCATTATGCCCAATTTGGTTTAGGCGTTCGTACGGGCATCGACCTTCCCAATGAATCGGCAGGTTTTAAAGGGGTCGATACTTCGACAGATGGATTGCTACTCGATTTATCCATTGGACAGTATGATACCTATACACCGATGCAATTGGCACAGTACGTATCGACGATTGCTAATGGTGGACAAAGACTTGAGCCTCATGTTGTTAAGGAAATCAGGAACCCTTCCGATAAGCATGGGGAATTGGGATCTGTATTTCAATCGGTGAGTCCGAAAGTTTTAAACGATCTGGGCGGGGAAGAAATTTGGATTCAACGTGTCCAAGAAGGCTTTAGACAGGTTGCACAGGAACCTGGTGGAACGGCATATAGTGCTTTTGCCGGCAAGTCATACCGCCCGGCTGCGAAAACAGGGACGGCCCAGGCCTTTTATGACGGGCCTCGAAGAAATGAATATAGCGAACCCGAACCAACTATCAATCTAACGCTTGTAGGCTACGCCCCACACAATAAACCAGAAGTGGCGTTTTCCGTCGTAGCACCATGGGTTTACCAAGGTTCCGCCGCAGATGATATCAACAAGCGGATTGGTGAAAGGGCGATGGATGCTTATTTCAAATTAAAGGAAAAAAGATTAAAAGGAGAAACAGAGAAAGACAAGGCGGTTGATTCAAATCCCGAGTGATCCAAATCGGGTGAATCGACAAAAATGGGGCTGTCTAATAAGTCTTTATTCCAGGGAATTTGACAAAAATAAAGAGGCAGAAATGTTGTTAAATCAACGTTTCTGCCTTTTACCATTTATTCAATTTCGGTGTAATTATCCCTTTTGGGACAGCCCCATTTCATTTTCATACTTAATACTATAGCTTTTGGACGAACTCTTTATAAAGGGCCCGTAGCGCATCTCCCCTGCTAATTATCCCGACAACCTTATTATGTTCATCCACCACCGGGATTTTCTTGAAGTGGTGTTTAGATATGACCTTTATCAAATCAGACAATGGATCTTCCGGGGATAACTTCGTGATTTTCTTATTCTTAATAATTTGCGAGACTTTATCATTCATTTTAGAGGCGACCTTTTCGTCCAGGTTTTCGCCAGGCAAAATCGTGATGTACGTGTAATATCCCTTGACGGATTCTTCCGCGGGTGCCAGGTAGCGTAAAATATCTCCATCCGATACCATCCCTAGAAGCTTATCCTGATCATCGACCACAGGAACCCCACCAACCTTATTTTCTATAAAGAGCCCCATGATTTCCTTTAATGTAAAATTCGGGCGAGCCACATATACCTCTTTGATCATATAATCCTTGACTAACATCCAACCACCCCTTTTATTAAGTTGATGTTCCATATCCAATATCTATATTTTCACTTACTTTCCATTTAATCATACCATTAAAAAACATTGGTACTTCTGCATTCTTTGTCAATTTTTCTACTTTCATCTGCCCCACCCTCTTATTGGACAATCAGCCCCCTCTTTTTCCGTAATACAAATCATTGAATAATATTGGAAGATTGGATGAATTTCTTTTACAATGAAAATAAGATCAGAATGGAGGATAAACAATGAATAATCATGAAATAGATTACAAATTACACGGGGATGACATGCAGTTTGTCGAGGTCGAATTGGATCCCAAAGAAACGGTGATTGCCGAAGCAGGCAGTTTAATGATGATGGAAGATCAAATCAAAATGGAAACAATCTTTGGCGATGGGTCATCTAGCAGTGATGGAGGGATGATGGGAAAACTTTTTGGTGCCGGTAAAAGGCTGCTTACGGGCGAGAGCTTATTCATGACCACCTTTACCAATGAAAGTCATGAAAAAAGGCATGTTTCTTTCGCCTCCCCTTATCCAGGTAAGATCATCCCTATGGACTTGAGTGAGCTCGGCGGAAAAATCATTTGTCAAAAAGATGCTTTTTTAGCCGCAGCGAAAGGTGTATCGGTTGGAATCGAATTTCAGAGGAAAATTGGGACAGGCTTTTTCGGTGGTGAAGGGTTCATCATGCAAAAACTCGAAGGGGACGGAATGACTTTTGTCCATGCAGGGGGTACGATCCACCAAAAGGAATTGGCGCCAGGTGAGGTACTCCGTGTGGATACCGGCTGTCTAGTCGCCATGACCAGCGGGGTGGATTATAACATCGAATTCGTCAAAGGTGTAAAAACTGCGCTATTCGGCGGAGAAGGTCTTTTCTTTGCGACATTGAAGGGTCCTGGAACCGTCTGGATTCAATCCCTTCCGTTCAGCCGCCTGGCCAGCCGTGTGTTTGCTGCGATGCCACAAAATGGCGGGTCATCCGATGAAGGAAGCATAGCAAAAGGCTTGTTCGGCTTATTCAACGATAAATAATTGATGCAGTCTGTGGCCGGCAGGCTTTTCGGCCACAGATATCATCTAGCAGAAAAGGGTGGAATCGACATGCAGCTTGTTAAATGGTCCTACATGAGACGATACAATATCAAAGCGATTTTTGACCAATACCCCAACTCCCCCGTCATCTTCAGAAAAATAAGAGAGTACTATTTTGTTTACACCATTCAGTGGACACCTGCCGATGAGCCTATTGGCAGAAACGAACTCGAACAAATGGAACGACTGCTTAACCGGGAGCTCGGAACCGAATGGCAATACCTCTACCGTAAAAAATGACCTTCATTCTACTTATCTTGTCAGTGGCTTTCATATTGAATGGTTCTCCGTATCAAGTCGGTTTCTAACAAATCTTTAGTGCATGTTCACCTTTCACCTTGTAGACACATTCTTCCCATCATTTCGAATACTCTAACCCATAATATTTTAGTAGTGTTCATGATTCATGTATGATAGAAGAAAAGCATGGTTTACTCTTGGAGTTTAAGGTGTAAAAACTTTATATTGGAGGAATGTAAACATGGACTTAATAAAAAACATATTTTCCTTAGGCATAGGTGCTGCTGCAGCAACGAAAGAGCAGATTGAGAAAACGGTGGATACCCTGGTAAAAAAAGGCGATATCAGTAAAGAAGAATCAAAGGACCTTATTAAACAGTGGGTAGAAAAAGGAGAACAGGCCCAAAAGCAAATCGATGATTCAGTCAAAGTGAAAGTCAACCAGGCTTTGAATGGCCTCAATTTGGCCACAAGAGAAGAAGTTCAGGCATTAGAGCGCCGGATAGCTGCTTTAGAACAAAAAAACCAATCCATACAACCTTGATCTGGAGGAAAATGAATGTTTGGCAAGCGATTGAAACATGCACATCGGTACCAGGAAATCACGAATGCCTTTTTAAAAAACGGCATGGGTTATTTCATCTATCGATTGGGATTATCTGATGGAAAATCCACATCGAAAGTCGCACCCGAAGAAAACCTGAACCTGCGGTCGATCGGGGAACGGCTACATAAGATATTACAAAGTTTAGGCCCGACTTTCATCAAGCTTGGTCAGATTGCCAGTACCAGACGTGACATTGTACCGGAAGAAATTGTCCGCGAGCTAGAGAAGCTCCAGGATCAGGTCACACCTTTCCCTTTTGAAAAAGCACGCCAGATTGTTGAAGCTGAATTGGGGGATTCCTTGGAAAGCCTTTTTCTTGAATTTCAAGAAACCCCTCTTGCGACCGCTTCAATCGGTCAGGTCCACGTTGCTCGGCTTCACTCACAGGAAGTGGTCGCCATCAAGGTCCAACGACCCGACATTTTGCCCAACGTGGAAACGGATTTGGAAATCCTCGATGATTTGACCAGGCTTATGGAAGCCCGGATACCTTGGGCAAGGCGATATCAAATCAGAAAAATGATTGATGAGTTCGCTAAGTCCCTGCGAGCTGAACTCGATTATAATTCAGAAGGGCGGAACGGAGAAAGGATAGCCAAGCAATTCATCGACAATCAAGGTATCAAGATACCGAAGATTCACTGGGATTATTCAACCAAAAAGGTCCTGACGATGGACTTCATCAAAGGCATCAAGATCAATCATTACAAACAGCTTGATGAAGAAGGATATGATCGCAGGATAATCGCGGATAGATTAGCCAATTCCATTCTTCAGCAGATTTTGATTGATGGTTTTTATCACGGTGACCCTCATCCAGGGAATATCGTCATCTTACCTGGGAATGTAGTGTCTCTGATGGATTTCGGTATGGTCGGCCGTCTTGAGGAAGAGATGAAGTATCAGTTTGCTTCCCTTGTCATCAATCTAAAGCGAGGAAGCACCACTGGATTGATCAATACGCTTTCCAATATGGGACTTCTCACGGACGAAACGGATATGTCTTCGTTACGATATGATATTGATGAATTGCGGAATAAATATTATGACATCCCCTTGAGCCAGATAAGCTTGGGTGGTGCAGTCAATGATCTGTTTTCCGTGGCCAATGAACACAAGGTCATGATTCCACCCGAATTCACGATGCTTGGTAAGGCTTTGCTTACCATGGAAGCCATTGTCGAAGAATTGGACCCGAACTTCAGTATCATGAAAGCCGCTGAACCTTTTGGTGAAAGGCTATTGAAAGAGCGTTTCCATCCTAAGAACCTGGCAAAGAAAACATGGAATCAATTTATTGAATCCGCAGAAGCTATTTCCGAGCTTCCTAAGGATATAAGAGACGTTTCAGATATCATCAAAAAAGGAAAGTTACGGTTGGACATCAACATCCCCGAACTCCAGGTTTTCTTACATAAACTTGATCAAATCTCGAATCGGCTGTCTTTCAGTATAATCCTGTTGGCCTTTAGCATCATCATGGTCGGTCTAATCGTCGGCTCTGCCATTGCCGGCCAAGCAAACATCCTTTGGAATATACCGGCCATCGAAATCGGGTTTGTCGTCGCAACCCTCATGTTCTTATTGATGATCTATACCATCTTTAGATCGGGGAGAATGTAGTTTCATCATGAAAAAAAGAGAAAATCCCTTCTTGGCATTTTCTCTTTTTTTCATGGACATTCACAAATTTGCCTGCCCACTCACTGGTTATGTGTGCGTCGGTCATAAGATACGGCATAGGCGCTATGACGGAAATTCAAGATGGGATCTTCCGAACACTCAATTCCATCCGTCACATTCGTTGGATCAAACCGGATTGCCTCTTTCTGCGAATCCAATTTGCCTGTGATGGATAACTTCCCAACCGAAATGATTTGACTATCTTCCGGCCACACGACGGTAGGATCATCAGTCGGAGCATTTTCCTTACCGATTTGAATGTTTAAAGTAAAGCCGGCTGGTCCTCGTTTCAGCCTTTCCTCCATGTCTCCAGTCAAAAAGTCTGGTGGAAGCTTGGCCAATTCATCTTTTTCCAGCATACTTAACCCGGCATCCGGCTCCCACTGATATTTGATGGCCTGGCGCTTCCCATTTTCATTCACGAAATAATAGGCGTGTATGGAAAAGTATCGTGCCATTGTATAACTGGCAGGTGAACGCATTTCTTTAATCATCTTCAAACCCGCTTTGCTTTCAGGGTATTTCATCGCAATCGTTGTGAGTTCTTTCAAATTCGGGAATCCATCTTTGGCCGATTTGACAAACTCAAGTATCTCAACAAACGCTTCTGGTTTTTTCGCGAAGAACAACGGAATCGTCACGGCAATAAGATCTGTTTCCTCCCCATCAGGCAAATGGAACTTGACAGCCATCCCTTTGACGGGAGAATGGGTATCCGTATGATTGGGGTTCGGGGAACTATTGGAGAATCGGATGGTGGCCTTAACTGCCTGATTCTGAAGATGTGGTGCGTCAGTTAACAATGCGGCTTGTCCATTTGGGGTAAACACACCCTCATAGTAATTTCCCCTTGCGTGAGCTCGACGATTGCCCGGAAACGTACCCACGACTTTTTCAATGGCATCCACCGCCTGATTAGCTAATTCGGGTTTTGCCTTTTCATTTTCCACGTTCATCACCCTTCTTTCCGCTAAAGTTATCTTTTACCAGTACCCTCAATCTCAATCGCCTATTCCATATAAAACGCAGGATAACACATCGTCCTTCTCTTTATTTCCATATACAGATATTTTTAACGTAAAAACGACAAAAACGCCTGAAAGAATCCAAGCGCTGCCGTTTTTCCATTAGGGTGTTATAAAAGGGCTTCAATATCCTGTTCCATATCAAATGGGGCTTCCACCGATTCAAAACGCTTCACGACATTTCCTTCGCGGTCGATAAGGAACTTCGTGAAGTTCCACTTAATTGAATCATCTATCAAAAACTCTGGATGCTCCGCTTGCAATTTTGCATGCAGCATTCTTCCGCCTGGCTTGTCGACAAGACCGGTAAATGGCGCATTCATTGTTAAATAGTGAAATAATGGATGTGCCTGGCTTCCCCTGACATCCACTTTACTGAATAGTGGGAAATTCACGCCGTAATTCAACTGACAAAATGTTTCCACTTCTTGGTTTTGGCCTGGTTCCTGTTCTCCAAACTGGTTACAAGGAAAACCAAGAATGTTCAATCCTTTATCTTTATATCGGTCATAAAGCTTTTGTAAATCCTCGTATTGCGGGGTAAACCCACATTTACTTGCCGTATTGACGACGATAAGGACCTCACCTTTATACTTCTCTAAAGAAACTTCCTGTCCATTGATTCGCTCTGCAGAAAATTCATAAATCCCCACTCTTCATTCCCCCTTATATTTCTATCTAGAATTATACGATAGGAATAGAAGGAACGAAAGAAATAAGCTTAAATACCTATGACTAATTGCTCATAAAAATCTTCACTCAACATATACGGCAGTTCCATAGGCAATGATTTCACAAGCATTCTGCATGATAGCGGATGTTTCAAGGCGCATCGCAACGATGGCATTCGCACCTTTTTCCTTCGCCTCATCCACCATTCTGCCAATGGCCTTTTGCCTAGCTTCCTTCATCATTTCTGTATACTCAGAAATTTCCCCACCGACAATGGTCCGCAAACCCGCCATAATATCTTTCCCGATATGCTTTGATTGGACCGAGTTCCCTTTAACGAGTCCCTTCAGTTCCTTTATTTCTTTACCCGGCACTTCATTAGTAGTCACGATAATCATTGAGCTCATCCTCTTCCCGTTTTCTTATTTTTTTTACGATTAAATAAAAAATTAGCGGAACCGGTGCTTGAATCAAACCAAGAATGCCCCATAACCAATGATTGAAACCATTCTTCTTTGCATCGGTGAATAAATATATGCTTTGGGCCAACAAGATAAGCCCACACACAATCAATACATACATCTGCATTCTATCCATGACTGCTTTCCACCTTCCTTTTTACATAAAACGTATATATGCCGATGAAAATCACGCTCAACACTTGTAATGTGAGAAATACTTCAGGTTGATGAAATAAAGATAGAAACAAGAAGCAGAGAATGAGAGCAGCCGTCACTAGAAACATAAGCACTTCTTTCCGCCATTCCCTTCTGGCTTTTTGACGCTTTCGTTTAATGGTTTGCTCAAAAAAAGATACTTGTGGGACATCGATGGAAATCGTATCGTCAAATTCCTCCAAGCTTTTCTTGATTTGACTAACCGTCTCTTGATCTCTCTTGTCTGAGTGGTTTTGATAAACCGGATGGTTCTTTTTCATCGTTACTGACCAACTCCTTTCTAATCTTCTTTAATCCAATATGGACACGTGACTTCACGGTACCTTCTGGTATCTTGATGATCTTCGCAATCTCTTCGTAAGAAAATCCGTAATAATGCTTCAAGATGATTGGAATTCGCAGATCATCCTCTACATTCCCCAATGCTTCCATTACATCATCCCATGCTTGATTGTTGGCCTGCGTCTCCCATTTGAGCTTTCTGACCGATTGCTCTTGCCTTAACCAGGACTCTTCCCGCTTCTCCTTCCGCTTCTGATCCAAGTAAACCCGAGTCGCAATGGAAATCAGCCATGTGGAAAACTTGGAAGTCCCTTTGTACCTTGAAAGATTCTCGATGGCCTTAGAAAAGGTTTCCTGAGCTACATCTTCTGAAGTTTGTAAATCATAAGTCAATTTAAGCAAGTATTTTAGCAGAAAAGGATACGTGTTTTGAAATAGTGAGCCTAACGCCTGATCATCCCCCTTTTTCGCCGCTTTAATCAGCTCCAGTTCTTCCATCTATCATCACCTGCTCCCTGATCCTTAGCTTGTTACTTATATGACGGTTAAGGAAATGAATTCGTTCACTGACTTGTAAAAAAATTTTTCATTCAGAAAGTCTCTCTACTTCAGAAAGAATTACATGCGTCACCGTCGATGCAAAAGGAATGGCGAGATTAATGAATTCTTCCACTCTTTGAAGGCTTTCACAGCGAATCTTGAGCATGAAACAAGCCTTTCCCGCGATTCGATAGCAAAATTCCACATTTTCTTGACCCAAGATAAACTTTCTGAATCGGTCATATTCCCCATTTTTCACCGTCGCTTCAATCATGCATTCTATCGGAAAGCCCATTTTTTTATAATCAATCTCGGCTCCATAACCCTTGATGATACCAAAAGACTCCATTTGCCGGACACGTTCTGTAACGGCGGGTGCTGACATCTCCACTTTCTTTGCCAATTCCCTCATGGAAACCCTGCTATCATTCTTCAGTACGGCTAAAATGCTGCGGTCTTTATCGTCTAATTTCATATGAATACTATTCTCCTTATTTTCCATTCATCTAGTATTTTTTTGTTCCTATCACTTTTCATATGCGATTAATTTTTCATTTCTTCTAGATTATGATTATCTCAAAGGGGAGATATCGATGCCAAGAATTAAAAGTTCACAATTTGGAACAAGTCCATTTCAGCAATTGTTTCATAACGAAGGAATTGCTCAGAATTGGAATGACCTCTCAGAAACCATTTCGGCTGATGGGGTGCTTACAAAGCAATTGAAGGAAAATGTCAGAAGAGTTCTAGCCTACGGAAATGGCTGTGCGTACTGTCAGGCCAAAGGCATTCCAATGGAACCGGCCGATATAAAAGAAAGCTACGCAATCGCCTTTGCAGAAATATTTTTAGTGCAACGCGAGAAAACAGAAGAACGCTTTTTGGTAGTATTAAAGGAAGTATTCAGCGACGAAGAAATATCAGAATTAATAGCCTTCATTTGTTTTTCCACTGCACAACAATACTTCGGGGCCTTGATGGGATTAAAATAACGTCTGCATTCAGTTACAATTTCTTGGACTTGCAGTTGATTGGTACATGTTATGAATATAGTGTAAGAAGCTAAACACCGCTTCGCTATACATATATAAAAGCAGAGTGAATTCACTCTGCTTTTATACTCATTCTCGTTATACATCAATTAATCTTCTAAATGATCAAAAACCTGATTCAATACATCATCCTGTGACGTTTCGTTAGTCCATATCATTTCATTTTTGATACCTAGATAATCATTCGGCTTCCACCAAGCAAGTAAAGACTCTTCTCCAAACACCATCTTTTTTGAACGAGAGTTGTGACGTTTGACGGTTTCTTCAAAGGATAAATCAAAATAACAAATTAAAACCTTTTCGTTATAGAACCGTATTAAGTGATGTAGCATATCACCATAAAGATCTTTATGTAAGATTCCTTCCAAAATGACATATTCACATTTTCCTTTTCCGTATTCCGTAATTTGACGGATCAAATCAATTGAAAGGTTGCCTTCTCTATCACGAACATTCAACATGTCCCGGCGAACAGTATCCTGAGAAACCAATAGGGTACCTATTCCTAACTGATTTTGAAGGCTCTTTGCTATCGTTGTTTTTCCACTGCCAGAGTTCCCTCGTATGATGATTAGCTTCGATTTCATGGTCTCCCCCCATAACCTTGCGCTCTTTATATAAACCCCGATAGTTAGCAAGACATTTTCTCGGATTGAAGTTGAACCTGTACCGTTTAGAAAAGGTAAATGGAACAAGAAGTTCCTTGTTCCATTCCTTACTTGCTTAATTACTTCGCTTGATCCTTCATCATCACAGTAGCTTCTGGCGCCTTTTCATGGATGAACTTCGGTATAATGGCCATATATAGGAAGCCTACGAAGATCAGACACCCTCCCACTACCCAATATAACGTTTCTACTGCTATGTAGGTGGGGAATCCAACGGCTATCAAGAATAACGTGATTGATTGCGATAACATCACCAAGGGGTTGATCCATCCTTGGACCCTCCCCATCATTTCGGGAGCAACGAGGCTTGGCAGCCACCCGCCAAGGGACACATTAAGTATGGGAAGCGATAGAGCCACGATGGCTAACCCAATCATATATTGCAGGGTTGTTTCGACAAGGCCACTGGCCACCGTGCCCACTCCCGATATCAGCAAGCCTACGACCATCATATGATGAAGCTTCATTTTTTTGGCCAGTACCGAAGCTAAGATGCTTCCCAGCAATACTCCTGTCCCAAAAATGACACCAAAGATGACGGCATACTTTTCATAATCAACAGGTTCAAGTTTGTACTTCAAGATAAAAACCTGCATCACGGAAAATCCACCATTCACAATCCCAAATACTAGAAAACCGCTGATTAACGTGAACAATAGCTTATACTGCCATATATATTGCCAGCCAATTTTAAAATCTGCCCAAACGCCTGTTACACTCAGTTCCTTCAAATTGTAAACTCCATTCGGCTGTCTGACTTCTTTTGAAATCCGACAGGAACGGATCAAGAAACCACTGATTATAAATCCGATCACATCGAAGATAATGGCTCCCTCGATGCCGACTGACCAATAGATAAAAATGCCGATTCCGTTTCCGAAAAGCATGAACAGACTCGATACCATCTGATTTAAACCAGCCGCCATCGTATAATCCTCTTTAGGCAAAATGCCTTGAATCAACGCTGACTCCGCTGGCACAAAGAAATTCCTGACGGCACTTCTCAGAAAAATGACGGCAAACGATACCATGAGAAGATCTATCTCTAACGAAAGCAAGAATAAAACAGACAACCCTGCGCAAATCCAATCACAATACAAAGCAATCTTTTGCCTGTCCAATCTATCAGCAAAAACCCCCACCAGTAAGAAAACAGCAAGGGTAGGCAAAGAATACATTAATTCCGTAACCGTCGCATAAATCGGCTGATTGGTGAAGCGGTCCAGTAAATAAAACATAAATGCAGTCATGCCGATGGTCCCGCCCATTTGTGATGTTACGTTCGCTAAAAATAATTTCGTATAATTTTGATTGTTAAAAAGTTTTATGATCTCTTTCTATCCCCCTTCATCCGACTTTCTGGTTAATTTTACCCAAAAATTCCAATTCAAGAAAGAGAAATCAATGAATTATTTTTCAAATGTGCCTTTCACCATCGCTTTGCCCTCACTGACCATAATCTGACCCATTGCGATGACGGTATCTATTTCAAAGGTCTCTTTTTTCAAAATCAGTATATCTGCGTCCCTTTCCGTTTCCACCCGTCCTTTATTAGTTAACTTCAAAATATTCGCGGGATTTTCCGTGACCACACGGATGGAATCCTCTATCGAAACTCCATCATCGATAATCGCATCGACAACCGATTCATACAGCGACATGCAGGTCCCCATACTCAGTCCGGATATATTTCCGTTGCCATCAAATTCCGGAAGGCTAGCCTGTCCATCTGATGTAAGCGTGATGTTGCGGATATCAACACCTTCGTCGAGGGCTCTCCTTATTGCCGTGCTTGCTTTTACTTCCCCTTCATCCAGGAATTTTTGAATGGTACTTGTCGTGAAATCGATGTACCCGCCTTTTTTGGCAAATTGTATCCCGGCCTCAAACAAATGCGGGTTCCGGTTCATATGTGTAGGGTAGAACTGTGTAATCGGAATTTCCGTCGTCCTGACGACTTCCTCGATTACCAGTACATGATCCAGGCTATCCCCGACATGTATATTAACGATACCGGCTTTCCCGGACAAAAGTCCTCCATTCCTGGCCCGCGACGCAAGTTTTGCAAGCTCTGCCACGGTTGGCTGTGAAGAACGGTGATCGGCAATGGCAATTTCACCAACTCCAATGATTTTATCCACTAAGATTAAATCATCTTCAATCTTGTCCATTAGGGTCTTCACCGGGACTTGGTACGAACCTGTTTGAACGAAGCAACTAATCCCTTCTTCTTCTAGGGCCCTCGCTTTAGCAAGCAAGTCCGGCATCGTCCTTGTCGTTCCATCCGTGCCAATGACCCCGACTAATGTCGTGATACCGGCTAGCGTCGCATCGGTCAACTGAATTTCGGGCGTTCTTGTTTTGAATCCCCCTTCACCGCCGCCACCGATGATATGAACATGTGCATCGATAAAACCTGGTACAATGATTCGACCGTTCGCGTCAATCACTTGCATTTCAACGAAATTGGCAGGGATGTCGATTTTATCCTCAATGAAGCCAATTTGTTTTCCGACCAACAAAACGTCTTTCTTACCTATGTATTCCGGCGTATAAACCTCACCATTCTTTATCAGTGTCAGCATAGGGCCAAACTCCCTCCAAGTTTAAATATTCTAATAGGTTTCAAAACGATATACGCGGGTAAATATACACCATAACCCAATTACATGAATTCAAAAGAACTTAACTTAGTTTTTCTATCTTATAAGTATTACGGCACAAACATTTAATTATATAAAAATTAAAGGAGTAAACAACCATGAACAAAGTAATTTCTGCTGATATTAAAACAAATACACGATTATCCATGCGTCAAATCATGAACTTATACCAAGTGACAAAAGAATTCAAAGGAAACATCTACTTTATCTGCAATCATAAAATGGTCGATGCCACAAAACTTTCAACATTTGTATCATTCGTTCTCATTCTACAAGAGTGTGTGGATATGAAAGTGATCCTAGAAGGACAAAATGTACATGCAATGCTGGAAAAGGTTCAGGCCATTTGTAAAGAAAATGATGAAAAAATAGGATTTCACTCCAACCAAACCGTTGGGATTTAATATACGAAAAAAAAATTACATATAAATGAGGTGTATAGATATGAGAACCATTTTAATGATTATCGGGGCTATCGTCGTAATCGGTTTAGTTGTAAATTTCATCTTTTAATGAGGGAAAAAAAGCTGTCAATAATGACAGCTTTTTTTCATTTACTGGGAATATGGATATATCCCCAATCATCACCAAGGAAAATCCCATGTTTTCCACTTACCAAGCCCCTCCTTGATTTCATTCCCCTTATCAATCCAATATTGCTTCCTTTCCTCTTCTTCTTCCTTTTCCTGCTGTTCCGCTATCAATGGTCCGATGTCTTCTGCATGAAATGATTCAGCCGTTTCGTTCTGTAAGGCCTGAGCCATGATTTTTTGAAAGATGAGTGTACTTCCCTGGCTGCTGTTAGTGGTTAAATAATGTTCTTTATCCGTTTTATCGTAGCCAGCCCATACAGCTCCTACTAAAGAAGGGGTGTATCCCACGAACCATTGATCCTTCACACCTGATATGCCTTCGATCGGGACCTGTGTGGATCCTGTCTTTCCTGCGATTTCATAGCCAGAGACCGCGGCATTTTTAGCCGTTCCATAGTTAACTGTCCCAAGAAGCATCGCATTCATCTTATCGACGACATCCTTCGAAGCCACCTTTGTCTTCTTTTCCTTCCAGGCTGCTATTTCTTTCCCATCCGTGTCTTCTATTTTTATAATGGCATGCGCTTCGTTTCGCTTTCCTTCATTTGCAAACGCCGCATAAGCTCCTGCCATTTGGAGTGGGGACACCCCTTTATCCATCCCGCCTAAGGCTATCGATAGATTTCGGTCATTTTTTTTGTCATAAGGAATCCCAAACCGTTTGAGTGCATCCAGCCCCTTGTCGATTCCAATTTCATTCAGGAGCCAAACGGTTGGCACATTCAAGGAATTCATCACGGCTTCATACATTGGGACCTCCCCTTTATAAGTGCCGCTCAAATTCGATGGTTCATAATTCCCGAACTCCATCTTCTCGTCTTTTAAAGAGTCGGTCATTTCATATCCTTCTTCAATTGCCGGTGTATAAACAGCGAGCGGTTTAATCGACGAACCAGGAGATCTTTTCAGTTGCGTCGCCCGATTATATCCCATGAATTGATGCTCGCCCCTCCCCCCAACAAGTGCCTTAATGCCGCCTGTTTTAGGATGAAGAAGGACCGTCCCACTTTGCACCAATATGTCATTGCTTGTCCCAGAAGGGAAATTGGCATCCTGGCTATAGACTGATTCGGCAGCCTGCTGCATCGGTTGATCTAATGTGGTATATATTCTATAGCCCCTAGTGAGTAATTGCTGGAGCTCCAATCCATACATGGTGGAGGCTTCAGATAGGACATGGTCTATATAATAAGGATACTTCCCTTTTAAAGGATCTGTATCTTCACCTAACTGTAGTGATACTTCATCCTTTTTGGCAGAAGCCGCTTCCTCTTCGGTCAAATATCCGTGTTCGGTCATTCTAGACAGTACCAAATCCCGTCGTTTAACCGCCCCTTCTGGATTTTTGTACGGGTCAAGCTTGGAAGGCAAGTTAATGACCCCAGCAAGCAAAGCCCCTTCGGCGACGGTTAACTCAGAAACATCTTTTGAAAAATATATGTTCGCTGCCTTTTTGAGTCCCCATGCTCCATGTCCAAAATAAACTTGATTCACATACATTTCCAAAATTTCATCCTTTGTATACGTACGTTCCAATTCTTGAGCGATGAAAAACTCTTCTATCTTTCTTTTCAAGGTCCGATCTGATTCAAGCATGGTGATTTTTACAAGTTGTTGGGTAAGTGTGCTCCCGCCTTCAACAACGCTTTTCGCCTTGACATTTTTCACCATCGCACGCATGATCGCTTGATAATCTATGCCATGATGTTCATAAAAACGGTGATCCTCAATGGATACGACCGCTTGAATGAGATGTTCCGGGATCTCCTCTATCGCGACGCCTTCCGATTTATTAGCCGTGATGGTACTGGCTAAGTTCCCATCCTCGTCATAAATCTTGGTCGGCTGCTGAAGTTGATCCTGGAGATTGCTTATATCCACAGTTTGTTTAAAATATATGAACAAACCAGCTCCCACTACGACAATGATTGATATAATTATAAGACCTATTTTCAATAACGCTCTCATTTGTACCCCCATTTTCCCAGATGCGACATGCTCCATTAAAAATATTTTGCCCTTTTTATGAAAGAAAACTCTTGCAATGGCTAAAAGGGAAAACAAATTCCACAACATTTTGCCCATTATCCTTTTCCATAAAAATGCCTACAATATTTCTCCCTTTCATGCCTAGTCTTTTCTTTTTCCATACCCTTTACCCACATTTATAAATCAATATACACCTGAAAAAGGCATGAAACCAATAAAAACGGGTATATAACCTATAATGACAAATTATGGGGAGAGATGATCTTAGATGAAACAATTAAAACGTATCGTCGCCGCTTATGATGGAAATGAAGAGAGCAACCGCGCAGTGGAATATGGAGCTTCATTAAAAAAGGCCTTTCCGGAAGCTGAATTGACCATTGTTCAAGTTCTGAATCCAAAAGGTGAAAGCCGCATCATCGAGAGTGCATCCGCTCCTGGGTTCGTACCGGCAGCAGGATTTTATGTCGACCCTTCACAAACGCATCCCGTAACAGAAGTAGAACAACAAAGTCAAATGCACATGAACGATACTCCCACCGTTCATGAAAACAATGTGAGGATGGCTGAAAGCAATATGATGAGATTGCTCAGTGAATGCCAGGTTAATGGAAATATCGAGATTTTAGAGGGAAATGCCACCGATAGTATATGTGACTATGCAAAGCGGGCGAATGCCGATTTAATCATCGTCGGCAACAGTGCAAAAAGCGGCCTGGAAAAGTTCTTCCTCGGAAGCACCAGCAGTTCCATAGCCAAGCAGGCACCTTGCTCGGTATTTATTGCAAAATAATGGAGAAAAGGGCCGGCTCATAATCGAGCCGGCCCTTTTTATAGGTCTGTCCTTAGATGGCTTTCTTCAACAAGACATTCGAAGCAGCCGAATAAAGCACCATTACCACGATTGCTGATAAAATAAAACTAAACAGCATATATGTCCCATTGTAAATCAAGGAATAGAGGACGACTGGTTGCCCGTTTGGCGCATATTCCCCAAAGAAAACGATACCTGCTGTAAAATGGCAAAGAAACCTCAGGAAGCTCCCCACAAACATGCCACAAACCGCATATATATCCCCTCTTAACCGTTTTCCCCCTTTACGGTTATTCACGAATTTATTCATGAACAAACCGGATAATCCCACGGCGGTAAAAGCAAGGAAATATTCGATAAATCCTTGAAGCGGCGTTGCCAGAAATGCCAAACCAGTGGCAATCTGCAAAAGCCCCAATAGTAAACCGGTGGCCATTCCGCCCTTGATTCCCCAACGATAGGCCATTAAGAATATCGGCACCATGGCAATGGAAATCGATCCCCCCTGTGGCCATATCCTTGCAAAAACAAAACCGGAGACTATATCCAGCAGTAATGCCAATGCAGAAAAAATCGCGACCTCTGTCATGAATAATGTTTTATGTTTCATCATCTCTCACCCTTCTCCACGTGCAAAAGTGCCCATGAGTCCCGTGTCGCTTTTTCGGCATGCAAAAAAGCAACACCAGGGCGGTAATGGATGCCCAGTATTGCTATCCAAAACCACATCCCTACGCTAGTACTAACTAACAGGTTCATAGGGTCTGAACTCAAACGTTCACTCTCAGCCATCTTGGCTCCCCTTGTGGAAGTATTTAATTTTTGTTCCTCGGTTAGAATATACTACTAGTTTCTCTAATTGACAAGTAAATAACACGATTATATCCACGAGCGTTTTTCCCTATTACTGGTTATATTTTTTCATCCAGCCAACTTCTTTACATGGCCTCAATACACATGCCATATGCCAAGTTAGATGGATAAAGACGACAATTTTTCTATAGACTCACTAGGGTTCAATTTGATATCTTTATAAAGGTTATTTTGCACGAGGGGGAAAAGACATGGATAAACATTCAATTTCTGCTGAAAAGGGCGCCTATATCAGTATAGCCGCATACATATTCTTGTCGGCCCTCAAATTAACGTTTGGTTACTTTGGAGACTCGAAAGGACTTTGGGCAGATGGTTTAAACAACACGACCGATATCATTGCCTCTGTCGCTGTATTAATAGGCTTAAAAATATCAAAGCGACCACCTGATAATAATCATTCATACGGTCATCTGAGAGCTGAAACCGTAGCGTCTCTGGTTGCCGCCTTCATTATGATCACCGTCGGATTACAGGTCATATACAGCGCCATCGAATCATTCTTTTCGCAGGATGCGACAGTTGTACCGAATATGTTCACAGCTTATGTCGCTTTATTCTCCGCCATCTTCATGTACGGGGTTTATCGTTACAACTTGGCTTTAAGCAAAAAAATAAACAGCGCCTCCATCCATGCTGTCGCACAGGACAACCGTTCTGATGCTCTTGTCAGTATCGGTGCTTTCGTAGGTATTATCGGTACCACAATCGGCATAGACTGGTTGGATGCGGTTGCGGCTTTAGTGGTAGGTCTGATGATCTGCAAAACGGCTTGGGATATTTTCCACGACGCTTCACTTTCCTTGACCGACGGTTTCGATGAACAGCATCTTCAACAAATAGGTCAAACCATCCTGTTGACGGATGGGGTGAAAGACATGAGTGAAATTAAAGCACGGATGCATGGGAATGAAATTCTGGTTGAAACAACCGTGCATGTCAATCCGCTCTTGACCGTCATCCAAAGTCATGACATTACAGTGAAAGTTGAAGAAAACTTATTAAAGGAACATGACATCAAACATGTCATTGTCCATATCGAACCCTATACATTTCAAAAAAAAGGTACCCGTCAATAATGAACGGTGCCTTTTTTATATGTGTAAACCCCCTATTAATACAATGTTTACCTAATATAAACAAAGCCTTTCCCCTTTTACCGATCATTTACCGCATGAATGAGTATTTAAAGAACGCTTTCAATCTGTTATTATTAAAACCATATATTACATTTTGGAATTATATTCTAATTCATTCATAATTAAGTAAGATAAATTCATTTTCCTACACATGGAGGGCAAAATGGTATTGAATCGAGAAATGACTCTTCACTTCCTATCTTCTCATAAAACTACTATCCTTACCGAATGGAAAGAGCGATTAAAGCATTTATCAGATGGCTATATAGAATATTTTGAAGAAGAAATAGAAAAAATTCTAAATTCACTGATGAAACAACTGAAAAATACAGATACTAACATAGATGATATGCTGAAGGATTTAGGGGAAAAGATTTCAGCCGGCCGGGTTAAACAGCATTTGAATATGGATATGTTCTTTTCCATAACCTCTACCGGAAGATCAATCATCATTGATCAATTTCTCTCTTACGAAGCCATCAAAGGAGAACTATCTGCGGTTATCCACCAAATAAATGCGTACTTCGATAAACTCATTTATTTCGCTTTATCCAGTTATACCGATTTAAAGACGAAGCAGGTTGCGGAGCAATATCAGCTGATCAATCCAAATCATAAAGACCGTTTGACCCTTTTAGGCCAGATGACATCAAGTTTTGTCCATGAGTTCCGGAATCCCCTTACTTCCATCATGGGTTTCATTCAATTATTACAAGCCGAACAGCCAGAGATTAAGTATCTGGACATCATTTCAAAGGAATTGGATCAGCTTAATTATCGGATTACACAATTTCTTAACCTTTCAAAGAGGGAAACGGATACTACACAAATTGAAATATTTCCAATCGCCCCCCTGGTAGATGAAGTGATTGAATTCCTATACCCTAGCATCTTGGAAGTAAATGCTTCCGTCTCCTGTAATATTGAGGGCGAAGCCCAGTTGGCCGGCTCCAAGGAGGAATTCAGGCAAGTGTTACTCAATATCATATTGAATGCCCTGGATGTAGTTACGGAAACGCCAAATCCATCCATAGACATTTCCGGTTCGGTAGCATCAGGTTTCCTAACCTTGAATATTTCTAATAACGGTCCAAAGATACCTTCCGAGGTGCTTCCTAGCATCTTTGAACCCTTCATCACAACGAAAAAAAGGGGCACAGGGTTGGGACTATTCGTTTGCAAGGAAATCATCCTCAAGCATCAAGGGACCTTGACTTGTCATTCAACGGACTTCTTAACTACATTCTCCATACGCGTAAAAACAAAATCATAAGTAAAAGTCACCAAATCACGGGGAAGTAGTGTGTAATTTTTGACTGATTCCCTGATAGTTCCTTATACTATAATTAGGTGACTTGTATAATCGTGATGAATAAATCTACAGATTCGTAAAGAAAAGCTCGAAGACATTCATTTCAAGATCATTCCATCTACTTTTTTTACAGTCATTATACATTTTATTCATTTTTGTTTTTGGGAGGTGACTGGGATAATTCACCCGTTTGGTGCAAGTAAACGGTTCAATTACATCCCTCACTATTGGACATATTTAGTTTAGCCTTAGTCATTATCTTAATCGCTTTAACCGCCTTTTTTGTTGCTTCCGAGTTTTCAATCATTAGGGTACGAAGCTCGCGAATCGACCAATTGATAGAAGAAGGAAACAGGAAAGCCTTAGCTGCAAAAAAGGTGACATCAGATCTCGATGAGTACCTATCGGCAACGCAGCTCGGCATTACCGTGACCGCCCTTGGACTTGGGTGGCTTGGGCAACCGACAATCTATAAATTGATAGAACCTTTATTCGAGCTATTACATATTCCGAACAAAGTGGCAGGTATTTTGTCCTTTATCATTGCATTTTCCCTAATGACCTTCTTGAATGTCGTCGTAGGTGAACTCGCACCTAAAACGGTTGCCATACAAAAAGCGGAAGAGGTTGCCTTGGCCATCGCCAAACCTCTGATCCTTTTCCATAAGATCGCGTTTCCGTTCATCTGGTTATTGAATCATTCCTCTCGGTTTGTCGTTGGATTATTCGGCTTCAAATCCGCTTCGGAAAGCGAGCTTGCTCATACGGAGGAAGAATTGCGTTTCATCCTTTCGGACAGCTATAAAAGCGGGGAAATCAATCAATCTGAATTCAAATATGTAAGCAATATATTTGATTTTGATGACCGGGTAGCCAAGGAAATCATGGTTCCAAGAACAGAAATCCTTACCATTTCCAAAGATGAAACCGTACAAGGTTTCGTCGATGTTGCCAAAACGGAAAAATACACGCGTTACCCCGTTGTCGAAGGTGATAAGGATCATGTGATTGGCTTGGTCAATCTGAAAGAAGTTTTTTCTGACCTAATTAAGGACCGGGATATCCAGTCCAAAACCATTGAACAATATACCCGCCCGATCATTCGGGTCATGGAGAATATACCCATTCACACATTACTGCTAAAAATGCAAAAAGAGCGGATTCACATGGCCATCTTGATGGATGAATATGGTGGTACTTCCGGTCTCGTCACCGTTGAAGATATCCTTGAGGAAATCGTCGGGGAAATTCGTGATGAATTCGATATCGATGAAGTTCCTTCCATTCGTAAGATCAAGGATGGACACTATATCTTGGATTCCAAACTTCTAGTAAAAGACGTGAATGACTTACTTGGCATTCACCTGGATGAAGAGGATGTAGATACAATCGGTGGCTGGATCTTAACGGAAAATTATGATGTACTAGTTGGCGACATCATGGAAAAAGATGGTTTCTGTTTCAAAGTCATTGAGATGGATGAACACGCCATCCGTTTTATTGAAGTGACAAAAAAAGTAGAACAGCTGACACTTGAAGAGAACCTTCCACAAGATTAAGAATAAGAAAAATGGCCCTAGTATTCTTACCGGGGCCATTTTTTTATATTCTTTTATCAGACCCAACCTTTTTGACCGTCACGATTGGCGGCGGGCTCTTTTTCTTCCAAATGATATACAACATAATCAAGACGAATGAAAAACCTGCTACAGGAATCAAATAAGGTGCAGTGATTTCTCTAATTTGTTGCCAATTCTCCCCCAAAATCCGACCCAATGACAAGAACAATATCGTCCAAGGGATGACGGCTGCCACTGTATAAAAAGTGAATGTCCAGGCGGACATCCGGGCAATCCCAGCTGGTATGGAAATGGCATGTCGTACGACAGGAATGAAGCGAGCTGTGAACACCACCCCCACCCCATACCGTTGGAACCATTCTTCGGCCATTATCATATGAGCTTCTTTAATGAATATATATTTTCCATACTTTAAAAGGAATGTCCGTCCTCCATAATAACCAGCCCAATAAAGGAATAATTGGGCAATCGTACCTCCCATCACCCCTGCGATAACGGCACCCAAAAAGTTCATCTTACCCATTCCGATCAAATAGCCACCGTATCCAAGTACGAGCTCACTGGGGATGATTTCCACCATCAACCCCAATAAAATACCGATATATCCCATCTCCGCAAACCAATTCAGTATCTTCATAATCAGCTCTGACATCATGTAATGACTCCCTTTTCCGCTAATTTTGACTTGGTTGTCCTTCTATCCTATTGCGGAAAAATCCGTTCTATTCATTTTCCTGAAAAAAGGAACAGTCAGATTGGGATATGATTTTAGATAACAAAAAAAAGACCAGCTTGTCTTTCCCGGTCTCCTTGTGATTAATAATCTTTTATTTCCTGTTTTTGTACATCGTTTGAAAAAGCAGTTGCGAACTCTAAGGTGAGTAAGGATGAATCAGTGTGAGAAATATTCGTGAAAATCTCCTGACGTGATTTCGTTTTTTGAATATGGACCCCGAGATTTTTGTACTTGTTGATTATTTCATTTTTCATGCTTACCCTCCCTTCCTGCTGTATTCGTTATCCTTTACGTTCCCATTAAAAGTAAGGCTAAAACCTATCTGGATAAATACTCGCCAAAAAGGGTAGATATTCTCATCAATTAACCTGTATCGTTTGTAACTGATGTTCATGCACTTCTTCTTTTTCCACATGCACCTGAATCTTATAAGTTCCCGCCTCGTCAAAGGACACTTTATTTAGATAAGTCCCTTTTCCCTCTTCTTTCGCCTTGGTGAAAGAACTTTCTTCACTGCCTTCTTTCCACACCTCAAAATTTACATCTGCATCAGTCAAAGGCTTCCCATCCAAATGCACATTGGCTTCAAAGGTGGAACTGTTCCCCGCCGTCACAGGATTGTTATGAAACTCGATCAAGACATTCGACCTTGGGTGTACCGAGGTGTTTTCACTTTCATTATCAGTAATGACCACTTCTTTTTCCGGCATCACATGTTGATTTTTAGCTGTTACATGGGCAATTACATGATACTTCCCTTGTTCCTTGAAGGTGTGCATCACTTGATATGTCCCGCTTCCCGTATTCTTTGCATCTAACATTTCCCGTTTATCCTGTCCGGATTTCCTCACTTCAAAAAGAACCTCACCAGCTTCATTTACAAGTTGGCTTCCTTCCTTCACTGTGGTTTCAAGGATGACCTCTTTTCCGGAAACCAATGTCCCTTTAACGGATATAGTAGCCTCCATGGTTTCAGGTATGGCATTGCTCACTTCTTTATCTTCTGGCTTTTCGGTTTCCTGACATCCTGCTAACGCAAACAATAATATGGCTGACAAATAAAATTTCTTCATCGAAAACTTCCTTCTTTTTCATAATTAACCGATAAGACGGTCGTTTTATACACCATCCTTCCCATATAACTGAAATATATACATTCTATTAAGTTGCGGTCCGCATCACGGTTACCGAAGTCAGCATCGCCACAGCAATGATGGTCAAAAATGAATAGAAAAACACAGTCAGGTCCACCACGCTCAAGCCCACAATGAGGACACATCCATCTATGAAGAAAATTAACATGCCTGCATTAAGCCCGCTTTTCCTGGAAATGATCTGTGCAAGCATGTCGGTCCCGCCTGTTGATGTACCATACCGGAGCATGAGCCCGATTCCCAGCCCGATTAATCCCCCTCCGATTATGGCACTTATATAGATGGGAAGATTCCAATCGATGACAGCCTCGGAAAAAATATCGATACATAACGAAGAGAAAAGTAGGCCATGCAAACTGTTGAGGAATAGTTTTTTTTCGTAATACCAAGCATATATATATAGGGGAACACTGCTCAGAATAACGCCTAACCCAGTTGGAAGCCCTAGAAAATAATGAATGATTAGACCAATCCCAATCATGCCACCATCCAACAAGTGATAAGGGATGAGAAAAAAATTAATTCCTACGCCCACAAGCAAACTTCCGGCCATTATGGCTGCCATCTTTTCGATGATCATCATGACTTCCACATCCTTTTTAATGGATAATCTTGTCCCAATCCTATATCCTATGTACAGAGAAGCTAAAAATTAATAAAAGGCCTTTTTTATTTTTTATAGGCATAGACCTTTAATCTTCTGAATATTCCATTATATAATGGTTATAGGAAAGGAATTGGTCAAAAACCGTCAAATAGTGAAACAAATGAACCTTTTACAAGCCATTTCCACCATTTTGCGAGTATTAGGCAATTTGACTGGATGACTAACTCTTTCTATAATGAAAGTATTTAAATCAATTAAACTGAGGTGATTGGATGGGACATTAAAGAACGTTCGTTGTGACGGACGGACGCTGCTTTGCCTGGCGAAAAAGTGCACGGTATTAAATAATCTTGCTTGCATTTTCCTTGCAAAATTCTTCTATTTCCCGTCTACGTATCGCTAATACACATATACTAGTACTCTATTCATTTAAAAACGGAGTGTAAACTTGCAGCCTTCATGCACGACTCCAGTACGTTTTAGCTATTTAGCACGACAAAAAAAATATACTTGTATATTTTAAAAATGTAGGAGGTGGACTCCTTATTCGTCTCATAGGCGATGTAAGGGAGACTTTTTGGACATAATAAACTTGGTACTTATTGCCATTTTAATTGCTTTAACAGCATTTTTTGTAGCTTCGGAGTTTGCGATTGTTAAAGTGAGGAGCACGAAGATCGATCAATTAATTGAAGAAGGTAAGCCGAATGCCCTAGCAGCAAAGAAGGTCACATCCAATCTCGACGAATACCTGTCAACATGCCAACTGGGAATTACAGTTACGGCATTAGGACTTGGGTGGCTGGGAGAACCGACAGTTGAAAGTATTTTGGGCCCGCTTCTCACTCAATTAAATATCCCTGAATCTGCTTCACATATCCTTTCAATCGCGATTGCCTTTTCTTTGATCACCTTCATTCATGTGGTGGTGGGAGAACTGGCACCAAAGACGATGGCCATTCAAAAAGCAGAGCAAGTAACATTATTCATTGCCAAACCGCTAATTGGATTTAACAAAGTCATGTATCCTTTCATCTGGGTACTTAATGGCTCTGCAAGAGTGCTAACAAAAATGTTTGGATTAAAAGCAGTTTCTGAGCATGACTTGGCTCATACGGAAGAAGAGCTTCGCATCATTGTTTCAGAAAGCTATAAAAGCGGCGAAATTAACCAATCTGAGTTTAAATATGTGAATAAAATTTTTGAATTCGATGATCGCATAGCAAAGGAAATCATGGTTCCTCGTACCGAAATCGCCACGATTTCCAAAGATGATACCATACAGCAGTTTTTTTCCATCATGGCTGAAGAAAACTTCACTCGATACCCAGTTATCGATGGCGATAAAGACCATATCATCGGACTGGTCAATATCAAGGAACTTTTCACGGAAATGATAGACAAGAAAAATCAGGCAACATCTACGATCAATCGTTATGTTCGCCCGATCATTCGTGTCATCGATAGCATCCCCATCCACGATTTACTATTAAAGATGCAAAAAGAACGTGTACACATGGCAATCCTCATGGATGAATATGGCGGCACATCGGGATTAGTCACCGTTGAAGATATCCTGGAAGAGATTGTCGGTGATATCCGGGATGAGTTCGACTTAGATGAAGTCCCTGACGTTCGTAAAGTGAAGGAAAATCATTATATTATCGATGCAAAGGTATTGGTCAGTGAAATAAATGATTTACTTGGCATCGATATCAACGATGAAGATATCGATACGATGGGTGGCTGGATTCTTACCGAGAACTACGAAGCCAAACAAGGCGATATTCTGAATTATGGACCTTACCATTTTAAAATAAAAGAAATGGAAGACCACCATATCAGCTATATCGAGATTTATAAACCTGCAAAAGCAGTAAGCGAAGTAAAGGAATTTCCTTTAATGTCGCAGACTGAAATCGTTTCTTAATGGAAAACCCCGCCCTAGTTTATTAGGACGGGGTTTTTTCTACCCTACATCATGGCATCTTCCATGATTTCACTTTCATTATGGTACATGAGACAAAAAACTTTCATATTATAGTAAGAAATCCCTCTCTATTTATAGTGATTGAGGTATAGTTCTACCTTTCTTGTTTCATACTGTTAAAGAAACATCATCATAATTAAGGAGTGAAGACTGATGAAAGTTATAACCATTTGCCAGCAATGCAAAGGGAAAGGCAAAACTCGCTATCTACAGTTCTTTTCACGGAACTGCAATCATTGTAAAGGAAAAGGTAAAACGGTTAAAGATATGTCCAATTCAGTAAACTCCATTAAGAATTTCTAACAATGGCTCATATTTTAAAATGATGAAGCTTGATGACACCAGCCCTCTTCAATGTATTATAAACGATGAGAATAGCCGGCCCTAGAAAAAGTCCGATTACCCCCAGCACTTTAAATCCTAAATAAAGACTGACAAGCGACGCTAGCGGGGTTAAACCCATATTTGCTGAATAGATTTTTGGCTCAATAGTCCTCCTGACAACGGTTATGACCAGGAACAAGATGATTAGACCAATGCCAAGGTGATGATTTCCTTGCGTCCATACAATGACAGCCCAAGGAACGAGCACTGACCCTGTTCCCAATATCGGGAGAATATCGACGATGACGATTAAAAGAGCCAAGATCAAGGTGTATTTCACATCTAGGATCCATAGTCCCGCATAGGCCATCAAGAACGTGAATAAACTCAATACAATCTGCGCCCTAAAGAACCCGACAGCCGCCATACTAAGATCTTGATAAACCATGGTGATTTTTTGGTAGGTTGACTCCCTTAAAAAAGAAACTAGCTTTCTCTTCAACATCGGTAGCTCAAGACTGATTAAGAACAAAGCAATTAAATAGATTAAGAAATCTATAAAAAAGGCGGGTACGAGCGTAACAAGCTGAACCATGTCCTGGACAAAGTCCTTCGTAAACCCTTCAAGAGCCATGACCCCTTTTTCCATCGTAAGTTCGATTGACTGAATGAGATTAGGCGGCAACGTTTGGGAATATTGCTCCCATTGCCTGATGACCGGCAAAATTGCCGTGAGATAAATTTCTCGAATTAAAATCGGTAGCTTTTCAGAATGGACGATGATCCGTTTGATAAGAACGGAAAGCGAGAAATAAATCAAGCCGATAAAGCCACCTACATAGATAATGAAGGAAACCAACACGCCCCAAAGGCGATGTACGTTTAACATTTTGCTTATAAAGTTCACTAATCCATCCAATATGATGGCGGTTACTAGAGCAAAAATCAGCGCCCACGAGTAAGGAATCAAGAATATAATCCCTAAAAGGATAGCCGCCTTCCAAAACCAGCGAAAAAACATAGCGAAATTCAATTACTACACCCCCTTGCCCTTTCCTATTTCTCCTATATTTATGAAAGAATCTCCCATATATTTCGGTTATACGTTTTATTTTCTCATTTCAAGGGAAAAGATAAGGAAAGAGATGGAGGGATCGATTATGGATAACTTAAAAAAAGATAAAACTCTGCAGGAACGTAATGATAAATCCAAGGCTTTCAAAGAAAATCAAGAGAAACAACTAGAACGTGACCAGCTTGTCATGCCCATCGACGATTTGCCACTAGAAGACATTAAATACGAAAAAGAAGAAGAACGAAATAAAGAAGAAACCAAACACCGCTCCGCAAGCGAAAGAATTTAACGACAAAAAACCAGCTTCCATGCTGGTTTTTTTAGTTGATATTTTTGTAAGGGGCAAATTGGAAAAAGATAGTTCCCCATGATTTGCAAGACGCCACTTAAAATTTCTGTATGTTTGTCGTATAATACAAAGGGTCATTCTCTTTTTGGCACTTGTCTATGTTCAACTACTCACAAAGTACGACAAATGATACCCCTTACATGTCTTGAAGATAAAATCGGTTATGAGTAAAATGAATCATATGAATCTTTCTTTATCTTAGACTTTTTCAATTTATAAATTATAATGAAGTGGCCGTTCATTATGAAGGAGAATTATATGAAAAACAAACAAAATCAGCTATTCCATCAACATTTACAATTATCCAGAACTATCGTAAAAAATATGAACGAACAGATCACAAGCCTGAATATTTATCATAATCAATGGACAATCTTGAATTATTTAAAGAACTGCGGTTATTCTACCATCAATGACATATCCAATTATTTGGACGTTGATAGCGTGATCATTACCCGTTCCGTGAATAGCATGGAAGAGAACCATATGATCAAACAAGTCCCTGGGAAGGATGAAGAGGAAAAGCGAATTGAACTCACGCCCAGAGGAAAAGAAGTACATATGAAATGCATGAAGATTGCGGATAAGATCGAAGGAAAAGCCTTAGATGGCATTTCCGAAGAGGAGCAGGACTTATTTTTCCAAACACTGCTTAAAATTCTAAATAATATTAGAGATTAATTGCCATCATTCTTTTAAATCCCTTTTATTTAAGCGATTCAAAAGCTAGAGCCACGCCTTTTTTAACAGGCGAATCCCTTCTTTGATATCTGATTCAGATAAACCGCCATATCCCATCAAAATGGTTGGATGGTTGTCTTTCTTTGAATGATAAACCGAAGTGGGGTACACCTTCACTCCCTTTCTTTCAGCGGTTTGAATAAGCTCGGCTTCGGATTTATCACTATGGACTTGCACTAGAATATGTAGTCCGGACTTCTCTCCTATTACCGTTATTTGATCATGGAAGGTTTCTTCTAGTTCAGCAAGCAACACTTGATTCTTTTTTCGATACAGGATTCTCATTCTATTCAGATGCCGTTCCCAATGGCCATCTTTTATAAAAAGACAGACCGTTTCTTGGATCATTTTGGAAATGGTCTGTTTGTATCCTTGTAATTTTCTTTGGTAAAGATCGGCTAACTCAGGAGGTAGTACCATATATCCCGCTCTAATCGTGGGAATCAATGATTTAGAAAACGTGCCTAAATAGATCACCCTTCCACCTGTATCCAGACCTTGCAGAGACGGTATAGGTTTGCCTGTATGTCGGAATTCCCCATCATAGTCATCTTCAATAATATAGCCATTCTTTCTACCTGCCCATTTCAATAATTCCACCCTTCGTGATATGGGCATGATCATTCCTAACGGGAATTGGTGAGAAGGGGTAACATAGGCGATATCAGCTTGGCTTTCCTTTAATGATTCCACGCACAACCCGCTTTCATCACAAGGAATGAACCTCATCTCAGCTCCCTCCACTTTCAATACTTCTCTCACCCGATGAAACCCGGGGTCTTCCAACCCAAATACTCTCTCCTTGCCAAGAAGAAGCCGCAAAAGATGAATGAAATACTGTGTACCCGCTCCGATGATGATTTGATTAGGGACACACCGAACCCCTCTTGACTGAAAAAGGTAGTCCGCAATTTCGTTCCTAAGACCATGCTCCCCTTGAGGGTCCCCGCTGATGAACATGTCCCTTTCCTGAAGGTACAGCGTATTATTCATGCACTTTTTCCACACGGTATGTGGGAAGGAGTCGATATCCACATGGCCATAATGAAAATCTATCATGTTGGTTACACTTGGCAAAATGGTCTCTGGATTACTAGTCGTGGTTACTTGCTCCATAATGGAAGAAATCCGATCGATTTCCGCTGCGAAATATCCTTTTCTCACCCGGCTCTCCACATACCCTTCCGCGATTAGCTGCTGATAAGCTGAATCCACCGTATTCAAGCCAATACCTAAATGAACGGCTAGCTTTCGTTTTGAGGGTAACTTCATTCCAGCCTTTATTTGCCCATTCTGAATTTCCCTTTTCAAATAGTGATACAGTTGAACATATAATGGTCGATCCTTTGTTTTTTCGAGTTGAAAAGTGATTTCGTACATGGCGCCCACCCCTTTTACTGGTTCCATAAATTATAACAGTTCTGGTTCTTATTATAGTACCAGATTTTTTTTATAATCAAGATATTACTTGATTGGAGGAATGAACATGAAGCCGTTTGAATTAACCGGGAAATACGTTTCACTGGTACCCCTGATGGAAAATCATATCGAACCGATTTACACAGCCTCCCTCCCCAAAGAAATCTGGGTATGGAGTGCGACGAAGATTTTGTCTCATCAAGACGCTGTGGAATTTGTACAGCAAGGCATCTTATCAAGGGAAAAGAATCAGCACCATCCCTTTGCGGTAATCGATTCTTCGACTCAATCGGTTATCGGCAGCACAAGCCTAAGGGATATACGATTCGATAATCAAACAGTGGAAATCGGCTCGACCTGGTATCACCCTTCAAAGTGGAGAACAGCCGTCAACACCGAATGCAAATATTTACTTTTACAGCATGCCTTTGAAACGTGGCACATGAATCGCGTAGAATTCAGGACAGATGAGCTGAACAGAGCTTCACGTGCGGCCATTGCTAGGCTTGGAGCTGTTGAAGAGGGGATGTTACGAAAAGAAAAAGTACTGAAAGATGGGAGAGTCAGAAACACCATGGTGTTCAGTATCCTCAAAGAAGAGTGGCCGAATGTGAAGCAGAAGTTGGAAGGGTTTTTGGGGAAATGAATCAAGAGAGTGCCCATTCATTTGGACACTCTCTTGACCATGGATTAATTTTCGGATGATTGTTTATGAGCTGTACTTTCCTTCTCCTTTTGCTGTAAAGATTCATTCTGCTTTTTAATAGAACGAATGAATATGAATACGACAATAGCGAAAAAAAGTGGCATGAGCAACGCAAATAATAGATAAATGGAATCGCCGAAAAGCATGATTTTTCCTCCTATGCTCTATCCAGTAAGATGGGATGCCTACATTGGATTGATTTCCCTAACGGCATTAGGTGCTCCCGATGGTTTGAGATAAACGAATCATGTCCCTGCACTGTATCCCATTTTCATAAATGGGCTCTGGATAATTCCTCGTGAAAAAATCGCGATCGATATCGGTTATTCTAAATCCACATTTTTGATAAAGGGCCAGCTGCCCCATCCCTGAATTACCCGTGCCGATTTCGATGGAGTGATACCCCAGTGACTTCGCATGATGAACCGCATGATTGACCAGTCTTTTCCCCAGGCCTTCACCTTGGTATTGTTCCGCGACAGCAACGTTGACGATTTCTATCGTGTCATCGGTCAATCCCTTCAAGACATACACGCCGGTTATCAGCCCATCCGATTCAGCGACAAAACACGTGCCCCTCTCCAAATAGGTCTCAACCAATTCTTTTGAAGGATCAGCAAGCAACAGTAACTCCATCGGTGGTACTTCATCTGGATTCAAGGGTCTAATTTTCATGACATCCTCTCCTAGATTCTATATTCATTTCTTCAACCAACTCTCCCATCAATACCGAGGCGGGAAGCGTTCGACTCCGTTTGTATCCTTCTCCTGCCCATAGAGCCATCAATTCAGGTTCGCCTTTTTGTCCCGCCACCTTTCGCATCTGTTTCGTCATGTGATGAACATAAGGATAGGTTGCCGGGGCGACCCTGTCATATTCCATTAAGAAGCGATTCACCAATCCCCGAGCACGGCGGCCGCTAAAAGCCCGGGTGATCGCCGTATCGGTAAACCGTGGATTATGGAGCGCTGCCTTATGAGCTGGGCTTGCGCCACTTTCCGGGCAACATAGAAAAGCGGTTCCCAACTGTGCCGCTACTGCCCCTGCTGCAAGAACACCGGATATGTCTTTTCCATCCATCAATCCGCCTGCGGCAATTATCGGCACGTTCGTTTCTTTTTTTACGATCTTGATCAATTCCAAAAGCGCTTGGTCACTTTCTGACTCGTTATCAAAACTGGCACGATGGCCGCCTGCCTCAATCCCTTGTACACAAAGGATATCCGCTCCCGCCGTAACTGCAATTTGTGCCTCTGTAGGGTTCGTCACCGATACCGTAACAAGCGTACCGGCATGTTGGAGTTCCTTGATGATACCGGATTCTGGACACCCAAATGTGAAACTCACAACGGCGACCCGGAGTTCTTTTAACACGGCTATTTTATTGACCCAGTCATCATCGTCGCTCATGGGTTCCCCTATTGAAGCCCCTACACTTTCCGCCTCTTTTTGTATTTTTTCCCGGTAGGCGGTGAGTCTGGATTCATCCACAACCTCTTTACTTGGCACGAACACATTCACGCCAAAAGGCCGCCCAGTCAATCGGCGCACCTCTTCCATTTCGTTTCTCATTTCCTCTGCAGTTTTATATCCAGCTGCGAGAAACCCCAATCCTCCTGCAGCAGAAACCGTTGCGGCCAGTTTCGGTGTGGATGCGCCTCCAGCCATTGGGGCTTGAATGATGGGATATTTCATTAAATCTTGAAGCATTTTTAAGAGGCCCCTTTCATTTTTCATGATTCACTTATCAAAGTTATGTTTTCTTGGTATAATGATTGTCTGTAAGAGAAAAGTGTCTTAACTGATCACCCTTTATATCTTGCAAATATAAATCATAGGTGGTAATTAAAAAATGGAAACAAAACCATATAGAGTTTTATTGTATTACTTGTATACACCAATCGAGAATCACGTAGAGTTCGCTGCCGAACATCTTGCGGCATGTAAAGAACTTGAATTGAAAGGCCGGATTTTAGTTGCCCAGGAAGGGATCAACGGTACGGTATCCGGTACAATCGAACAAACCGAAAAATACATGGACATGATGAAAAGCGATCCCCGCTTTGCTGATATGGTCTATAAAATCGATGAAGCCGATGGCCATGCCTTCAAAAAAATGCATGTCCGTCCAAAAAATGAACTGGTTACGCTTCGATTGGAAGATGACGTCGATCCAAACCAGACGACAGGGAATTACTTAAGCCCAAAAGAATTTTACGAGCAAATGCAAGATGAAAATACAGTCGTACTTGATGCGAGAAATGACTATGAATTTGATTTGGGTCACTTCCGCGGCGCAATCAAGCCAGATATCACGAATTTCCGTGAACTTCCGGAATGGGTACGTGAGAATAAAGAGATGTTTGAAGGTAAAAAAATCCTTACGTATTGCACAGGCGGAATCCGTTGCGAGAAATTCTCCGGATGGCTTGTCAAAGAAGGCTTTGAAGATGTCAGCCAGCTTCACGGAGGCATCGCAACGTACGGAAAAGACCCTGAAGTGCAAGGCGATCTTTGGGATGGTCAAATGTATGTATTCGATCAAAGAATTGCCGTTCCGATCAATCAAAAGGAACATGTCATCGTCGGCAGGGATATCTTCTCCGGAGAACCATGTGAGCGTTATGTGAACTGCGCGAACCCGGAATGCAACAAGAAAATCCTTTGCAGTGAAGAAAACGAGCACAAACACTTACGCAGCTGTTCCCACGAATGTCGGGTGCACCCACGTAATCGCTATGTAGTCGAGCATAACTTGTCTGAAGAAGAAGTCGCAGAACGACTACAACTTATTAAAGAAACGGCTACAGCAGAATAAGCCATGAAACCCGAATCAATCGACTCCTTGTCCTGATTCGGTTTTTTTTCATGCTTTTCTCTTACTTCTATATCACGATAGAAAAATCCTTTTTTTTCAGCTTTTTTGTCTATGGTTGAATTAATATGTTGCGTGGTTGAAATATTGCTTGGTATGGTTGAAATAATTCGGATTGCGGTCGAATTATCGTCGTTCGTGGTTGATTTAGGCTAAGCTAAGCTACAAATAGTATGTAAAAAGCGATTCCTCCATAGAAGAATCGCTCATCCCTTACTTATCTGTGCTTACTACAATCCCGCATGCTTGCCTGTCACCGGCATCACCTGTTTTCAACGTGTCCTCATTCGGTCCCTTTTCTCCATCCGTTTCATAATGATCAGGAATATTGGCAAAGTTGTCCGGATTTGCATGAACGATGACCGAAAGCTCTTCTTGCTTCAGTTGTTCCACTGTCATGTTATCCAACGTGGCTGTATATTTGGCTGTTCCATCTTCTTTAGCAAAAAGAGGAAGCATATCCCCAGCATGATGGGAGTGCTTTTCATCTGTTGGATTGAAGTGCCCCCCGGCTGTAGTAAAAGGCCCTTCCTTTGCATCCGCTTCACATGCTGCATTTTCATGAATATGGAACCCATGATAACCGGGTTCCAACCCTTCCAGTGCTGCTTCTATCAAGACGGAATTCTCTTCCGCGGAAAAATTGACAGTACCTAAAGTTTTACCCGCAGTATCCTTAACTTCCGCCTGTGCTTGTGGGTCCACTTCCGTTTGTGTTCCCTGTACCGGTTTTGAATCTTCCACGGTTTTGTCTGCATTCGTTGAGTTATCCTCTGAATTGCATCCATACAACAAAAAGGCGGCACATGCTGGCAAAAGCAGCTTTTGCTTATAGTTCATCATCAGTACCCTCTCTCTTTCATTTATGTATAGTCTTCTTAAATCATTTCCACTATTTTGAAAGGATAAACAGAGAGAGGGATAAATGGGAAAATAGATTCTATGAGCATGATAAAAATCTAACTAATCTCACAGTAAAAAATTTTCCATACTAGTTTATTAGACTCACCTCTTATAATGGAATCACCCCAAGAGTGATAGCCACGATCGTCATTACAATCGTTGTCCCACACGCCCATTTAAATAGAAACTTTTGATGATCACCAAAGTCCACACCAACCAGCCCAATCAGAATGAATGTGGCAGGAACCAAGGGGGATAAGGGAAAGCCTGTTGTGGAATGACCTAATAAAGCGGCCCTCCCGATTTCAACTGGGGCAATTCCAAAGTTCGCCGCAGCCTCGCTAATGATGGGAATAATTCCAAAGTAATAGGCGTCAGGTGAAAAAATGAAGCCCATCGGAATGCTAGTAAGTGCCACAACAACAGGTAGATGTGCACCAAGCCAATCTGGAATAACGGTCACGATGGAAGAAGCCATCGAATCCATCATCTTCGTTTCCGTGAAGACGCCCGTGAAAATACCCGCAGCAAAGATAAGTGTACAGATCATAACAAAACTATTGGCATGGCTTAATATCCTTTCCTGCTGTTCTTTTGGATTTGGAAAGTTAACGAATAATGCTATGGCAAAAGCCGAAGCGAATAAGATTTGTAGAGGCAACACTTCCATTACCAAAAATACCATTAACGCGATCGTCAATAACCAATTAAACCAAAACTTCATGGTTGTACCATTAGTAGCTTCAACCGCAGCAGCCTGTTCACCTAACCCTGAAGGCATTGGTGTCTGCAATGAAGTGATGCCCAATCTAGCTCTTTCCTTCTTCCCAAGGATATAGGCGGAAAACAGCGTCCATATCAGCCCTGCAATCATGACCGGAATGAGCGGAATGAATAAGTCTGATACTTCCACTTGTAGACTGGCTGCTGCTCTTACCAACGGGCCGCCCCAAGGGATGATATTCATGACGCCTGCAGCTAAAGCAACCACACACGCCAATATAAGCCTATTCATTCCTAACCTTATATAGAGCGGCAACATGGCTGTTACGGTGATCATAAAGGTGGAAGACCCGTCACCATCTAACCCTACTAGCATCGTGATGATGGCAGTGGCCATCACAACCTTTAGTGGGTCCCCCTTCACAAGGCTTAGTATCTTGGTAATCATAGGTTCAAATAAACCAACGTCTAGCATCAAGCCAAAATATAAAATAGCAAATACAATCATAACGGCCGTTGGCGTTACCTTTATAATCCCCGCCATCATCATTTCTCCCATTTCCGACGCAAACCCACCGATCAATGCAAAAAGGATGGCAGTGAAAATGAAGGCAACCACTACAGAAAGTCGCTTTGAAATGACTAAAATAAGAAATGTAAAAATCATGCAAAATCCAAGAATCGATAACATGTAGACTCTCCCCTTACTATTTGAAATATTAACTTTCATCAAATATTTTATATTTTCTGAAAAATTAGTATTTAGTTAGTATAACACTGGGTATTTCATTAAAAAACAACTTTTTCAAACTAGATTTTTTTCTTGCCCTGAAGCATGTCTGAATCAAATACATTTAATAGAATAGGGTAAATCTGTATACTGAATAGTAAATATCAGGTAGAAAGAAGTGTTACATGTATATGGATGTTCATAAATTGGCCAAAAGGAATCTTTTCATCATGTGGTTTGCCAACTTCTTCATCGGTGGTAGCATGACGATGGTTCTTCCCTTCATCTCGTTATACATCGGTACATTTGGCAATTATTCGGCACAATATGTCCAGCATTGGTCGGGGTGGACATTCGGAATTACCTTTGTGACCGCCTTTTTGTTTTCCCCCATTTGGGGACGAATCGGGGACCGTTATGGTAGAAAGAAAATCCTGATTGCCTGCGCCTTCGGTATGGGCCTATCGATTTTCTTGATGGGATTTGTAGAAAATGTCCTGCAGTTGTTCTTATTAAGAATGTTCATGGGCATATTCACTGGCTTCATCTCCATGTCACAAGCTTTCATTTCCACACAGACACCTAAAAAGATTGCCGGAAGGGTCTTGGGTACTCTTCAAACGGGGAATATAACCGGCTCCCTTTTCGGACCATTGATTGGCGGCGTACTTGCGGATACTCTCGGCTACTCAACAGCGTTTAAGTTCACTTCCATCACAATTTTCGTCTCTGGACTTCTTGTATTCGCAACCAAGGAATATCAAGTTCAGCGACAAAAAGGAACAAAAGCCAGGTATTCGAGCCGGGAGGTCCTCTCGCACATTTTACGGAACCCCATTCTAGTGAATGTCATGCTCATATCAACGATTGTCCAGGTGGCTCATTTCAGCATCCAACCCATTCTATCTTTATATGTCGGGGAACTGCACGGAACTACTAATCTGGCTTTTTACTCAGGCATCGCCTTTTCCGCAGCTGGTCTCGGAAACTTATTGATGGCCAGGTACTGGGGCAGGATAGGCGACCACCATGGGCATATAAAGATTCTGGTGCTCCTTCTTTTCCTCACAGCACTCGTATATTTGCCTGGAGCTTTCATCAATCACTTTTGGCAACTTGTATTTGTACGGTTTGCATTAGGTATAGTCATAGGGGGAATTATCCCTGTAAGGATTGCCTATATCCGCCAAGAGGCTCCCGTTGCCATGCAGGGGGAAGTGCTTGGATATAATACTAGTCTCCGTTTTTTAGGCAATATCATCGGCCCGGCAATGGGAGGGATGGTTGCAGGATTTTATGGATTTTCAGCCGTTTTTATAACGACCAGCTTCCTGCTGCTGTTAGCAGGACTGGTCCTGTATTTGGCGTTGCATCGCAACCCGGAGTTGGCCCGGCATTCACATTGATTAGAAGACCTTTAGCAAAAAGAAGACACCCGTTAGATGATCCATCTAACGGGTGTCTTCTTTTTCATTCAAACTTACCCAACAAGATGGTTGGACCCTCTCTGTAACAGAACTTTTCTTTGCCCAATTTCTTAGAAATTTATTTTTTACATAGCTATAATAAAATAGTATAATATACCTAGTAATATATACCTAACAAGGGGTGTCAACATGTATCCGACCTTCACATATTATGCAAAAGTTCACATCATCAAGGATCAGCGTTATTGTGAATGTGGAATTATTCATAACTACCGGGGAATATTCGAGAAAAAAGACCTGAAGAAGGTTAAGTTTAAATCGGTTTCCGATATCACCTGCAGATCTTGTCGGGAAAAGTTCTTAAACGAAAACCCTAAGTCCTAGGGATATCTATTCATTCCCTCGTTTTCCTCCTTCTGTTTTTTTAAACATTATCGTGTTTTTCTGTATATTTATAGATTTGATTCTTTTTTATGTTAAGATTATTTAAGGTGAAAATCCACAAACCAGACATATCAAGCTTTTGTCGCGGTGGGTAGATTTCCAAGATTTACTTTTTTCTTGGTTTTTTTTCGCCTAAAATTAGTTTAAAAGAGGGTTAAAATGCTTTTTCCTACTATCAAAACGGATGAAAGACACATCGTAAAAGACAAACATACGTGTGTATGTGGTACGCGATACAATGTATTCGCTATGTTAACCAGAAGAGATCTTAGAAAGATCATCTTCAAGCATTACAAAGAAGTTACCTGTACAGCATGTAAATCTAGCATTATACATAAAGAAGAATAAGCAGGACATGCCCCCTCCTCTCTCTAATGCTTCTACATACTCATGCAATCAAGTCCACCCCTTTCATAGTATTATTTCATTCATCCCACAGTGTAAGGAACCGGAATTTACTTATGACTCGTAAGTTCAACAAAAAAAGACCATCTCGGGTCTTTTTTTGTTGAAGGTGGCCCACTTGGATCTTTCTATTTGGCCTAATTGATATAAATAAGGAAATTTCCATTCAATTATGAATCCATAGATAGAATAATGAAGTCATGCTATAATCTAGTACGTTACATTAGCCAATCCATACTTATATAGAGAAAAAGGAAGTGTCGTTTTGAATATATCTACATTAAAACAGGAGTGGTTTTGCAACGTCCGCGGAGACGTACTTTCCGGAATCGTCGTTGCCCTGGCCTTAATTCCTGAGGCAATAGCTTTCTCCATCATTGCCGGGGTCGACCCGATGGTGGGATTGTATGCTTCCTTCTGCATCGCCATCGTCATCTCCTTTGTTGGTGGAAGACCAGGCATGATTTCAGCGGCGACCGGGGCGATGGCACTCGTGATGGTTGACCTTGTAAAGGATCATGGCTTGAACTATTTACTTGCCGCAACCATATTAACTGGGATCCTTCAAATTCTACTGGGCGTCTTTAAGATTGGGAAACTCATGAAGTTTATACCGAAGCCGGTTATGACTGGCTTTGTGAATTCTTTGGCCATTATGATTTTCATGGCTCAGCTCACTCATTTCAAAGGGGAAACGTGGGTCATGTATGTCATGACAGCTGGTTCACTCGCCATCATCTACCTTTTCCCACGGATAACCAAGGTCGTCCCTTCCCCGCTGGTCGCAATCATCTTCATGACCATCGTGGCCGTTGCAACAGGTGCTGCTGTACGGACCGTAGGCGACATGGGGCAATTGAGCGAGGCTCTTCCCATGTTCTTGATTCCGGATATCCCTTTGTCATTCGAGACATTGGCCATCATTTTTCCTTATTCCATTGCCCTAGCGTTTGTCGGATTGCTTGAATCCTTACTAACGGCTCAAATCGTTGACGAAATGACCGATACGGATAGCAATAAAAACCGGGAGGCCAAAGGTCAGGGAATAGCGAACATCGTGGCCGGTTTCTTCGGCGGGATGGCCGGATGTGCAATGATTGGACAATCCGGTATCAACATCAAGTCCGGGGGACGAGGTCGACTGTCCACTTTCGTCGCCGGGGCCTTTTTGTTAATCTTGATCGTGTTATTGAATGATGTCCTCATTAAAATTCCGATGGCCGCCCTTGTTGCGGTCATGATCATGGTTTCCATCGGGACTTTTGATTGGTCCTCCTTGAAGAGGCTCCGTATCACGCCTAAAACCGAGGCGATAGTCATGATCGTAACGGTTATCGTTGTTCTTTATACGCATGATTTATCCAAAGGCGTATTCGCCGGGGTACTCTTGAGTATGATTTTCTTCTCGGCTAAAATTTCAAAAGTGTCTGTCGAGAAAACAGCGGACAACCAGGCTAGGCAAATCACTTATCGAATAAAAGGCCAGGTGTTTTTTGCATCGGTCCAAGACTTCATTTCGAAGTTTGATACGAAGGAAAAAGCAGATTCCATCATCATTGATTTTTCCAATTCGAAAATATGGGATGCCTCGGCTGTAGGCGCCGTCGAGAAAGTCATCTTAAAATACAGAGTACAGGGGAAAACGGTTCAAGTGCTCGGACTTGATCAGGAAAGTTCTCAGCTGCTAAAGAACCTCGCCTCATATGAAAAGTAAAAGGATGCATGGCTCCCCTGCATAAATTCTTGCTGAACCGCCAAACTAGAGTGAATGATACTCTGGATTGGAGGGAAAATCATGTCATCCGAACAGGATTATACTGCTGCAGATTTATCACCTGACCTTCTCAATGAGTTAAAACTCTTTGAAGGCAAAATACGTGAGGAATCAAACAAAGAGCTTATCGTGATTGCGTATGAAAAAGAGAAAGAAGCGTTGAATTGAAAAAAGGACTCGAAGCCACTTTCAAAGTGGCATCGGGTCCTTTTTTTATTACTTAGCGAAGATATCGGTTAAAACTGGTACAATTTGTTTTTTACGTGACACGACGCCTTCCAATACAGCAATGTTATTATTCAATGTTACGTTATACGCTTTCTCCACTGCATCCGCTGATGCTCCTAGAGCCAAGGCAACGGAATCATTCGTTAAGATATCCGTTACGACGAATAAGAATAAATCCAATTCTTTCGCGGCAATAACTGCATGAATCGCTGCTTCAATTTCTGATTGCTTTGCAAGCACTTCATTCGGATCAACAGCATTCACTTGAGCAATCTCAACTTTTGCCGTTCCCATTGAAAATTCTTTTGCATCAAGTGTGATGAGCTGATCGATGGTTTTGTCACTCAAGTCAGCACCCGCTTTTAGCATCTCCAAGCCATATGTTTCAGCATTCACGCCAGCAATTTCCGCTAATTCCATAGCAGCTGCGACGTCTTGCTCCGTGCAAGTAGGCGATTTGAATAATAAAGAGTCGGAAATGATGGCTGAAAGCATAAGTCCTGCAATGGCTTTAGGCACTTCAATTCCGTTTTCTTTATAAATCTTATTTAAAATAGTAGCCGTGCAGCCAACTGGTTCTGCGCGGTAATATAAAGGATCACTTGTTTCGAAATTAGCGATACGATGATGGTCGATGACTTCCAATACGCGTACCTGGTCAATGTCTTCGGCACTTTGCTGACGTTCGTTGTGATCGACTAAAATCACGCCATCCGCTTCCCCAGCCACTTTTTCAACAAGGCGGGGTGCTTCGAATTTAAATTGGTCCAACGCATATTGTGTTTCACCATTCACTTCACCAAGACGAACAGGTTCAGCTTGGATGCCCAGCTGCTTTTTTAGGTCAGCATAAGCGATTGCTGAACAGATAGTGTCGGTATCCGGATTCTTATGTCCAAAAACTAATATTTTTTCCACGATTTTTTCTCCTTTTTCCTAAATGATTTGCAGGGATTTTTCTTTTCATAACCAGAATCCCTAGTTTTGCTATGCAATTTATTTTAACACAAAAACCCTGACATTCCGCGATGGAATTTTGTATTCCTCCCTATATTCTTTCATCATCCTCTTCCTTTATCCGACCTTGTCAATAGATATGAATCAGTTTTTCACAAATATATATGTTGAATTATCAGCATGGATGGCTTACGATAATATAAGCATACATACTAGATATTGACTTTTCTAACAACATAAATAACTATATATAGAATTATTAACCAAGGTGCCAGAGATGGCTGAAAAGGGAATCCGGTGTGAACCCGGAACTGTCCCCGCAACTGTAAATGTGACGAAATGAGAAAACCACTGTATAGCTCTCTATACGGGAAGGACTCAAAGTAGGATGATCATGAGTCAGGAGACCTGCCTGGTTTTTTCAAGTTTCTTATTCTTCGGGGATTGAGATGATGAAACGATAGTGTAACGGCTATTTTTTCATGGCTCTTTTATCCTATCGTTTGATCCGCTCAATTTATTGGGCGGTTTTTTTTTATTCGCGTACATTTAAGAGGAGGAACATTTATGACTCAAACATATAACCCTACCATAAAAAATGACACAGAAACAAATTCAACCCAGCTGGACATGTTATCCAAGGATTTCGAAGGCCGTCTTGATATGGAAAAGTTCAAAAAGCGTTTTACTAAATGGCTCGATCGAAAAGGTGATGCTTCAGAAGAACAAACATCGAAAAAGTTGATCCAGCTTGCACTTGAAAGTGTCGATATCGATGCCCCAGACTGGACATTCGTCGCCGCAAGGGAACTATTGAATACCATGTATCGTGATGCCCAAAAGAACCGGGGCTATGAAGGCCGGAACTATGGACCTTTCTATGAATTGATTCAAGAACTCTCTCAGCAGCATGAAGGCCAACGTTACCCTGTTTATAAAGCAGAGCTTCTCGACTCCTACACAAAAACGGAAATCGAAGAATTGGGTTCGGTCATCGATCCGGAAAAAGATAAACTATTTTCATATATCGGAATCTATCTTTTGAATGATCGCTACTTGGCCCGTCCAAAAAAAGACAAGGTCTATGAACTTCCCCAGGAGCGCTTCATGATCATTGCCATGGAAATCATGAGACTGGAAAAAACGGAACACCGACTGCAGCTTGTTAAAGAAGCCTACTGGGCAATGTCGAACCTATATATGACGGTAGCGACCCCTACCCTCTCAAATGCCGGAAAGACACACGGGCAATTGAGCTCATGCTTCATCGATGCAATCGAGGATTCCATCGACGGAATTTATCAATCAAACTATGATGCCGCAAAAGTTTCCAAGTTCGGGGGCGGCGTTGGTCTATATGTCGGGAAAATCCGTTCGCTTGGTTCTGATATCCGCGGTTTTTCCGGTAACAGTTCAGGCACGACTCCCTGGATTCGCCTCTTTAACCAAACGGCCGTCAGCGTCGATCAATTGGGGCAACGTAAAGGCGCAATCGCCATCTATCTGGATGCGTGGCATAAGGACATCCTGAGCTTCCTTGACTTGAAGACGCAAAACGGCGACGACCGCTTAAAGGCGCATGACATCTTCACGGGCGTCTGCATCCCCGATTTATTCATGGAAGCCGTGCGTGACCGGAAAGATTGGTATCTCTTCGACCCGCATACCGTGAAGCAAACCCTTGGGTTCTCCCTCGAAGATTTTTATGACGAGAAAAAAGGGGAAGGCAGTTTCAGGGACCATTACGCCCTTTCTGTAGAGGCGGCGGAGAATGGCATACTTCCAGGCTATAGTTTCGAGAAAATCAAAGCGATGGACATTATGAAAGGCATCATGATTTCACAATTAGAAGAAGGCGTACCCTATATGTTCTACCGGGACGAAGTGAACAGAAAGAACCCGAACAAGCATAAAGGGATGATCTATTGTTCTAACCTTTGTACGGAAATCGCCCAGAACTTAAGCCCTTCAACGATCACCGACGAATATGAAACGGAAGATGGCGATGTCGTCGTAGTTCGCAAAAGCGGGGATTTCGTTGTCTGTAACCTTTCTTCCATCAACCTGCCTCGCGCGGTGAACAGCGATGTATTGGAGAGACTGATCCCGATTCAGATCCGCATGCTCGATAACGTCATTGACGTGAATACCTTACCGGTCAAGCAAGCTTCCATTTCGAATAAGCGCTACCGCTCCATCGGCTTAGGAACTTTCGGGTGGCATCATTTACTAGCGACGCAAAATATCTACTGGGAGTCCGATGAAGCCGTTAAGTACGCCGATACCTTATATGAGAAAATCGCTTATTTAACCATTAAAGCATCCAATGAATTGGCCAAGGAAAAAGGAGCCTACCCATACTTCGAAGGGTCCGATTGGCAAACGGGGGAGTATTTCGACCTTCGTGACTATAGAGATCCAAAATGGTTGGAATTAAAAGAAGAAGTGCAGCAGTATGGTACACGAAACGGCTATTTAATGGCAATCGCCCCCAATTCATCGACTGCCAAAATCGGTCATTCCACGGATGGCGTCGACCCGTTATATGAAATCGAGTTTTATGAAGAAAAGAAAAACTTCAAATTTAAAGTGACAGCGCCTGGATTGACGCCCACTACGTATGAATACTATAAAAAAACGCGCTTCCATTTGGACCAAAAGGAAAGCATCAGGCAAAATGCAGCACGTCAACGTCATATCGACCAAGCCATCAGCTTCAACCTGTATGTTCAAAACACAATCAAGGCTAAATTGTTATTGGACATCCACCTAACAGCATGGGAAAGCGGATTGAAATCGACTTATTATCTTCGTTCTACTTCATCCGAATACGACAATGCCTGTGAGAGCTGCTCCAGTTAACGAGTGGGAATGGAATTTACTTTATTGAAGGAGATTTTACAGATGACAAACCATATCAAGAAAATCAGGATGCTCGAACCAACCCATCCTACCAAGGCAACCGGCGTTTTCAAAGGAGAAGCTTCAGGCTTTCTCCTTTGGAACGACATTCAGTATGAAAAATTCTATGATACGTATACACAGCTCATCAACAATTTTTGGAAGCCATCGAGTGTGAACATGATTCAGGATAAAAAGCAGTGGGGTGAATTGGATGAGGATATCCAGGACGCTTTCCTCGACATCCTCACGATGATTGCCGGGATGGACAGCCTGCAGACACCGACTTTAGTGGAAATCCTTCGATACATCAAGGATCCGGCAGCAAAGGCGATCCTCGCCAACATGGCCCAGCAGGAATCCATTCATAATGAATCGTATTCTTACATCCTTGCTTCCTTGATTCCTGTCGGCAAGCAAAAACAGCTTTTTGACCGGATCAAAGAACACCCGGAAGTGATCAAGCGGAACCAACCGATCGTGGATGCCTACCAAACATTTGTGGACGATCCTAGCCCTCAGCACTTATTCGAGGCGCTCATCCATTCCACGAACCTTGAAGGGATCTATTTTTACCTGGCTTTCGCCTTCTACTACAATCTGGGCCGTCAAAACCTGATGACCGGTTCGGCAACGATGATTTCCTATATTCATCGCGATGAAATGGTCCATTTCGATTTCATTGGCATGCTTGTACAAATTTTAATGTATGAATATCCGGAACTGAATAATGAAGACAATACGAAGTTCATCTATACGACGATTGAAAAGGCCGTCGAGCTTGAAAAGGAATGGTCCGAATATATGCTTGAGGATATCCAAACGAAAGCAGATCTCGATTTGGACGAGTTCAACGAGTATATTGAATATATCGCCAACAAACGATTACGCATGCTTGGACTTGAAAACTTGTATCAAGAGTATAGCGAGAACCCGATGCCCTGGATCAAAACGTTCGACGATGAATCCATCGGGCTGACTAAGACCGACTTCTTCGAGCAAAAATCAAGGACCTATAGCCAAGTAAATGCAAGCAACGGGTTCGATGAGCTTTAAAACCGCCATCGTCCATCATTCGGCAGGCGGCAATACAAAGGTGCTTGCTGAAGTCCTTGCATCCCTTTTGCCCGAAGCAGAGCTATTTCGGGTTCTTGAATTTGATATACGTACAGTGCATGAGTATGATTCGTTGATTGTCGGTACTTATACTTGGGGAAATGGCGAGCTTCCTGCCAGAATGTCCGCCTTCTATTCGGAGCTAGAGCAAATGCCGATTTCCCACCTGAAAACAGGAGTCTTCGGAACGGGTGAAACCAATTACAATCATTTTTGCGGAGCCGTCGACCAATTTCGGGACATGCTATTTGCCAAGAGCCAATTGGTCGCTACATTGAAAATCGAACAAATGTATCAAGAAGCTGACCTACCCAGGATAAAAAAGTTCGCCTCTCTATTTACAAACTAACAAACTCCCAAGCTTGTAAATACAAAATAAAAAGACCCCAAATTGGGGTCTTTATTAACATTCAATTATTTTTGAACGTTAGCAGCTTGTGGTCCACGAGCGCCTTGCTCGATTTCGAAAGAAACTTCTTGGCCTTCTTCAAGTGTTTTGAAACCTTCACCTTGAATAGCTGAGAAATGTACGAATACGTCGTCTTGTCCTTCAACTTCGATGAAACCGAAACCTTTTTCTGCGTTGAACCATTTTACTTTACCTTGTACCATGTTAGTTCCTCCTGTGTTTGGAAAAAATCCATTTTTATACTATTTTTGGTTCTGGATAATGTCTCAAGAGGAACCCTAAAACGGTAAATCCTTCTATCAAACAACTTATTCCGAACAAAAATAATTACCCATATTATATCATGGGTAATTAACTGAAAACAATATTAATGGGAGTAATTTTGCCGACAAATTATCCTAAAATTCTACATTTTTCTTTTTTTACTTTGACGGAATCCTTCATCCAATAGGTAGCGCTCCGCTTCGATCGGACTTTCGAAACACTCCTCTAAGTTCGGTCCTGAGTATACGTTCCAAAGCTGATCTTCTCTAACAAGCGAAAGCTCCTGCTTTTCACGGCCAATCCAAGTTCCCTCCAACCTAGCGAACTCATCGTCCGCCTCCTCTTCTTGCATAACAGGAGGTTCGGATAAATAGGATAGGGCAGTTTTGATCAATGCTTTTAATTCCTCTTCGGAATAGTCACGTATATTGATGAATCCTTTGCGGTCTGTTTCCTTCTTTTTCAAATGCCCTGCGTATACGAAGCCATTGCCATTCGGATGCAGGTGCTGTACGACAATTTTCTTCTCCTGAACACTGCCGGGAAAATGGAAATTGACGCGTCCTAGTGAAACATCTTTCCGTTCTAATTCCGGGAAAGTTTCAATGATACTTAATTTTTCTTCAAATGTTAACAAATTTCTTCCTCATTTCATTAGTTCATCTTGTTTGTCGATTATAACACAAGAAACCATCATTCTGTTTACCTACTTCTATTATAATGGATTATAAGGAGATGATTTACGCATGATGATGAATATTCCAGAATTACGCTCCATCCATGGACAACAACTGTTTTCCCTTCAAAAAAAAGCCTATGCAGTGGAAGCGGAATTGGTTGGGTTTGACGAAATACCTCCATTGGTAGAAACGTTTGACCAATTCTTACGCTGCAAAGAAGCATTTATCGGTTTTTTTGTTGACGATACGGTTGCCGGGGCCATTTCCTATAAAAGTGAAAATGGACTGATAGAGATTTGCCGATTGGTCGTACACCCAGATCATTTCCGAAAAGGCATTGCACAGGCCCTTCTTACCCACCTACAACTGACGATTCCATGGAAGAAGCTATCCGTTTCGACCGGTACCTTGAACATGCCTGCACGTAAACTGTATGAAAAAAATGGCTTTATACATAAGAAAGACGTAGAAGTCGCACCTCAATTTTTCATTAGTTTATACGAAAAGTAATCATTTTATGTACGTCACGATGAAAAGCATAATGAAAGAGATGGCGATGATCACACCGACCCATAGCCAAGCTAGAGTCATATTCCCTGAATCCATGGCTATATATATCGCGGTCGGTATCGTCTGGGTCTGTCCCGGGATGTTACCAGCAAACATGAGTGTCGCCCCAAATTCCCCCAAGGCTCGTGCTGAACTCAATATCGCTCCGGTCAGGATGGATTTGCCGGCTAATGGAAGGGATACATACCAGAATAACTTCCATTCACCCGCTCCATCCACTCTCGCGGCATTTTCTATTTCTTCATCTATGCCCTCAAAACCCGTTTTGGCCGATTGGTACATAAGCGGGAAGGCTACAACGGTAGAAGCAATAACCGCCGCCCACCAGGTGAACATGATTGGTTGGCTAAACACCTTCTCGATGACTTGACCTAGCGTTCCGTTTTTACCGAAAAACACGATCAGTAAAAACCCGACGACGGAAGGCGGCAATACAAGGGGCAGCAAAAACACGGTTTCCAGGATGACCCTTCCTCTGAAGCGCTTTTTGGCCATGATGCGGGCAAGCATGATTCCTATAATAAAGACGAGGATTCCCGAGATTCCGGCTATCTGAACGGACAGTCTGACAGGTGACCAAAAGTCCGCGGTCATGATCCTTGCCCCACAGTCGACATCATCAATGAAGGAAAACGCAACAGTTGCTCTTCTAAGAAATAGTTTTCCTTAGCTAAAAACGGCTCAGCCACCCTCATCCTATTCCCCGGATTTCCTTCAGATGCAGGCACTCCCGATATTTTAAACATCCACATTCGAATTCTCCCTTTTCCAAAAAAACTTTTAAGTTTATTTTTCTTGACATATTGCTGACACATACAAACGTTAAAGTAAGAGTATAACAAATACAAAATAATTTTAACCCATAAACCGAAAAAGCAAAAACCCAAAAAAAACCTATAAAAAATATGAAACCCTAAGGGAGTCGATTTTAATGGTTACAATTTATACTACACCAAGCAGTTTAGCATGTCGTAAGGCAAAAGCTTGGCTTCAAAAAAATGAAATTTCCTACAATGAACGGAACTTATATTCTCAACCTTTATCTATAGAAGAAATCAAAGCGATTTTACGTAAAACGGAAGGCGGTACAGATGAAATCATCTCAACCCGTTCCAAAAAATTCAAAAGCTTGAATATCGATATAAACAATACCCCACTTAACGACCTTTGTACGCTCATTCAAGCAAATCCAGATTTATTACGTCGCCCGATCATTTTTGATCATAAGAATTTGCATGCTGGCTATAATGAAGAAGAAATGGGCCGCTTCCTTCCAAGAAAAGTCCGTCACATTCAATTGTGGCGTGCCATCAGCCAACTCGCCTAATCAACTATACCTGACAAAAGGGTTGTCCACTAGAAATGGACAACCCTTTTTTTGTTATACCCGCGCTGATTTCTCTACTGTAATGGTAAAAATCGTCCCTTGTTCATTGCTTTCTTTCAACACGAGGTCTCCCTTTTGTGCTTTAGCAAGCATCTTGCTGAAGGGAAGGCCCAATCCTAATCCACGCACTTTCAGTTTTTTGTTTTCGCCCCGATAAAAGGGTTCGAACACATACTGTTGTTCATGTTGCGGAATGCCGCGTCCACTATCCTTCACGTCGATTCCTATTCGGGAATCTTCCAGATCATAGAGACCTATCTCGATTTGACCATTGCCATCCAGGGAATGCTTCGCATTGTTCAACAGATTTATGATAATTTGCTGCATCCGCAGTGAATCAATCTGCCCATGAATCGGTTCATCGGGAACCTGCACATTCAGGGTGAAGTTCTGATCCTCCTGGGTAATCTGCCAACGATAAGCGATCTCCTGAATGAATGTATTTAGATTTTCTCTTTCCAATCGAATTTTAAAGGCACCGGCCGACATTGCATTATAATCCAGCAAATCCTCGATCATCACCTGTAGGCGTTGAGTTTCCTTCAAGGATATATCAAGAAATTCCTTACTTTGCTCGCCAGTAACCACGTCATCCCTTACCGCTTGAATCAACCCGCTAATGGATGTGACCGGTGTTTTCAGGTCATGGGTGACACCAGCAAGCAATTCGGCCCGTAATTTCTCCATGAGTTTCAACCGGTTTGTCATTTCCTTGAAGGATTCCACGAGTTCGTATATCTCTTCTTCGCGTATCTCCTCTTCTTCTTTAAAATGGATATCATAGTTGCCTTCCCGCACTTGGACAGCAGCGTTAGCCACATCTTGGATGGGTCTCGATATCTTTCTTGAAAGAAAATAAATGACGCCCGTCCCAAGGCATAGCAAACCTCCTATCAGGAATGCAAGCAAACCGTGATCCTGGTTGACTTCCTTTAATGCCCCTTCTTCCTGGGCAATGACGACCCACCCCTTTGTCTCGCCTTCAAATGTGATCGGCGACTTGACGACAAATACCTTGTTTTCGGAAATCTTGACCTTCTGGATCAATTCCTGACTATCCATGATGGCGTGAGGAAGCTTACTATTATCTTCATTAAGATATAATTGAGGCATCGTATAGATGATACTGCCATCAGGATCAACGATATAAATGATCGGTTGCTTATTGAGCTGAAGGATTTTTTCCCTTTCTTCCACGATTTCGGAAAGGATGGGACCGACGACAATTTGGCCATTCTCCTTCATTGCCCGGTCGGACGTTTCATCCGCTAAATACTTAAGCAGGCTCAGCCTATATTCCAGGGCCGTTTTTTCCATCCACCATAAGGAAAAGACAGATAATAGCAATAAGCCCGAAATCAACGTCAATACATATCTTTTTGTCCAATAGAGCTGCAAGGTAGTCCGTTTCCTAGTTTTCATAGACACTCAATTGATACCCCAATCCACGCAACGTTTTAATTTCCCCTTCAGATGATGGCCAGGCATCGAGGGCTTTCCTGATTCGTTTGATGGCCAAATCCACGGCACGGTCACTTCCGTCATAGTCTATGCCCCACACCTGATCGAGGAGTTGCTCTCTCGTGAAAATATGATTGGGGTGCTTCGCGAAAAAAATGAGCAATGACAAGTCACGGGGCGTCAAGCTGATTTCCTCCCCTTTTAAGTGCACCGCATAGGCCTTGTTATCAATGGCCAAGCTGCCAAATTGATGTACATGTTTTTCTTCGACGACAGGTGTCGAGCTCCTCCTTAAAACGGCATGCACCCGGGCCATCACTTCTTCCGCCACAAAGGGCTTGGAAATATAATCATCCGCTCCCGACTTAAAGCCGGATAGGCGGTAATCCACATCATTCAATGCCGTCAGCATGATCACGGGACACATATCCTTCTCCCTGATTTCTTTCAAGATGTCCCAGCCCTCTTTACCAGGCAGCATCACATCAAGTAGAACCAGATCGGGGTTCGTTTCTTCGAAGGTCGGAATAGCCTTGAGTCCATCGAAAACTTGTACGACTTCCATCCCTTCACGCTGTAAATATGCTTTCAACACCATCGAAATGGCAATTTCATCTTCAACGACTAGAATTTTTTTCATAAAGGAATTCCTCCTTCTTAAATTATAGTTGAATCATATTGCATTATCCAACCTAACTGTGCATCAGTCTTTTATCCCCCATCATATCCCCTTAATGTGTCAGGAATATGTTCATCTAATCATTCCTCGACATTTTTGGACACTTCTCGGTTTCATCCGAAATACGACACATCAAAAAAGCCGGCTTCATCGATGAGCCGGCCTTGTTTCAATTACATGTCTCATGCGGGTTCGGGCACCCCACATCCTGTTTTTCCACTTGGATCGTGCTATGTTCAATCCCATGTCGGTCATGAAGCAGTTTTTGGGCAACAGCAAGGGTTGAATCGTGGTCTCCACCAGCATCAATGACGACATGACAGCTTAACGAGAGAAATCCGGAGGTAATCGTCCAGATATGGAGGTCATGGACATCCGATACATGCGGCAATTCCTTCAAATTCTCTTTCACTTCTTCCATGTCGATTCGTTCTGGTGTGCCTTCCATTAGAATATGGAAAGAATCGCGCACCACTCTATACCCACTTATAACTATTAGAATTGCGACAATCATACTCGCGATGGGGTCCGCCATTCCCCAATCGAAAAAGTAAATCAATAGTGCTGCCACAATGGCGCCCACTGAACCGAGCATATCGCCGATTACATGTAAAAAAGCACTCCGTACATTCAGGTTCTCTTCTTTATCGCCACTCATTAGAATCCATGCGGCAATGATATTCACAAACAAGCCAATGATTGAAATCATTAGCATTCCCAAACTTTGAACCTCAGGCGGATCTACAAACCTCCGAATCGCCTCTACGAAAATGAATACCGAGATTACGATTAACGTCAAACCATTTAAACAAGCGGCAATGATTTCGAAACGCTTGTATCCAAAGGAATTGGATTGGGTCGCCTTTCGCTCGCCTAGCCTAATCGCTGCATAACTGAGCCCCAAAGCCGCTGCATCGCTCAGCATATGCCCTGCATCCGATAGCAAGGCCAGACTATTCGTCATGAACCCTCCAATCACTTCGATTACCATGAATGTCGAGATCAGCACAAACGACGCCAGCAGAGCTTTTTTATTATCTGAATGATGATGGTGGTGTCCGTGGTCATGGGAGTGACCCTCATGATGTCCCATGATTTCCCCTCCTCTCGTATCTATAACCTTATATATAGTATGGGATAATTTCAGAATGGTTTCAAATGATTGACTTACCCATTTAAAGCGTAAAAGGTACGGGAGGGCAAAAATAAACACTGCAGGCGATGTCCTACAGTGTCCTAACAAGCTATCCTTCATTTTGCATGGTATCATCGACGATCGCACGCAGGTCCTTATTGAATAATTCATCATTGCAGACGAGGCTATGTTGCTGCTCTGCATTTTCGGGATCTTGAAGATGACGGTTCTGTTCCGAATCCTTCATGGGACTCTCCTCCTCGAATATGTAACAGTTTGACTTTTATCATATCCTCAGGAAGATGTTTTATGCTTGGATCTATATCATCTGATTTCCATGAAAGGCACGTATAATGAATTCATGCTCCGGGACCTGTAACTTTTTGTAGGACGAAAGAAAGGCAGCATTATCATACGACGCATTTCCCAGATGAACCTGAATGCCGTTGTCCTCGATGGTAACCACGGCATACCGTGCAATTGGTTCACTATTGCACCCAAGCGATCCGGGATTCAGGAAAATCGTTTGGTCGTTTTGAAAGTGATGAAGAGGATGATGATGCCCAAATCCTATCAAATCTTCTGACCGATTTCTAAAAAGGGCCTCCAAGTTAGCTAAATTGGGTTCAACGATCTTGCTGAAGGGATTTTCACTGATGTGTGCATTCCTCTTTTCCTTTTCCATATGATAATGGGTGAAGAAAAGAGTGCGGTCATGAACCGGAACCTCCAGGGTGCGAGGCAGTTTTTCCAGGAGCGGTACGAATAGTGGGTCCATCCTTTTCGCAATCCATTCATGGTGCTCTTTAACATGGACATGTCCCGTTGGATGTTCCTCCCCTTTAACAATGGCCAATACGGCTTCATCATGATTTCCACTGATCATCGTTAGGTCATCTCTCGAAAATAACAAATCCAAGACGTCATTGGTATCGGGTCCTATTGCGATCATATCCCCCAAACAATAGATTCGCTCCACTTCATTTCTATCATCAATTTCCTTAAGAACGGCTTTCAATGCCGAAGCATTGCCATGTATATCTGTCATAATCGCAACTTTCACGGAGAAGACCAGCCCCCTTCTATATATGTGGTATATTATAACATCTTTAAAATCCAGGAAAAATTATTCGGGCTCATCTCCCCCTGTCTACCCACGCCCATTTTTAATGAATAAGCAAACACTTCGGCCTAGAATACATAGTATGGAGTATTCCCAGTAAAGATGTTTTGCTAGGTATGTAAATCATAAATGTTATGAGGAGGAAGTTAAATGGGTGGTTATAATAATAATGGATGTAACAATGGATGCAATGATGGGTGCGGTGGCGGAGGTTTCGATAACGGCTTTGCCTTATTGATCGTATTGTTCATCTTACTAGTCATCATTGGTTGTAGCTGGGGCTTCGGCGGCGGCGGAGGTTATGGCGGCGGAGGTTACGGCGGATGCTGCTAACAAACTAAATAAAACAAGGCGCCTATACCAGGCGCCTTCTTTGTTATTGATTCGTTTTTCTTTTCTTTGCTTTGAAGAACAGCCAAATGACGATCAGGACGATTGGGATGAGCAAGAAATTCGCGTATTGCGCGAAAATCGCTCCAGCTTGCTCCCATTGCGGCCCTAACTTATATCCTAGATATACATAAATCGTGGTCACGGGAAGCATCGCCAAGTATGTATAAAGCATGAATTTCCAGATATTCATTTTCAAAATACCACAAGGTAATGAAATGGCCGTACGGATTCCGGGAACAAATCTTCCGAAAAAGGCAATTCCCGCTCCATACTTATCGAAGAAGTACTCAGCCTTGTTCAGCTGTTCCTCTTTCACCAAGAAGTACTTCCCAAACTTCATTACTAGCGGCCTTCCCCCATACTTTCCTAGGGCGTAAAGTGTCAATGGACCCGTTACCCCACCAATTGAACCAGCCAGTATCGTCAAGACTAAATTCCATTCACCTTGATATACCCAATAGCCGGCAAGCGGCAGAACGACTTCAGCTGGGATGAATTCAAATGTTAACGCAAGCAACACCCCGAAATAAGATAAAGATTTAAACGCTTCGATCATATCCATGATCAAAGATTCCATAGAGGTTTCCCCCTTTCTGACAATTACATATAAAAAAGGATGCCCCCGCTGTTCACGGGCACCCTTTGTTTGCTAAAAGGACAGTTACCGGTATCTATCGTGTGGATTTTATACCTATTACACATTTTTTCATACCGTAATCCTATAACAACGGTTCATAAAGAGTCAACGTTTTATTACCGGGATATTTTTCTAGTACCGTTGGAAGATAGTCTCTTCCCTGCATTCATCGCTACTTATACCTATACTAGTCTACACTATATAGATTTTTCATTTCACCCTTTCCGCAAAAACAACGAAAGAAGGCGATCCAAATATAGGAGAATCACCTTCTTTCCACTTCATATAATATTGTAATATTAGATGTGCAATTCGATTTCCCTACTATTTTAGCCACGTTCCCCGCGCCTGTTTCCTGATTTCGCCCTTATCATAGACTAGCTTTCCCTTGTTGAAGGTGGCGGTTATTTGACAGGGGAAGGTGTGGCCCATATAGACACTTTGCTTATGCTTGGCATAAAAATTGTCCCTACTGACTGTATAGTTTTGACTCAGGGAAATAACAGCAAGATCCGCATCCATTCCTTCCTTGATTTGTCCCTTCCTTGAAGAAAGTCCAAATCGCTCAGCAGGTGCTGCCGCTATCCAATCAGCCACTTTCGGTAAAGGAATATCGTATGTAATGGCCAGTTCGATCATCGATAGTAAGGAAAACTGCCCGCCACTTATTCCACCCCATGCCTCGAACAGGTTATGCACCGCAGGATCCTTCATTTCATAAGGACTTGGGGAGTGATCTGATGAAATCATGTCAAACCTTCCTTCTATTAATAAAGCAATTAACTTTTCCTGTTCGTCCCTCTCACGAAGTGGAGGTGCGCATTTTGCTACCGACCCTTTCTCGATGAGTGTAGCTTGATTGAATAGTAGATAGTGAGGACAGGTTTCGACCGTTACATCCAGGCCACGTCGCTTGGCCCGTTCTATCTTTTCTATCGCCAATGCACTGCTGATGTGGACAAAATGCAGTCGGCATCCTGTCAATTCTGCATATGTAATGGCTCGTTCGACTGCCTCTGCTTCTGCTAATACGGGACGAGTCGCCGCATAGTCGTCAGCGCTGTATAATCCTTGCTCCTCTTTCACTTGCTTCAACCAGCGAGTAATTGAATCACTTTCGGCATGCAGTGCCAAGATCTTATCCAACTTGGCGATTTCCCGCATACCATGAAGCAGAGTTAAATCATCCGCCCGTTCAAACTCATCATTGCCCGTCGCAGAAAGAAAGGCCTTAAAACCAATGACCCCTGATTTAGCTAGCCCTTCCAATTCATCTATATTTCCGGGTACCAAACCACCCCATAAACCAAAATCGACAACCGACTTCGCTTCACCGATTTTCGCCTTCTCAAGAAGCGCCAGTTGATCAATCGTGGAAGGGATCCCATTCAATGGCATGTCAAAATAGGTCGTGCATCCGCCTGCTGCCATCATCTGCGAACCGGTTTCAAACCCTTCCCAATGGGCACGTCCCGGCTCACTGAAATGGACATGAACATCAATCATTCCAGGAAAAACATAATGTTCCGATGCTTCATATTCTTCGAGCCCTTTATCATCGATCAGATTGCCAATCTCGGCAATCCTGCCATCCCGGATGGCAACATCGGCTTTTTTCACTTCTTCAGGCAATACCACGTAGCCATTACGGATAATGAGTTCGTATGTGGACATCTTGTTCACTCCTTCAAATCGTTTGGCAAAAGATAAAGGAAGTCACCTTCCCGTTATGATTTCACCCCGATCGGTTTTCCCGATTCCCCTACGTATATGTCGAGTGCAGCCTGCAAAGCTTCTCCCCGATTTACTTCGAACCCTTGGCGTAAAAGGACCGCTTCCAAAGAAGCCAGCACAAAGAGAATATTCTCTTTCCGACAACTGAATCCCATCGTTCCAATTCTCCAAATCTTACCGTGAAGGGGACCGAACGAGGATGCGATTTCGATACTAAATTCATTCAATAGCATCGACCGGACTTGCTCTCCATCCACCCCTTCTGGAATTTCAACACAAGTTACGCATGGTAATTTATTTTTCCCATCCCCAAATAACGTAAGTCCCATCGCCTCGATGCCAGCAACAAGTGCAGCCTCATGATGCCTATGGCGGGCAAATCGCTGTTCCAATCCTTCTTCGAGCACAAGGCGTAGTCCTTCACGTAATGCATAAATCATCGAAGTTGCTTCTGTATGGTGGTTCAAACGACGTGGCCCCCAATAATCCTGCAGCATGCCCAAATCGAAATAATTGGAGGGAATGGGACGATGGCTAGAAATACGTTGACGATCTTCTTCTGTTTCAATCCCCCGTTCCACCTTTTTACGGGACTGAATGATTTTTTCGATTCTTTCATTATATGTGATCGGCGCCATACCCGAAGGAACGGACAAGCATTTTTGCGTACCTCCTATCAACCCATCAATATACCATTCATCCACCTTTACCTCCGTTCCTCCAATCGACGCAACCGCATCGACGACAAGCAAAACATCTTGCTCCCGACAGGCCTTACCGATTTCCGCTAACGGCTGCATGCATCCTGTAGACGTTTCCCCGTGAACTATTGCCGTTATTTTCGGGGATACTTTCTTGATTTCCGCAATGACATCCGCTGGATCAAAAACCTCCCCCCATGGACATTCAATCGTATGCACTTCCGCTCCATATCGCTCACAAATTTCAACCAGCAAATGACCGAACCGCCCAAAAATGGGAACCAAGACCTTATCGCCAGGCTCAATAATGCTGCATAGTATCGCTTCATTTCCAGATCGGGATGTCCCGTCGATTGGAAAAGCCCAGTGATTGCTCGTCTGGAATACGAGACGAAGCATTTCCATTACTTCATTCATAATATTCGTAAATGCAGGATCAAACTGCCCTAATATCGGAGTGCTCATCGCCCGTAAAACCCGGGGGTCCACCTCCACGGGCCCTGGAGTCATGATGGTCCTGACCGGTGTGCATAATTCTTTATATGCCATTTAATCTTCCCCCTTTAATAGGCTAATTTATATAATAGGTCGCTTAACACATCGATTCCCTTTTCTAAGTCCTGAATGTTCGTAAATTCTCTCGGCGAATGGCTGATTCCATCCCGACTTGGAACGAAGAGCAAGCATGTCGGACAAATCGAACCAAACACCTGTGCATCATGCCCCGCACCGCTAATGATATCTTGATAAGGAATCTTATGATTTTCGGTAATTTCCCGAACCAAGGAATTCATCTCTGTACTTAATTCAACCGGCACGACATCCATCCACTGTGCAACTTCCAACTGTATCTCGTTACCATCCGCATGAGATTGGAAGGTAGAGAAAATCTCCCGACAAAACGAATTAAGGACATCTTCTTGGTGATGCCTGATATCTAAACTAAATGCCACTTCACCAGCCACGACGTTCGGAACGTTTGGAAACACATCCACTTTACCGACCGTCGCCACTAAATGAGGGTCCATTTCTTTGGCCTTACTCGTTAAAAAAGAAATGTATTCCGAAGCTGCACTGACTGCATCCCTTCGATCATGCATCGGGGTGGTGCCTGCATGATTACTTTCACCAAGAACCCTAATCGTATAGCGACGCTGCCCAACAATATGACTGACGACCCCGATCGTCTTTTGATTTTTTTCTAAGATACTTCCCTGTTCAATATGAATCTCGACGAATCCCTCAATATCATCACGGACTGGCGTTATATATGTATCAGGGTCAAAACCTGCTTCCTTCATGGCTTTCAAAAATGGATACCCCTCTGAATCCATCAGCCCTTTCACTTGGTCCAGACCATACACCCCTTGGATATTCCTCGATCCCCAGAATGTCAAGGGGAAACGGCTCCCTTCTTCTTCACAAAAGGAAACGACTTCGATCGTTTTCCGGGGAGGCCCATAGGTTTGATGCAACCTTTGTACCGCTAGAAAACTAGCGATGACCCCAAATGCACCATCATACTTCCCTCCTTCGACAACCGTATCAATATGAGACCCCGTCAGGATTGTTTTACTTCCGGGATTCGTCCCTTCCAATCTTCCAAACAAGTTACCTACGCTATCAAAATGCGTCCGTAAACCCACTTTTTCCATTTCCATTTTCAATGCTCGCTGGGCCTGCACCCATGCCTTGGAATATAATAACCGAGTTACTCCCTGCTTCTCCGTTAACCCGTAAGAAGCCAACCATTCAATCATAGAAGCAACATCATCTTTTTCATAAAGAGATTCCTTGATTTGCATGGCCATCACGTTTACCTCCTCTTATTCAGCCCTATTGTATGTTATGAATCTTCACAAATTATGTTATATGGATTATTTTACTTGCTTACATGATGAACTTCATTGACAATTCTGTTAGAAATCAAAGATATTTTTGTACACCATCACTAAACGACAAACTTATTTGAGGCATTCATAATGAGTGTGATGTAGAAAAAAAAGCGAGAGCGTCCACAAAAAGGACACCCTCACACATCAACTTGTATAATTTGAGCCTAACCCCAATTCCCTCAATAGCTCACGGTAAGCAATCGAAGTCTTATCCGCCGCGATATGGGCTTCTGCCTGAAGATCGAGCGGCAACTCCTCCGGCTTTTGATTTTCGACCATTTCCTTATCTTCATTAAAAATCTGTAAATTGAATTCGTATGTGTCTTCAAGAGGTGCATCTAAATCAAAATTTCGCGCCATCGGGGAAAACATCCTGGTTTTCCTAGCCGAAACTGGACTAGCGCAGTTCAGGATAAATAGTTTCCCACCTTCCGGAAAATGGACCGTCAACCTCGCTGCTAAAGGCGGGTAAATGTCGAACACGCGTAGCCACTCAAAATTCGGCGGTTCCAAATGTTTCAGGTCTTTTCCATAATTGCTGACCGAACTTCTATACTCGACATGTAAGCCGTATTCCGTTTTATCCACTTTATAGCTTGGCACAACGGGGTTATCACGATCAGCGAAGCTTTCTGAATGGACCCAGGCAAAATGGGATACATCCAAAAATCCTTCCATCTGTCTTCCTGCAGAACCAGCAATGTCGATGAACGGAGGAAGAATATTCAGGTATGCCTGATCGTCCCATGCCGGCAATGGCGGGATATCCTCAACATCACTTGCTATCGAAGTCCAGACCAATCCATAACGTTCTACCGTTGGATAGATGGTAATGCAAAGACGAGGAGATATTTTCGCATTAGGGTGTGCGGGAATTCCCGTGCAGTTCCCCTCTGGCCCGTATCTAAATCCATGATAAGGACAAACGATATTGTCTTCTTCCACCCAACCCATGCTTAGCGGAACCCCCCGGTGCAGACAAAGATCCCTAGCCACAATGATTTTTCCATTCGCACGGTAAAGCACAAGATGGACATCCAGCAATTTAATGCCGAGGGGCTTTTCCGTCACTTCCTCGACCGCCGCCACCGGAAACCAATACTGCGTCAATACATCCCAATCCTCTTTACTGAACGTGCACTCTTTAGGATAGGGCGTCACTCTTTTTTTCTTCTTCGTAGCAACATTGATTTCCTTCATTCCTTCATCTCCCCTTTTTCATCATCGCTTTTTATAAATAGTAACAATATTCAGACATTATGTCACCACCAATGTTATAAAACCTTACATAAAAATATAATTTTGGATACCTCAACAAAACAAAATGGAAAATTTGTAAAGATTGTCAAAGGAATTGTATGATATGATAGTAAAAAATCACATCATGAAGGCGATAAGGAAATAGTCCACAGCACGTTCTCAAGGAACAGACTATTACACTCGCACACCCCTAGATAATCAAAATCTTAAAGAATGAGGTGTGTTTAGATGAAGGTAGCCGAACTTTTACATTTGCCGTTTTTACCCGGCATGCACGTTATCGCTGGAGAATTAGGATTGGATGGGGAAGTACAAACGGTCAACATGATGGATGCCCCGGATATCATCCATTTTCTAAAACCGAATGAATTTCTCGTAACGACCGCGTACCACCTGAAGGACCAGCCCCTCTTATTCAAGACTCTCATCGAAGGCATGGCCAAACAAGGTTGTGCCGCACTCGGCATCAAGACTCGACGGTACTTGAAGGAAGTACCTGAGGAGATACTTCAAGTTGCCAACGAACTCTCTCTTCCTATAATCGATCTTCCCGCAGACTTGTCTCTCGGTGAAATCACCAATCTCATACTCCGGCAAATTCTCGATCAACGCGCCAATGAATTAACGCACGCGATGGAGACACATAAACAATTCACCAATCTCATTATGCGTGGAAAAGGAATTCAGAAATTACTTGATCATTTATCCAATATGATTGAATTTCCCATCACATTGGTTGATCAATACCTTAAACCGATGATTCATCCATATCGCACCTCTTCAGTTTTTTCAATAATCAAAAAAATGATCAGTGAAGGATACAATTTTCAACTAACCAAGTCTCCTTTTTTCTCATTTTCAGTCCTATCCAATCAGCAAACCTATACTGTTTTCCCCATCTATCTGGATGGAAAAACATTTGGATATTTGACCATTTCAGGAGAAATCAAGTCTAGCGACAATTTGATTACCTTAACAATCGAACAGGCCACAAACGTCATCTCCTTCGCATTAATGAAAGAGCACGCACTCAAACAACATGATCGAAATATACGAAATGAATTCTTCCTCCATGTCCTTGATGGCAGCTTCTCCTCACAGGAGGAAATCATAAACCGGGCAAAAGAGTTCTCCTTACATAACGAACAAACATATATATGCGTCGTTGGGAAAATGGACGAAACCCATGAAAGTAAAAACTATACACAGCAACAGGAAAAAGCCGATTCGGTTTATGCATTTTTAGAAGAGGAACTTCTCGACTCAACACTCCCTATCCACCTCTTTACAAAAGGAAAGAAGTGCATTCTTTTATATGAGGTAAACGAAGATTCAAACCGTTCCCTTCAATATGTAGAATCCTCCTTACATGCCTTGCAAAGAACAGTGAATAAACAATTTGACTGTACCATGTCGTTCGGAGTCAGCCATATGGCCCCGAAATTTCTTCAGATCAAACACGCCTTCAAGGAAGCGAATGACTCCCTTAAGGAAGGCGGTCTATCTAAAAGGGCTGGGTATATCCAGACATTCCGGACAAAAGACATCATGGAATTACTACGAATCATCCCTGAAGAAGACCTAAAGAACTTTAACCACTTCGCCCTACAAGGATTTTCGAAAATAAAGAACGAAGAGCAAGAACCATTATTGCAGACACTATCCGTCTACCTGGAGACCCATTGCCAAATTTCCGAAACAGCCAAGAGATTATTTGTTCATCGGAACACCGTTGTATACAGACTCGAGAAATGCGAGGAACTACTTGGGAAGAGCTTGAAAGACCCTGAAACCACACTGCAAATACGACTTGCCCTAAGGATCAACACCCTGCTAACTACTTAGATTCCATCTTTCCAATTACATCCTTCCATTACAAACACGTTAGGATCGTTAACCATAAGCAAGACTTATCGGCTTAAATAACAACTTTGTAATTTCCTTATTATTACAACAGGTGTAAGATTTGAATCAAGAACATACTATCCATTTGGATCCAGAGGGGATTGATTTACATGCCATTTACTTTTAAGTCCATTGACCATATTCAGCTCGCCGCCCCTAAAGGCAGCGAGGACAAGACAAGAACATTTTTCAAGGACCTGCTAGGCTTTGATGAAGTCGAGAAACCTGAAGCCCTAAAGAAACACGGTGGCGTTTGGTTTGAATTCGCCAATCACCAAATACATATCGGAATCGAAGAACCATTTTATCCGGCGAAAAAAGCTCATCCCGCTTTTGAAGTAGAGAATATAGAAGCTTTAAAACAGCATTTAGTAACAAATGGAATCGATGTCATGGAGGACGATAGAATCCCAGGTGTTAAAAGATTCTTCATTTCCGACCCTTTCGGTAACCGCATGGAATTGCTTGAACGGGTAAAAAGCTAAATACCTTCCAAAATTCGACCGAACTTACAAAGAATAAGAATGATTGGGAGTATTCAGGAGCCTGTTAAAGGCTCTCTTTTTTATGGAACGAAAGAATACCGTTGTTTCCACCATCCACATATGCGTTATCCTAGTAGGATTATGGAATGGGGATAAATTTTAATTTGTAATAAATGAGAATTTATAATTATCTTGACTTATAAAACATTATTTTGATATATTTAAAAACAGACCGGTTGGTTTAGAGGAGGTTTACTGCGATTGGATACAAAATCACTGATCATTGACATCGCTACAAACCTTTTTCAGAAAAAAGGATACTTAGGCGTAGGATTAAACGAAATCTTAAAGAAATGTAACATTTCAAAAGGCTCACTTTATCACCATTTTCCCAACGGAAAAGAAGAATTACTCATCGCTTGTCTTCAATCTTTGAATACTATTATCACTTCGGACATGAAAGAAATTTTCCAACAACATCCAACTACACAAATGGCTACTCAATCGATGATTGAAAAACTGGCCGTTCAGTATGATCGTGATGGGATGATTACTGGTTATACATTCAGTAGTATGGTAAGCGAAATGGGATCGCTAAGCGAACCAGTGAGAACCACTTGTGCTCTCACTTTCACAAAGATTCAAGATATTTATTCAATCAAATTAATAGAAGATGGCTTTTCCAAAGAAGCAGCTCAGGCACTGGCATTAATGCTGACCGCTACCATCGAAGGTGGGATCATGCTTTGTTTAACAAAAAACTCGAGCGAACCATTAAGAACGATTTCAAAGGGATTGCCCAATTTATTAAAGGCGTATTAATGTAATATAATCACGTCCATACAAAGCCCCTCGACTTGCTTGTTGAGGGATTTTCATTACGCCTTAGAAATCAGTTAGTGTAAATACCTTTTACGTGTGTTGATCACGTAGCCACAACGTCTAAATATGTATTTTCGGAAGGAAGAAAACATTGAAAAACGAAACTAGATTACCAAGAAACGGCAAAGAGGGCGCATTATACGGAGGTATCATCTGTTTTCTTACCTCTTTATTCATGTCGTCATTCAGTATCATTACAGTAACTGGTGAATTTAACGGGGAAATTGCAATGGATATTATCAAAATTTGGCCAATCATGTTTGTTATCGCCATGGTCATTGAGCCAGTCCTTGTAGGACGCATTGCAGAAAACATGGTTAAAAAGTTCACTCAACCAACAGATAGCTTTAACGCAAAGATTTTATTCCGTATCGTATTCACTGTATTCGGCATGTCCATGTGCATGACTTTCATTGGCGGAATCATCGGTAACGGTTTTAATTCGGATACCTTTAGCAACTTTATTTCATATTGGCCAAGAAACTTCTTCATCGTTCTTATTGCTGAGAGTTTAGTCATTCAACCCCTTGCAAGAATGGCCATGGTAAAAATACATGCTAATCAAGATAAAAAAGATCCTGAGGTTGCCATTATAAAATAATGCCCAGGATGACGAACTGAATATCAAAATAAAAGGGGTTCGAAATCTTCATTTCGAACCCCTTTTGACTATCATAACTCCTTAAGTCAATCTAGATATCTTCTTGCCCCAGCATATTCTTCACCGTAACCCGATGTATCGATTTCATCTATCCTTACATGTGTAGAGGTGTTTGGTGAATGAATCATCTTCCCTTTTCCTATATACATCCCTACATGGTGGACCTTCCCTTTTCCTTTATCATAGGCAAAAAAGAGTAAATCACCTGGTTCAAGGTTTTCCCGTTTCACCATTTCCCCCTGTTGCGCCTGAACGGAAGAGTCCCTTGGAATCGTTATTCCATTAGCGTGGTACATCGTATAGGTAAACCCGGAACAGTCAAATCCAAAACCGGACATTCCGGCCCATAGATAAGGAAGACCTAAAAACCCTTTGCCCGATTGCACGATGTCCGTACCCGTCGGTTTTGGAATTTGATTTTCATTTTGATAGATCTCTACGTCTTTCTTATCTATCCATTTGACTCCATCACTTGGTGTCATAACTTTTACCTTATCTTTTTTCACCTGTAAAAGTGGAAGGCGTGTATCAAAGCTGACTTCCATGAATTTCGACCGCTGTTTCGAATCCGAATAAAGCCAAGTCTTGGGAGCATCCACAAGGACTAACCCTTTAGAGAGTTGTTTTTCAAAGGCCTTTGCTGTCTTCAATTGCCCTTTTGGCATCCATCCTGGATAACCCGCTTCATTTCGGGGTGTCAACTGATTGGCTACTGCTACTTTCACCCAATTTCCTCGTTCTTCGAGTATGGTCACTTTTGACCCATATAACGCCTGTGTTTCCAGGTTACCCACAAGCCACAGCTTGTCCTCATACTTCATGGACTTGATCCAGGCATTCAAATCAACGGGGTTCGACGCAGAAGGAGCATCCAATTGTCTTAATAGGTCCGGCTCCGTCCACAGAGTGGCAACCGCTACATCTACATAGGCACTTCTCACTTTTTCTTTTGCGCTTGCTTCACTTGAACTGAATAGTAAAATACTAAGTGCAAAGAAAGATAGAACTAAAACCAATACCTTTTTTCTTTCCATCTACATAATCACCCTTCCAAAAAGTTTTATTGAGTAAAAGAGGATCTCCTCTTGACCCCTAGTCCAGGTTTATCGGTAATGAAGAGTTGGTCTTTCTTAAATTGAAGTCCTTCAAATGGTTCATCCTTAATCCATAATGGTGCATCCAGATCAATCTTCGTGATGTTTGGATGTGCGGTTGCCAGATGTGCTGCGGCCGCTACACTTATGGTTGATTCCATCATACTTCCGATCATGCATTCAACCCCGGCTACTTCTGCCATATCCGCGATCTGAAGTGCACGCCGAATTCCTCCGGTTTTCATTAATTTAATATTCAGTAAATCAACAGCCCGTTCACTTAAAAGTCTCAAGGCATCACGAGGGGAAAACAGACTTTCGTCGGCCATGATCGGCACGTTCACCGACCTCTTTATTTCTTTCAAACCATCGATGTCATGTGCTTGCACAGGCTGTTCCACCAAATCAACGTTCAGCTTCCTCTCCTCGATTTCATGAATGATGGAGATTGCTTGTTTTGTTGTCCATCCTTGATTCGCGTCGACCCGGATGATGATTTGATCCCCCACAGCTTCTCGAATGCGGGAGACCCGTTCCACATCACTCTTCCAATCCTTCCCCAGCTTGATTTTCATCGTTGAAAATCCACCTTCTATTAGAGACAAGGCCGCCTTTGCCATTTCATCAGGTGTATCAATACTGATTGTCATATCGTTTTTCAGCTCATTCGATTTCCCACCTAGATATTGATATAAAGGGAGCTGCCACCTTTTGCTGACTGCATCATACAAAGCGATTTCAACAGCAGCTTTTGCACTTGTATTGCCTACACAGGATTGTTGGATTACCTGAGACAATACATGAATACTCTCAATGTCACGGCCAATGAGATGTGGCGCGATCACTTCTTCAATGACCGTCATGATTCCATTAGTGGAATCTCCTGTGATGGCAACCGTCGGGGCTGCTGCACCCAATCCTTCCGTACCATCCTCCAACTTCACGGAAACCATGATGTTCTCAATTTCCATTGCAGTGCGCAAGGCAGTCTTGAATGGTTTGACCAGTGGTAGAGTTTCCACTGATACTTGTAAACTTTCAATCTTCATCGTAACATTCCTTCCTTAAAAGCTTGATAGTATATATGACGTAAATATTCCAAAATAGGTACCCAGAAGACTACCCAAAACAGCCATCAGGATTCCGACAGGTATTAGAGCCCGGTTAAATGCGCCCGCCAATATCGGAGCTGAAGCAACCCCTCCTATATTTGCCAATGAGGCAACTCCCATTGTAAATAGATCCAACTTGAAGACTTTTGCCAAAATGACCATGATCAATCCATGGAAGAATAGAATCATGAAACCGGATAGAATATACACAGGTGCTTGAAACAGCTGTGAAAAATCGGCATGGGAGGCAATTAAACCAATGACTATATACAGCATGACTTTGGAAATTTCCATGGAGCCCGCGATGCGCCCAACCTTCGTGACGGCCAGAAGCAACCCTACAGTCGACGCGATGATGATGGTCCACGTCGTCCCATTCACTGCAGCACCCAACACTGGAAGATTTTCCCCGATTTTCGTTGCCCCTGCTGATACGATTAAAGCGAGCGCCAAGAAACCGATCAATTCCACGAAGCCAAATTCCGTCTTTGTCGTTTCTCCCGCTTCAAGCTCGGAGGTCATTTGTTCAATGAAAGAAGTATCCGCTTTGGTCCAAAAATTGAATTTCCCGGCTAGAGGTACCAACCAGAACAAAAACATAACCCAAATGGAGTAATTGACTGTATCCATGATTAACGCATAACCAAAGATATTTTCAGGTACATCCAATATCCCTTGCAGGATCACCATGTTGGCCGATCCCCCTGTCCAACTTGCACTCAAAGCCGAAAATGCCTTCCAAGTTCCTTCCGCATAAAAACCATTCATCAAGACGTAAGTTAGAGTGAACCCTCCTATGATACTGATTGACGCCGCAAAAAAAGTTAAAAGCATCTTCGGTCCAAGTCTCAGTATTTTACGCATATCACATTGCAACAACATGAGCATCAGCATGGCTGGAAGCAGGAGACCCCTGACAGTACCATATGCATTTTCGACTGATTCACTGTCTGAAAAGAGCCCAAATGTCTTCATCAAGGCCGCTCCAATATAAATGAGGACAATGCCAGGTACATACTTGAAGAACTTTCCTCCTACTTTCTTCTCCACTACGGCAATCGCAGCAGTAAATGCCAATAAAAAACAGACAAACATCACACCATCTTGAATCATTTCCCATACCTCCTTATATTCAAGGGATTCCGTTCTACTAAACTACGATTTAGTCAACATGTCCCTAATAAAAAAAATCCAGCTGCCAAAGAGCGCACGAATACACTCTTTAACAGCTGGATTTCAATTGCGTCTAACAAAAGAAGCAGCTATATCTTATTAAGTTGAAGATATTTAATACTTGCATTCCTTATGGCAACGGTCAGAGCTTTCTGAGAAGAACCAAAATACCGTTTCTCAATTTCCTTCTCCAACACATCAGGTTGAAGAATGGAATGTCCATTCAACATGGAGCGAATGAACTTGGATGTAAGCGATACTGTAGTCGAACATTCCACATCCACGATCTCATGTGTATCACTATCAATGACCAATCCAATAAAAAAGCAGTTAAACTGCTGAGTAATCGGATTATTGGACGCCGCCTTTGACTCGCCCACTATGTACACTGTATTTTCCTGAAACATCCTTAGTGGCCTCCTGTCATTACAGACATCCAACAGGTATATATGAAGATATCTAAATCCCAACCAAATGATTACATATATACTAATATGTTCATTATGAATCTGTCAATATATTTCGCATATTACGACAAATTCCCACTTTTCAAGTAAGCCAGCAGGAAAATACTCTATCATCCTTTGGACTACCTTGTTCTCTCTTTATATAGTCTGTCCATAATCCCCTCTGAAAATTAGTTACAATACCCAATGACAATTATCAGAATATTTATTATGATGATATTAATCATAACAAGCATGCGTTATATTATATGACATTTTTTTCAAGAAGGGAGTTTTACTTATATGAATGAAAAAGTTGGCAAGTCCAAGGTCTTCTCCTTAGGCCTACAGCATGTCCTCGCCATGTATGCAGGGGCAATCCTGGTGCCCATCATCGTCGGAGGCGCCTTAGGCTTCACTCCTCAACAGCTTGCTTACCTCATTGCCATTGACTTATTAACCTGTGGAATCGCGACGTTACTCCAAGCATGGAAAAACAAATTCTTCGGCATTGGGCTCCCGATTGTTTTAGGGACTTCCTTCGTAGCGGTCACTCCCATGATTTCCATAGGAAGTAACTATGGCATTTCCGCCATATATGGATCGATCATCGCAGCAGGTCTGTTCATCATTTTTTTCTCCAATATCTTTGGCAAGCTACTAAAGTTATTTCCTCCTGTCGTGACTGGGACAGTCGTCATCATCATTGGATTATCCTTAGTTCCCACCGGCATTAAAAACATGGCTGGCGGTGCAGGAAGCAAAGACTTTGGTTCAGCTGAAAACCTTATGCTCTCATTCGGTGTCCTTTCCATCATTTTACTGATGAATCGGTATTTCACTGGATTCATCCGTGCCATTTCCGTATTGGTCGGCATCATCGCAGGAACGGTCGTTTCCGCATTTACAGGAAAAATGGATTTTTCCACCGTCATGGAAGCCTCGTGGTTTCATGTCCCAGCTCCATTCTACTTCGGCGTACCCACCTTTGAAATCGCGCCTATCCTGACGATGATGCTAGTCGGAACGGTCATCCTAATCGAATCGACCGGTGCCTTCCTTGCCCTTGGAAAAATAACCGGGCGTGACTTAAAGGAACGGGATATTGTACGGGGCTATCGTGCAGAAGGGCTTGCCTTCACTTTAGGAGGAATCTTCAACGCCTTTCCCTATAGCACATTCGCACAAAATGTCGGACTGGTTCAATTGTCCGGCGTGAAAAAACGATCCATCACCATCGCGGCAGGTTTCATTTTAATCGGGCTTGGAGTGGTTCCAAAAATTGCAGCACTCGCTACATTGATTCCTACAGCCGTTCTTGGTGGAGCTACCGTCGTCATGTTCGGGATGGTTGTATCCTCAGGAATCAAGATGTTAGGCGATGTAGACTTTTCCGATAACTCGAATTTATTGGTCATCGCATGTTCGGTATCATTGGGTCTCGGCGCAACGGTCGTTCCCGAATTGTTCTCGAGCCTGCCGGAAGCGATTCGTATTGTTGTCGGCGATGGAATCATTACCGGTAGCCTGACAGCCATCATCCTGAACTTAATTTTAACTCCCCGGGATAAAAAATCAGATCCTAGAGTGGTGCCTGAAACGGACCAACTCTTAGCCAAAAGCGTATAAAAGGAGTCTAGAACATGATCACATTGGAGATGTTACAGAAAAAAAGCCATAAGGAATTCACGGAGATTCTCGGGGATACTTTCGAGCACTCACCTTGGATTCCAGAGCAAGCCTCAGCGTCCAGGCCGTTTTCTTCCTTATTAAGCCTTCATCAATGCATGGTCGATATCGTGAACCACGCACCTAAGGAAATGCAAATGGATTTAATAAGGAAGCACCCAAACCTAGGTGACAAAGTCGAAATGACAGCTGACTCGACCAAGGAACAACGAGGAGCGGGATTAAAGGACCTTACCGTTTTAGAATACGAAAATTTCCTTTCATTAAATAGACGTTATCAAAAAAAGTTTAACTTCCCCTTCATCCTCGCAGTACGCGGCAAGGATAAGCATGACATATATGAAGCAATGGAATTGAGGATTCACCATACAGAAGAAACCGAGTTTGAAACGGCCTTAGCAGAGATTTATCAAATAGCGTTCTTTCGTTTACAGGAAAAAATCAAAAGCTAAATAGTCTCGGCCTTGGCCGAAGAATGCAAGGGATAAGGAGACATATATGTCTGGTTTAACAACGCATATCTTGGACTTAACACACGGGAAACCCGCTGCAAACGTCACGATTGAATTATATTACTCCGAATCATCATCCTCTACCTGGCAGCTACTCCAAACAGCTGTCACGAACGCGGATGGGCGGCTCGATGCCCCTCTCCTCACCGGGGAAGAGGCAAAAACCGGACAGTACGAAATCGTCTTTCATATCGGCGATTACTTCCGCGGTCAATCAATTGAGCTACCTGACCCTCCCTTTTTGGACCAAGTTCCTATCCGCTTCGGTCTAGCGTCCCCCGCTTCCCACTATCATGTGCCTTTACTCGTCTCCCCATGGGGCTATCAGGTATACCGGGGAAGTTAATGAATTTAGGAATACTACAAACAAACCCCCGGCAAAGAGGCATATGCATTGTCCCTTTGCCGGGGGTTTCCTGCTTATTGATTAGACTTTTTAAGCCCATACACCATCACACTATTTTTTTCTTGGGTGTTAGTTTTTCAGTTGATTCCATTTCTCTTAATCCTTGATAGATGCAAAAACCTGAGTAAGCTAAGAGCAATAAACCCGGACCAATCAGTAAGAGAGCAGCACCTTCTTTTGATTGGGTGAAATCGATGAAATATCCTACATAAGGAATAGTGAATCCAGAGTATAGAGCTACAATATTATCGGATAGAACCGGATCGGCATCTATCGTTTTATTATTATCACCTTTCGTATCGTAAAGAACGTGCTCTCCGCTACTGTTCACCTTGGCAATCCTATGCGTTATGAGTATTTCCTCACTTGTTTGGAATGTGATGATGTCCCCTTTTTTAAGGGCTAGTTTCTCGTCTGAACTTAGCGGCTTGACAGCAATAACTGACCCGGTTTGAAAGGTAGGTTCCATCGATCCGGACAAAACAGTTTTAAGCTGATACCCCAAAACCTGGGGTTCCCCCCCAGACGCTTTTGAAGATATGATAAGAAATACCATTACCATTAAGTTTAAAAATAGTACCACTGTAATCAAATTACTTATTACTTTCAGCGTTCTTTTCAAACTCTTCGCCTCCTGACTTATTATCTACCTTACCATCTGTGTTCTCATCCTCTGTAATAGGGTCCTTTTTAATCGGTAACTCACTTTCTTCTTTTTCTTTATCGATAGCCTCGTTTTCTTTAGGCTTATTTTCAATTTCGTCTTTAGTGGAATCCTCTACTTTTTCATCAGAGTCCTTTGCTTCTTCATTCTCCTCAGTTTCGGGCTCAGCACTCTCATTCTCCTGATTTTCATTTGGATCTGGCTCATCGTCGATCGGTTCCTTCACTTCTTCACATTCTTCATGATTTTCATTCTCTTTTGCGTTAGAGCAATCCATGTCCTCGGCTATCTCCCAAGTCCCAATTTGAATCTCTTGGTTTACTAGTTCCATGTCGGTGTAATAGGCATTCGTTTGCCCCGTAACAGCCACCACTGTTCCTAAAAATAAATACCATATAGCCACCAGCTTGGTTAATGTCCATAATAGTTTTTTTCTCTTCCAAATTCCCTTTTTATTTAGTATTGGAAACCCCTTCTTCCTAGGCTTCATTCTTTATAGTGCTTGCTGCCTTTCAGATTTACGATTCCTAGACTAATGCTCTGGAACTCCTATGTATAGAATGTACTTCAAGTATTCGATATAAAAGAAGTGCCCAAAAGAACACTTTTGGGACACCTCCACTTTTTAAATCCTTAGTTCACACCAACAGCGATATATGCGGCTTTTACAGCTCTAACTTCTTTTGAGCTAGCTCCATATAAATCCGTTGCAGCCTGAATGGCGGCTTCTTTCATCATTGTAAAGTTTGAACTGGCTGTCAGGTATTTTGAAAGGGCGCGGTAATAAATTTGTTCTGTCGCTTCACGTCCAACCCCACTCACGGTAACCCCATAATGGGTTCCACCCTCTGAGATCAGGTAAGCGGCCTTGTTATTGATACTACTGTTGATATGAACGCCACCACTATCTAAAGTACCTGTATACCTTTTACTCCAATGATCTGGAGAAAATCCGCTATCCGTTCTGACGTCAACGATTTCTGCAGGATTACTCATGGAACGCAGTCCCTTTCTTCCATCCTTAACGATCATTTCTCCAATTAGCCATTCTTCATCACTTCTGTCTACCATGGCAGCAAATATATCTGACATGGATTCGTTCAATGCCCCGGATTCATTTCGATAGACTAGATTTGCTGTATGTTGAGTCACACCATGCGCCATCTCATGCGCAGCAACATCCAACCCTCCAGCGAAATTATGATAGGCGATGCCATCACCATCACCATATGACATCGTTCTTCCATTCCAGGATGCATTATTCCAATTATTATTCACATGGACCGAAGAAATTAACTGTTGGCCATTATCATCCACCGAATTACGCCCAAATGTGCCTTTGAAATAATCATAGGTTTTTTGTGCATTTGCGTGTGCATCTACAGCAGCACCGTCTTTAAACATTTTAATAAGACTTGTGACTAGTCGATTGCCATTCTTTGCATCATTGGTGACTACGCCTTTTCCTCTTGTCACATCAGTGAGTCCATACACTCCGTTAGCAAATTGCGCTTCAAACATCTGCTTGTTATTAAATACGCCATTACCGAATGCCGTAACTTCATGGGCAGCATTATAGTTATCTACAATTTTTCCATTGGTAGAATCAATGAAATAATGCCAGTATCCAACCTCTGGTTCAATAGTTGAAGCTTTAACTAGAAACGTATTATGAAATGCTCCATCGAATTCATAAATATACTGTTCAACGGCAATGTCACCATCGTACTGATCCACCTTGCCAATTTTCTTTTCAATATCCTGTTTTGCTGCTTCAATCGCCTCTGTTTCAGAAATGGCAACCTCTGTCTTGATATTTTCATTCTCTAGATCAGGTACTACTTCACCGAAGAAAGACGTAACATTATTATTCTCGTCAATCGCTATCGTCGAATCCGATCCGTATATAGGAATTCCTTTATACTGTTCAACCAGTCTAAAGTGATGGGTTCCAACTTCTTTATCAGCTTGTTCATCTATTACTTTAAAGTTTTTTTTCATATCACCTTTTAATTTAAACTTCTTACTATTCTCATTAAGGAAAGAATAGGCGATTTCCTTCTTGCTTAAGCCACTTTTCCCTTTTGGGGACCAAGTTTCCCCGATAAAAGAAGGAGTTTTATATTCATCATTATATTTAATATTATCCTGAGCACCTACAAGCGATCCACCTGTACCGAACGTCCCTAAAAAAACGGATAGAGCTAAAGTAGTAGAAACCATTTTCTTATTTACTTTCAATTATCTCATCTCCCTGATAAATAGTTTTTAAATTACTTCTCATAGGTATATGAGAAATTTTACTTAGCTTCACCAGCCGTTTGATTGGCGATAAATGTCCAGTCAAGTTTAAGTTGATCGCCTTGTAATACATTTTGATCTTCACCGTTATCGATAAATTCAAACTGTACCCAAAGATCATTTACAGCACCCGGTTCAAGCCCACCATTTTTTGCAAAGAAAGGGTCTAGAACACTCTTTTTAACAAGGTCTGGATCCATATTTTTCAATTCTTGCAGTGTTGTCTCAAAAATAGGTTCATTCTCTTTGTCCCAATTCCATAAGAAGTTCACTCGGATATGCTTCCCGAAATCCTCAGAACCATTGTCACCCTTCGCATCGACAACCGAATACGCTGTTTTTAGATTGACGTTTTTAATTTTCAACGAACCATTATTCGCTAATTTAAATTCAGTTGTTTTCGAGTCACCAGGTTTCATATTCTCAAGATTGACGATTGTTTGTGGATTAATGGACAAATCCAATGTACCGGCTGCGAACGTATTATTGGTTACTTCTTGATCGCTGAAATAAGCATATGTACCCCCACCAATCAGTGATAGTCCTAATGCTGCTGATGCAATACCTAAACCTAACTTTTTCTTCATACCCACTTCAATTCCCCCCGCATTTCTATTTTTACTTCTAAAAATCTTTAGTAGCCTTCTTCATGTTGCAAGTTATATAATATGGAATATAAAGTAAATTATCTCCTCCCTTTTATTTTTTAACTCGTATGAGTACCCTTGAAGCAACCTTACAATACTAATCTAGGAGTACATTCACTCCATAATATTCCTTATTAAGATTTATTTGTTCTCAATAAAGAATGTATTTACATAATATTACCTAATTTTACATATTATTGTATATAGTCTTATATGTTTATAATCTTTTTAGGATTTCAAAAAATATTATCTTTTAAATTATCCACTTTACCTTTAGTCTTCGACACTTTCCCAAGGTTAATCCTTGTATAGAAGTAGGAAAATAGCGAGAAAGAGCTTCCGACTGCCATCTTAAAATGACGCTGGAATTGCTAGGTCCGTATATTTAATGATAGTCAGCAATGGTTAAAATGGTATTATTTTCCTATATTCAATATATCACTAGACTAAAGTAGTATTTTCTGTAGGAACTAACTAACATCTTATTCATTTAAAATATATATAGTGAGAGTGAATACTAAAAAGTTGGTAACTTTAAAAAAGTAATAGTAAAAAACGTAGGGCCCCGGCTTAAAATCCTAGGCCCTACGTTTTTTATGAAATAAAATCAGGTTATATCGAGGTTACGTTCGTACTCTTTCAAGATCCGACGGCTGCACCGTCTCCCCGTGGGTCGACTCCACCTTTAAGGAACCCATGCTCATCGATCCGGATGGCCTGCGCATGTCCCATTGCCCCATCAAACTCATCCACGACTTCGACAAGATGCCCTTTTTCTTGGAGTTCCTTAATGGTATCTTTTTCGACACGACTTTCGATGCGTAACGCCTCACTAGATTCTCCCCAGGTCCTGCCCCAGACAAAACGAGGCTCATTGATGGCCGTTTGGGGATCCATCCCATAATCGATCATCCGGGTAATGATCGCGGTTTGCGTCTGCGGTTGACCTTCCCCACCTTGCGTTCCGTAAATAATGCTAGGTTTTCCATCCTTACAGGCCATTGCCGGCATCAGGGTATGGAAGGAACGCTTGTTAGGTTCCAATGTATTGACATGGTTGGAATCTAGCGAGAAAAAGGACCCCCGGTTTTGAAGAATCACTCCTGTATCCCCGGCAACGACACCCGATCCGAACTCGAAGTACAGGCTCTGAATGAATGATACGGAATTCCCATCCTTATCTACAACGGCGGCATAAGCGGTGTCACTGCCCATCGGCGGGCTGGCTACCCTTTCTGCCTTCGTTCGTTGAATGGCTGCCCCGATCTTGGCAGCATATCGCTTATCAAGGAGCTTACCCAGGGGAATCTCAGAGAATTCAGGATCCGTTAATACCTCGTTTCTGTCACGAAACCCTGCTTTTAATGCCTCCGCCAATAGATGATAATAATCGGCAGAACCATGCTCCATGCTTTCCAAGTCAAAGTTCTCTAGAATATTCAACGCCAGCAGACCGACGAACCCTTGAGAGTTAGGTGGGACTTGATAAATGGTATAGTCGCGGTAGGTAGTGGATATAGGCTCGACCCAGTTACCTTCATGGTTGGCAAAGTCAGCAGCGGTTAAAAGTCCACCTTGTTCCTGCAAATAAGTAACGATGGATTGACCAAGTTCGCCATGATAAAAAACATCCCTCCCCCGTTCAGCAATCAAGATTAAACTACGGGCCAAGTCTTTTTGGAAAAAGCGTTCCCCCACTTCCGGAATTATTCCTCCTGGCGCATAGATATCAGCCGTGATCGGAATCTTTGAAAGCCAGTCCCAGTTCTGCTTTGTATAGTCCACTTGGTTCTTTGTAATGGGAAAACCATTTTCCGCATAGTCGATTGCCGGTACAAGAACTTCAGCCAATGATAAGGTACCTAATTCTTTTAATATAGCATCCCAGCTATCTACCATTCCCGGAACGGTGATGGCACTCCTTATGCCACGAAAGGGAATGGCCGCTTCCCCTGCATACGTTTCACGGCTGACATTTTCCCCAGATCGTCCGCTACCATTATAAACACTTATTTTCCCGTCACTGTTTTCATAATTCAGCCAGAACATATCACCGCCAAGTCCCGTCATATGCGGATAAACAACACCCAGGCAGGCGCTGACAGCCACCGCTGCATCAAAAGCATTGCCTCCTTTTTCGAGAATATGATTTCCCGCCATCGATGCTAAATAGTGGGGGCTCACTACCATGCTCTTCGTTCCGATAATCGATTGTGTCATACAGTTGCTCCTTTCATTTATTTTATTTTTTCTGAAAATTAACTATATTTGTATTATAAACCATTAACTCACAATACGTAATCCACTTTTTTGTTTTTATTAACAAATAGAAATCATTTTCATCTTTAAATCATCTATTGAACTAATAAGTTATATAATTACATACAATTCGATACTTTTATTAAAATTTTATGAGCATTTCGAAACCTATTTTGTTATGATTAATAGATAATCATGGAAATTATTATTCGAACAGAGGAGGAACCAATGTGAACAATCCATATGGCGAATTAACCGTGGGAATGATGCGGACGGGGATTTTAGGGTTCGGTGGTGGTCCCTCGGTCATTCCACTCATCCGGCATGAAGCAGTTTCCCGTTATCATTGGCTAGATGATGACGAATTCGGTGATACATTGGCCATTGCCAATACACTCCCTGGTCCGATTGCCACAAAGATGGCCGCCTATCTGGGGTACAAACTGAAAGGATGGCCTGGTGCCATCGTAAGTGTGGCGGCGCATATCTTACCATCTGCCTTTGCCATGGTATTCTTGATCGCCTTCATAAACGTCCTCAGTAATTCGGCGATGATTACCAATATGATTGCTGCCGTGATGCCAGTCGTTGCTGTCATGCTTGGACAAATGGCGTATGAGTTTGGTGAAAAGGCCGTTAAAGGGTTAGGGAAAGTGCTTGGCATCTTATTTTTTTCCATCTCCTTCTTACTTCTTCAGGTCGTTTCCCTGCATCCTGGTATCGTCATCATGATTTTCCTTTTATACGGTGCCTTTCATTTTAAATTGAAGAACAGATTGAAAAATAAGAAACAGGATAAGAAGGAGGAATCAGCATAATGGGTGCCATTTTCATCCCGATTGGTGTAGCTGTGTTCTTGGCATTTTTCATAGCGAATATCCTTGGCTATGGAGGAGGTCCAGCTTCGATTCCGCTTATGTACGACCAAATTGTCACCCGCTATGGTTGGCTTTCTAATACGGAATTCTCACAAATGCTTGCGCTTGGAAACTCCCTCCCAGGACCGATTGCTACAAAAATCGCCGCCTATGTCGGTTACGATGTTTACGGATGGCCCGGGTTCTTCGTCGCTTTGGCGGGGACGATCATTCCTTCTGCCGTGGCCTTGATTTATTTATTGAAAATCTTGCGAAAATACAAGCAGTCGCCCATCGTAAAAGGCATGTCCTTACTCGTTCAGCCCGTGATCGCCATCATGATGCTATTGCTTACATGGCAGATGGCTGCTGACGCTGTCGGCTCCATTGGATATATTCATTCCTTAATCATTGCTGGAATTGCCTTCCTAGCATTGGGGAAATTCAAGATTCACCCTGCCTTCGTCATCATTTTTGCCTTTGCCTATGGAGGGTTCATCCTCCCGATCACATAAAAAAATCCACCTTAAAGGTGGTTTTTTTTATTAAGGTGACAAGAAAACCATTTGATACAATAACTAAACTACTAAATTAATTAATTTTTGATATGATTATCCCCTCTATCGTTTCATTAAAAGAAAATTCCATATTAACCTTTTGGGTTTTATCAAAGTAACCCATTATTTTCGCACCAGAATCATCTCTTTCGTAGTAATTTTCTCCATATTCTTGTATAACATCTTCCTTTGAACTGCCCTTTGTTATTTTCTTTGATGTTTTATATGTATTGCTTGAAAAAAAATAACTAGCAACTTGCCCATTAACTATTTGAAATTCTATATCACTATTATCTCTATCTTTCCCATATATTAAATAGGTGGATTTTGACTTTTCTACCTCTTCAACAAAGTCTGGTTCTCCTAAAACTTCTTTAATCTTATCTTCTGTTGAATTTAAAGAAATTGTATTTACTTCCTCTGACAAACTTGTGCTATCAGTATTTTCATAGAAATCCATTTTATTAGTGGTTCCACAACCACTTAATACAATAATTGATAATAGTAAAATTGATAATGTAAATCGATACATACGGAAAAATCCAAACATTAAATTGTCTCCTTATAAATTAGTTGATAGCCATTGAGTTTTAGATTTGATCTGCTTGTTCAGTTTTAATTTCACTAATAATTTCTAGTTATTCTTTAGCAAATATGATCAACAACTCCCCCGTTCATTTTAAAAAAAGTTATTTTAATATTACCATTTATCTAAATATTTTATTTACATTAGCCAGTAAAGCCCTTAAACTTTTGGTTACCATCCATATTCAAATAGAGTACTTGGATTTTCATTTATCGAGGAGGAATTTTGTATGCAAAGATTACAAGAAATTTTAGAGACCAGAGATTTTATTATGAGCAAAACGGACAATCAGCCAAAAATCGGTATGATTTTAGGATCGGGGTTAGGATCTCTTGCTGATGAAATTGAGAACCCGTTCAAAATCCCATATAGTGAAATTCCTCACTTTGCAAAATCCGAAGCAATCGGACACGCAAACGAACTAGTAATCGGGCAATTGAAAGGTAAGACTGTAGTGGCTATGAAAGGACGCTTTCATTATTATGAAGGATATACACTAGATGAAGTGACATTTCCCGTACGTGTCATGAAGGCATTAGGGGTGGAGCAATTGATCATTACCAATGCTTGTGGCGCAGTTAATACAGACTTTAATCCAGGTGATTTAATGCTCATTACCGACCATATCAATTTAGTTGGTACAAATCCTCTCATAGGACCTAATAATGATGAATTGGGTACTCGCTTCCCTGACCTTTCCCAAACTTATCATCCTGACTTGCGAAACATTGCGTCCAAAGTAGCTAAGGAAAAGAACATTTCCTTGCAACAGGGCGTCTATGCTTGGTGGAGTGGTCCCGCATATGAAACACCAGCGGAAATTCGAATGATTCGTACGCTAGGGGCAGACGCTGTAGGGATGTCAACCGTTCCGGAAGCCATTGTAGCCGTCCATGGCAAGATGAAAGTGCTAGGGATTTCCTGCTTAACGAATATGGCTTGCGGGATTTTAGATCAACCATTAAGTCATGATGAAGTGATTGAAGTTGCAAGTAAAGTTAGAACGCAATTCGTTGGATTGGTCAAAGGAATTGTGGAAGAAATGGAATAGTAATAGAATTGTAGGCATTATGCGCCCAAAAAAAGATTGCCGAGATAACTATATCTTCTCGACAATCTTTTTTTATCTCTACATGGAGCTTTTCCTAGAGCTTCATTCCCATCCGGCTCTTATAGCGTTTAATAAGAAGTTGGCAATCGACGCTGACAACCCCGACGACCGGATATAACTTTTCATTGAGGAAGCGTTCCATCTCCTGATTATCCGTGAAGATTCCATGCATATGCAGCTTACTAGGCCCCGTCATATGATACAAACTCGTTACTGCAGGCTCATCCTCCAGTTGTTGTGCCACCGATTCCAAATATTTAGGCTCCACCTCGACATTGAAAAATGCAGAAACATGAATGCCTATCTTAGCCGGATTGATGACAGCGGTAAAACGTTCAATCACCCCTTTTTCCACTAAATGATTGATTCTTGTTTGAACCGCCACTCTCGACAGTTCCACTTGCTTTGCTAAATCCGTATACGAAATCCGCGCATCTTCATGCAAGATCGAAATGATTTTCTTATCGATTTCATCCAACTTGGTGCTTGGAATGCTAAAGTCCTCTGCCATCTATGTAACTCCTTTTCGAATCATTTATTCTATTATCTCAAAGGATAGGGCCCTTCACCAATTATTTTCATGCAAAAGAAAAACTGCCAGAAAACCGGCAGTTTCGTTAATGAAGAATCAATAGCCAAATATATAGTCCAAACAGAGTGATGAATAGTGTTGGAACAGTCAGGATGATTCCTACTTTAAAATAATATCCCCATGTGATCCGGACACCTTTTAGCTTTAATACATGGAGCCACAAAAGTGTGGCCAAAGAGCCGATTGGCGTGATCTTTGGTCCTAAATCGGAACCGATGACGTTGGCATAAATCAGAGCATCCTTAATAGGCGCCGTTGTTTGAACTTCTGCAATGGCCAAGGCATTAATCATGACCGTTGGCAGATTATTCATGAATGAAGATAGAATAGCCGCAATGAATCCCATGATAATCGTCGCCGAAAACAAACCTTGATTGGCCGTTGCCTTAATGACGTCAGCTAACAAACTAGTCAGTCCTACATTTCGCAGTCCATATACGACCACATACATCCCAATCGAGAAGAATACGATATTCCATGGGGCACCGTTTAGGACGGTACGGATTTTCACGGCTGGACTTCTTCTTGCCAAAATCAAAAGGACAATGGCGATTGCACCAGCCACAAACGAAACAGGTACACCTACAAACTCACTTGAAAAATAGCCGACTAGAAGAATAGCCAGGACGAACCAGGAAATCTTGAACATACGAGGATCCTTTACCGCTTCTGCAGGACGCTTCAAATGAGAGGAATCATAGGTTACAGGTAGATCCTTTTTGAAAAACAAATACAATACGAGAATGCTAGCTCCTAAACTGAATAAAGTCGGAACGATCATCCGGCTGGCATATTCGCCAAAACCGATCCCGAAAAAGTCCGCTGACACAATATTCACCAGATTACTGATGACGAATGGCAAGGAAGTTGTATCGGCAATGAATCCGCTCGCCATGATGAATGGGAGCACCATCTTATCGTCGAACTTCAATGCTCGCACCATCGCTAGCACAATCGGCGTCAAGATCAATGCCGCCCCATCGTTTGCAAAAAGCGCCGAAACGATGGCTCCTAGAATCATCACCAAAATGAAGAGACGGAAGCCTTTACCATCTGCATATTGGGCCATGTGAAGCGCAGCCCATTCAAAAAATCCAATTTCATCTAAAATTAACGAAATGATAATCAGGGCCACGAACGTCAATGTCGCATTCCAAACAATCTGCGTCACATCACTTACATCCTGGAATGAAACAACACCGAACAAAAGAGCGATGATCGCCCCTCCGCAGGCACTCGAGCCAATTCCCAGACCCTTTGGCTGCCAGATGACCAACACTAATGTAATCATAAAAATAAGTAGAGCTAAAAACGTCGAACTCATGATGCCAGCACCTCTAAGCCACTCCTTCTATAAAACTTTCTTCCCTTAACTATATAAGAATACTAGTTTTTACACAACGCACAAAGGCCACCAATTTCTTGGCAGCCCCCTGTCAATAAGAGCCTTCCAATTCATCATCTACCAAATCCATTAGATAAGGCACATCCACATAATCATTCCCTGTTGAATACCCGATTCCATCAGTAGGCACCGTCGGAAAAACTTCCTTGCCGTCCTTATCATAAAACCGATTTGCTAGTTTTAATGCTTGTCTATCCTCAAAGAATTCATCAAAACTGGATTCTTTCTGTACTTCTGCATACTGATCCATAAGAGTCCGCCAGCTATCCGGATATTTTTCCACTCCATATGATTTATCCTCAACCGTAATGCTGTGCATCATTTCCAAACCGGGTTCATAGGTCGCCTCATCCCCTGATACACTGAAATTCCTATCTTTTTTCATAAACGCCTTAATTTCAGACACTTCGTCCTTTGGATTTAGATTCCACATGATGAATGAATCTCCTTCTCCATTCCAGCCCTTTAGCTCGCCCCCATTATCCACGGAAGCCGCTCTCCATTTTTTGTCCTTCCATACCCAGAAACTCATCCCGTATTCTTTGCTTTCATTGATGAAAGGGACAAAAACATGGGTTTCATCTAAGTAAAGAACGTCTTGAATAACCTTGGGTTCTGCTTCAGGAAAAAAAGAATTGATTCGTTTAATCACTTGTTTATCCGTAAGAAATGCTTCAGGTTCTCTAGGAGCTCGAATGATAAAAAGGACACCCACTATAAGGAAAATCACGATCAATAAAATGATGGTTTTCGTTTTTTTATTCATTTCTTTCAGCACCTCCGATCAACACAGATTCTTCAGACCGGAAGTAAACCTGGCCTCCATTATTCGGTGTAATGAGGAAACCCTTTCCATCATCTTCTACATAAATGACTGTTTTAAGTCCGCTGCCCTTTTCAGGAACCGTTCCTATCAAAAGATAAGGGAACCGTTCTTTATACCCGTTCTTTTCATTAATTTTATAATACCAAGATTCACTTTTGATTTGATTTTGTTTCATCTTGTCCACCTGTACTTGCAACACTTCATTATTCAATGTGACATCCTTGCCAGCTGGGTGAGTGATAATCAGGGAAGCTTTTTCAACGTCCTGCATATAGGTCGAGGGTTGATCTTTTGGGAACATTAAATGTTCAAGCGGCGAGTTTAAGAATGAAGAAGCAAAAAAGATGAAATTCACGCAAAACCCTAGCCAAGCATAACGACGGTACCGCGGCCAACGCTCTGTATTGTCCTTTCTTCTCAAAAACCAATATAAAAAGACGACCCCTAATGGCAATATTGGTATCTTTGTCACTTCACTTGATAAATTAAAATGAATACTGAAAGAAAAAATCCCAATGAGCATAACTAGGAGCCCTTTCCATACCTTTGGCGGATTCTGTTGTTTTTTGTAAACAACAAAGAATAGTAGGGCAATAAGTAAATAACTGAAGACTAATAGAATAAAAGAGGGCATATGTACAAACACGTTCTGCTTCATTTTCAACTCATCCTCCCACCACTTAACGGATGTTTACCTATTAAATGTAATATAATCACTCTACCATATCCCATCTCTTTTGTAACCGCAGCCTCCCCCACCTTACTTAGTAATAAAGATGGGGTCTTACCTTTTATTGAAAACCGCGGTTATAGGTATCCACAGCTTAATCCTTCGATTGAACAGTATTCATTATATTTTTATATTCCTTATCATTGATGATTCCCAACTTCTTGAACAAGGTGGAATATCCAATGATTTTCTTTTGGGTACGGTTCGTAAAATTCATATGAATCCTCTCCTTTTTTATAATCTATGCAATTCCGACAAAATGTTTCCTTAAGGCAAAATAATTTGTACAAACTAAAATAAAAAACATGTCCTCCATTAGCAGGACATGTTTTTTTAAATATCATGAATGACTAAATGAACTCAACGCCAAAAAGACCTTACCGGTAAAGGGATAAGGTCTTCTGACAGCTCATCATCATTATTTAGATGATAGTTCACTTTCTGTTACCCATTGATGGTTTTTCACTTCAATCCCACCATCTGTAGGTTTGTAATCAACCATATAAACGGTAGTGGTATCGGCTTCCTCAATGATACCTTTTGCGCCTTCCATACCCTCCATATGATCAGTATCAAGAGTCACTTCAGTACCTGGTTCTAAAGGAACTTCCCCAGCATCCTCGATTTCTTCATGGATCACCCATTTATGATTTTCAACTTTTTTATCCTCTGTTGTAGGTGTATACGTAACGGAATAAGCTGTCGTATCATAGGCTCCGACAATTGTTGCTTCGGCGCCATCCATGCCTTCCATATGATCTGATTTAATCGTTGCTTTACTTCCCACTTCATACTTTGGATTCTCTGCAGCTTTCAAACCATCAGGAACCTCTGCCTCATTGGAAGTATCTTTAGCATGGTCCATATGATTCGTTTCCTCTTTAGTCGTATCTGTATCCGTACTTTGTTCCGTTTTCGGTGTTTGATCCGTGCTTTTCTCTTCATTATCATCATTACATGCGGATAATGCGAAAGCTGATGCCAAAGAAACCAAACCAATTGCTAATTTTTTGCTTTTCATAGTTGTAGTCACTCCTAATAGATTATTTAATAAGTCGAAACAGAATGCTAGCCTAAAATATATGTATGTACTCTGCTCACCCTTACTACATGTGTAAGTATCCTGTCTCTCTTATATTTTTACCCCATTAGAATCACCATAAACATGGATTATATGACATGATGAACAACACTATCTCTTTATATTGATTCCTTAACCCGATTGTTCGGACTAAAATTGATTCGTTTGTTTATAGCAATCTCAATAGTTTCCAGCCCCTATTCCGAGATGGTTAGAGTCTGCGGAATTCTTGAAAGGGAAAGTTCATATGGGAAAATCGGAAGCGTTTGCAGTTAATATATAATAGAAGAAAGTCGTCCATGAGGAGAGATTTGAAATAAGTGTTTTTAGGGGATCTGCATTCAAAAAAACTAAAAGCAGAACAATTTCAGTAATGGTTCTGCCACATGATTCAAAGAGTATACAGCTAGCTAGGTATTGTTTCTAGTCGATCAACTTGATCAACCCATTGTATCGTTAATAAATTCGGCAGAGTCGACAGTTCATGATGAATCTGAATATATTTTTTGCACTTCACTGTCGCAACACACTCAATAATAGAATGTTGATCTTCTATCAATACTTTATAGCTACCTACATTCGGTAACGAATAATTAGGTAGTAGACCATTCTTCTGACAATATTTCGTTTTATAAAAGCGTCCCAATAGCCTCGGTAATTCACTAAGCTTCCGTTCTGATAAATACCTCCGAATCAAGGTCGAACTGATTTTTTGATCATTCCACTTTAGCTCTTCGACAACTGAGAGGCCTACTTGCTGGATTGCTGCATAAGTTGCCAGGGTATGAACAGTTCCACTCGCTTTTGCCCCATATGTGTAATCGAAACCGCAAATGATTTCCTTAGCATTCAACCCAATAATATAATCATCTAAAAAATCGTTCGCTTCTACTTTAGCTAATTCCTTTGTGAATTCCACGATATAAAAAATATCCACTTCAAGCCTTTCTAGTTTCTCAACCTTTTGTTCTAGCGGCTCAAGATAGGAAACTTCTTTATCCGAAAATAGCACACTTTTAGGATGCGGAAAAAAAGAGAGAACCGCTAGTGATAAGTTTTGTGCTTTTGCTTTTTCTTTAGCGGTTCGAATAACTTTTTGATGCCCTAAATGCACACCATCAAAATAACCAAGGGCCATCGCTACATGGGGAGCGGTTTGCTTAATCTCTTGTAAATTATTCGCATTCACATAGATTACCTTCATTGCGATTCTCTCCTTTTTCTTTATCTTGCTAGATTTTGTGCCACTTCATAAATTAAATCTTCTTGCCCACCAACCGCTTTCATTTGGCCGATTTTCATTAAAAGGTCCCGTTCGTCGACACCAAATTGTTTTGCGGCCTTTTGTGCATGCAATAAGAAGCTTGAGTACACGCCAGCATACCCTAAGGTTAAGCTACCGCCAGTTATTTCTTGTGATTGTTGCATGATGGGCGCAATTACATCATTCGCCGTGTCCATTAATGTATATAAATCGATGCCCGTTTCAAAACCTAGTTTTTCTAAAACAGCGACCATTACTTCTGTTTGTGTATTACCGGCCCCTGCACCTAATGCACGCATGCTTCCATCAATATAAGTGGCTCCAGCCTCCACCGCTGCAACTGTATTAGCCATGGCCATCGATAAATTGTTATGGGCATGAAAACCGATATCACATTGTAAAGTTTGTTTAAGCGCTGTAATTCGCTCGGTTACATCTTTTGGTAACATGGCTCCAGCCGAATCTGTTACATATACGATCTCTGCTCCGTAACTTTCAAATAATTTTGCCTGCTCCACGATTTTTTCAACAGGTGCCATATGGCTCATCATTAAGAATCCAGCTGTTTTCAAGTCGAGTTTGCGTGCTAATTCAATATGTTGGGCAGCTACATCGGCTTCTGTTACGTGCGTTGCTACACGAACCATTTTCGCCCCTAAGTTCGCTGCATTTTCCAAGTCATGTTTTGTACCGATTCCAGGAATCAATAATACAGCGACTTCTGAAGTCGTACATTCTGATACAGCCACTTCAATCAGTTTCAATTCATCAGTTGCTGACAAACCATATTGTAAGGAAGAACCACCCAAGCCATCTCCATGTGATACTTCAAAATAGCGAACACCCGCCGCATTTAAACCTTTTGATGCAGCACGTACTTGTTCCTCTGTAAACATATGGCGGACAGAGTGACTTCCATCACGTAACGTTACATCTAGAATATTTAATGTCATGAGATGACCTCCTCCTTCCCTCTTTGTAAATGACGTGCCATTTCATTGCCGACTTGCACGGCAGCTGCCGTCATAATATCCAAATTACCAGCGTAAGCCGGTAGATAGTCTGCTGCCCCATTCACTTCGACAAATACGGATACTTTCCTACCTTCAAAAATCGGCGACACTTTTAATGTATAACCTGGTACGTAAGCTTGCACTTCCGCTACCATGTCGTGAATCGACTTGGTGATCGCTTCTTCATGACCTTCTTCTTCGACCAAAGCATGGATGGTATCACGCATAATAACTGGTGGGTCCGCAGGATTCAAAATGATAATGGCTTTCCCTTTTTTCGCACCTCCTACCACTTCGATCGCTTTAGAAGTTGTACTTGTGAATTCATCGATATTTGCGCGTGTACCAGGACCGGCAGAAAGGCTTGAAATGGTTGCGACAATTTCAGCATACTCTACGGAAACAATCCGATTTATGGCATGAATGATGGGAATTGTCGCCTGACCGCCACACGTAACCATATTCACATTCGGTTTATCGATATGCTCTTTTAAATTTACTGGTGGAACTGTAAATGGTCCGATTGCAGCTGGTGTTAAATCAATTACTTTTTTATTGGCAGCCGTTAATCGATCGCTATTATGCTTATGTGCATACGCACTTGTCGCGTCATAAACGATATCCACTAAATCAACACGTTCCATGAGTCCGTCAATCCCGTTTGAAATTATTTCATATCCGCGCTTCTTTGCACGTTTTAAACCATCGGAATTCGGGTCGATGCCTACCATCACACTCATTTCCAATACGGGACTGCGCTCGATTTTGTACATTAAGTCGGTTCCTATATTTCCTGACCCGATGATTCCCACTTTAAGCTTCGTCATTTTTTCACCACTTCCTTAGAAATGTTAACGCTTACTTTTCCGAGCTGACCGAAGTCCACTTCGAATTTATCGCCTGTTTCAAAGGTCACGGCTTTTGATAGGGCTCCTGATAAAACAAACATGCCAGGCTCGATGGAAATCCCATATGTACTCACTTCATTTGCTAACCATACCACCGCTTGGAGCGGGTTGCCTAACACGGCCGCGCTCGTTGCTTCATCTAAGAATTCACCATTTTTATGCACGGTCATTGGTATATTCGTGATGTCTTCAATCTCTTCAAGCAGGGTCCGCTTTTCTCCTAAAATGGCACCTGCCGAAGAGCCATTGTCCGCCACTGTATCCTCGAACTTTATTTCCCAATTCGCAATCCGGCTATCGATCACTTCCACTGCTGGCACAACATATGCCGTGGCATCGATTACATCCTGCACCGTCACGTCAGGTCCTTTTAACTCTTTATTGAAAACAAATGCGATTTCAAATTCCACCTTTGGTTGAATGAAGGACTCAGTCCTTAAACCATCAGCCTCGTCGTAAACCATCGTATCTAAAATGAAGCCGTAATCCGGTGTATAGACATTCAACATTTCTTGCATCGCTTTACTCGTCAACCCAATTTTCAGCCCTTTTACAGACGCCCCGTTGTCCGTCTTTTGACGAATTTGCGCCAATTGCACGGCATAGGCATCAGCAGGGGTAATCTTTTCATAAGTTTCAGTTAATGGTGCAATGGGCTGTTTCGTACGTTCCGCTTCAAGCAATGCTTCCGCCATTTTTTGTGTATTCATAGACCATTCTCCTTTTATGAATTGACTGTTTCTACCGCATTCAACTGATGATATTTACCACTGAAGAACAATAACGGATTTTTATCTTCAAGATGTAAGTCGATTACTTTACCAATGAATAATGTATGGTCACCTTCTACATGTTCCGATACGACTTCACATGCAATTTGGGCGATGGCCCCTTTTAATACAGGTTGTTCAGCCAATGCTTCGAATTCTACTGCATCACCAGGTCTCCCAGCGAAATGACGTGAATAATGCTCTTGGTCTTCGGCTAAAATATTAACTGTGTATTTTTTGGATTGTGAAACTTTCTCTAAGAATTTTGCTTTATGTCCAACGGAAATTAAGACAAGCTTAGGATCCAATGATATTGACACGAAACCATTTGCCGTCATTCCATGTGTTTCACCTTCGTTTTCTGTTAAAAGAACGGTTACACCTGTCGCAAACTTTCCCATTGCATCTCTAAATAAACGATCATCCATCCTAATTCCTCCATTCGTAACTGAATAATTCAATCATAAATCAGTCCATTTAAAATTATCATTGTATTTTTTATTGAAAATTCAGATAAAAACAATAAAATTGCACATGAAAATAAATTTGAATTCTTTGTGAATTATTTTTACAAAAAATCAGCTGTATCATATATCCTTCCATTAAAAATTCCACATTGTAAATCGGAAATTTTTCTTTTTCATTTTTGTTCTCTTTCAAAACACAAATTAGTATCCTTATTTTTTTGCTTGTAAATCTCTTTTTTTTCAAATAGAATTCTGTTCATGGAAGAAAAATTCCCGAATTTTCCCACCATTCACTATTATTCTTGTAGAGAAAAGTGAAAATAATGGTGAAATGTGTGCCTTTACTTACAATAATGGAGGTGTTTGATGATTCCAATGCCAAATTGAAAGCGCTATCACTACTTTTCAGAAAAAGACAGAAGTATCAGACCACCAATACTTTTTTGAAAAACAATTGTGGATGGGGAAAATACGGTAATACAAGGGGGATTTTCATGCGTTGGGTTGTATTAGCTTTTCTATTCTTACTATCTGTTTTAAATTATACGGATAAATCGGTTTTAGGATTAGCCGCAGAACCAATCATGACTGAACTGAATCTATCTTATGATCAGTTTGGTTTAGTAGGAAGTAGTTTCTTCGCTGCTTACGCTGTCGGAAGTATCGTTTTAGGTACCTTAACGTATCGCTTCAACACAAAATACTTATTAATGATGATTGCTACTGGATGGACCATTTCATTAGCAAGCGCTTATTTTGTAGAAACGTTAACACACTTAATTATACTGCGTGTTGTCTTAGGTTTCTTCGAAGGTGGTACGCTCGGTCTGTGCATCGTGCACTTAGCACGATGGTTCACTAGTTCACAACGTGGCGTCGCTGCAGCTATCATGACTTCTGGTACAACAGTTGGAACGTACTTGGCTGCACCACTTTTAGTTAAAGGCATCACGAATTTTGGTTGGCAGCACACTTTCGCATTATTAGGGATAGCAAGCTTTGCATGGGCGATCCTCTTCTTCTTCATGAGAGACGAGCCAAAGCAACCCCTCATCGAAGACGTAAAAAGTTTAGCCTCCAACAAGGAAGTACCGTTCAAACATATCTTTAAAGTATTCATCAACCCTTATGTATTATCGATTTTAGTTGTAGGTTTCGTATCCATGTGGATTACAACTTGGGTCCTTACATGGGCACCAACTTACCTAACACAAATCGTGGGTCTTGAGCCACAGCGTATGGGCTTAATCTTCGCTGCAATGGGCATTTCAGGAACAGTGTTCGCAATTTGTATAGGTAAATTCACAGACTACTTATTCAAGAAAAATAAAAGCCTTATCAAATCTTATGATCGTGTATTAATTACAGTATTGCTGGTCGGCGCTGCTTCTTATGCGATGACCACGATTGTCGCTTCACCGGTTCTAGCCTGTTTGTTCCTAGGGATGGGCTTAATCATAAACACTTGCTTATTACCGTTAAATACAGCGATTAAAACATTGATCATTCCGAAAAATCTAGTAGGTAGCGTAACGGGTGTCTCATTATCCATTTCAAGTATGGCTGGAGTAATCGGGCCATGGATTACCGGGTACTTGATTACACAAGCAGGCGATAACGTGCGGTCAGGCTTCAACTTAGGTGTGTTGGTCATCGTTAGTTTATATGTTGTTACGGCCATCGTGTTAGTAGCCACACGTAAATTAAAAATCACCGCAACTGAAAAAGAAGATGCTCGTCGTGCTACAGAAGAAGAGCAGATAAACCTTGACATCGCCCCAGGGCGATAATACTCAACCATGGGTTCATCACATGTAAACAGACTGAAGACAAACTCAAAGAATGAGTTTGTCTTCAGTCTGTTTTGTTTATAAAAGCGGTTTACGTAACTCTTCCATCCATCTCGAGCCTAATGGTTGATAGACTCCGCTCTTATCTTGCAAATTCCTCGAAGCTTAAGCTATCCGACAAGATCAGTACCTGAATGACTAATAAGGTATACGCTGCAGTCGATGCGTCTTTCAGTGAAATTTGTAGTTGCTCTTCGATTTGCTTGATACGATATTGGATACCGCCGATAGATAACGTCAACTCGTCCATCGTTTCTTTCAAGCGCTGACTATTTAATAAATAGACGTAAAGCGTATGCAATAATTCCTTTTTACGGGGATCATCAAAATTGTATAAGTCTTTTAACGTCTTCTTCGCCATTTCGTGCAGATGCTCCATGCTCATGTTCTTTACGATATCCCCAAGCATTCCTAAATCTTCGTAATCCGTTAGCAGCTTATCGTTGGGAAAGCGCTGTGCAACACGCGCCTCTTGTAGCGAACGCTCGAAATCTTTGAAGTTACTAAATGTTCCGCTAAGCCCGATCGAATATTTATAATTGGCATTTTGCTTCTCCATCTTTTGAAAAATTTTCGTGATTTTCTTATTCCAGCCTTGCTTATCACTATTTAGCGAATTGAGGAGCGCAATTTCCTCACCAAGCACTGCAAAAATACAAGGCAAATCCCACTCTTTTGCCAACTTGGACAGCTGTGTCAACTGGTCATGAATGTCGATGATTTCTTTATTTTTCTTTTTCTTTTTGACACTGATAATACCTGTAGAGAACGGCGGCTGAAATTTAAATGGTAAAAATTTATAGTAAGATTCGATATCTTTAATTTTCCGATTATGAATTAAGCGCTCCAAAAGTGAGCTACGCATCCTTTGTTGCTCTTCAAACTGCGCCTCCTCATATAAAATACATAAGGCCACCACCGTAGAAATCCGCTCTAAAAATAAGTGGTCGTTTTCATCCATATCCTTTTCATCAAAGTAGAAAAATGAACAAGTGGCATAATTCCTTTTGTTAATAAGAACAGGTGCCGTCAACTTCCTGAATGTTTCGCCTTTGTAATGCGAAACGTTATGCGTATCGTCGAAATGCGATAATTTCACCTTATCTTTTTTTATTGCTAGTTGCTGTTCTTCCGTTAAACCAAAATGGCTTAACGCATTGCCATGGATATCCTCAATCAAAATCGATATGTTCAACAGCTCGGACGCAACCTGAACAATTTCATCCATCGAATGTTTATCTGTTACTTTTTGTGTGAGCTGACTATTAAACAATGAAATTTTCTCGAGCACTTGCTTATGGTGTAAAAGTGCATCATAAGTCATTTCAAGTTCAGATAAAATGTTGTCGTTTTGATAAAGGTGGATAAGCTCTTCCTCATCTTCGAGCCAATCGCTCTCCAAGCGCACTTTAAACTCACAGCACGGATCACCTTTTGCGACGCACTTGTACTCAACGGCAATAATCGATTCACCATACTCATAGGTCAATGCACCACTTGCAAACCCACATAACATATGACAAACACATTCGTTTGCTACACCATAATTTTTTAGGTGTAACGCGGCTTCGAATGATTCTACCCATTGTCCCCACGTATCGATGCATTCAACCGTGCCATCTGGATGTCGCACAATTTCCCCCATGAAAATTACATCCTTCACGTGACCTAAGCGTGAATGTCTCTTACCGACTGGATCTATCGAGTCTTTATTTTGAAGCATCTTTCTTGCTGATTCCATCCCGAACTCTTTCCCAAATCGAAATAAAAATCCTTTTGTTTTATGAGAACCAATGTTGTTGAACAAGCTGTTCTTTAATGTATGGAAGGCATTTGCCGACATTAAAATATTCTTCGTTTCGCTGGAATCAAATGCAATTTCGCTCATTAAAATCACATCCCCTTTGACTATCTATTCCTCATATTACAAAAGTGAAATTGATTTTTCAATAAATTTTAAAGATTAACACTATTCTTTCAATAAAAATCAGTATAACGTTTGAAATTATTAACAGGTATACTCAAAACAGAAAATAAAAGCACATCAGTATGAGGAGGCAAAGCGATGACAATTCTTGAAGGGTTTCATAATAGTTACATATTGGCAAACGGTGTACGTACACATTATTCCTGGGCTGGAACAGAAGGACCAGCTGTAATTTTACTGCATGGTGCAGGACCTGGAGCATGCGGCGCAGCAGGTTGGCGTTTTATGTTACCTGCATTAGCTAAAGCTGGCTTCCGAGCATATGCAGTAGACCAACTTTCAATGGGCTTCACTGACGCCCGCCCTCACGCATGGCCTGTAAATGGTCATCAAAGCCTAGTCGATCATGTACATGATTTCATTGAAGCATTATGCCTCGACGAAGTATCACTTGTCGGCAATTCACAAGGTGCTTACGTTGCAGCTAAATATGCCATAGACCACCCCGAAAAAGTAAATAAAATTGTTTACATCGGTAGTAATACCATCTATCAAGCGATGCATGAAGTACCTGAAAGAAAGCTGCGGTCATTCTTAGAAGTGATTGGTTATGACTATACAGAAGAATCCTTACGTAAATTCATGTACCGTAATTCAAGCGAAGACACGGTCATTCCTGAAGAACTGATTCAACTACGTCATCAAGCGGCAACCCGCCCAGGCGTTAAAGAATCCAATCAGGCGTTCGATGCCTACTTAGCGAGGATGAACGAAGAGCCGAAGCTTTGGGATCGTTACTGCATGAAAGATACCTTACCAAAATTGAAAATTCCAGGCCTATTCATTTGGGGTAAGCAAGACGCCGTTGCACCAGTGGAGACAGGTTATAAACTCGAGAAATTATTACCGAACATATCATTTGAATATATAGAAAACTGCGGTCATCAAGCTCAAACGGACCAACCGGAAATCGTGAACAAACTTGTCGTTGACTTTTTGGCAGTGGAAAAAGATCAAGCCGTTACAGCACAATAAACTATTTTTGAAAGGATTGATCAAATGGTAACAATAGTTGAAAGTAAAGGGCTGTATGAAGAAATTATGCAAAAAGCAAAGCGCATCGGTGAAGCCGCAGAGTTAGAAGCAATCGAAGCTGATCGAAATTCGACCGTGTCCCCACGCATCGCGGAAATTATCCGTGAGGAAGGCATTCACCGTTTGATTTTACCGAAAGAGTTTGGTTATCCACAACTCGATTGGCATACATTCGTTGATATGGTAAGCACAGTTGGTTACCATAACTTATCAGCTTCATGGTTAACCTACTTCTTCTCCGTGCATAACTCTTGGGTTTGCTACTATCCTAAGCACATTCGTGATGAAGTCATTAACCAAGGTGGCTTTGTAGCTGACGTATTTGCCCCCATCGGTAAAGTGGAACCAGTTGAAGATGGCTATGTCGTTTCCGGAAAGTACAATTTTGTAAGCGGTATCAATTACTGTGATTGGGTTGGCGTTGGCGCCATGATGAAATTCGAAGACAATGACAAGCCCGAACGTGTCGGCATTTTATTGAAGGTTTCTGACTTGGAAGTGGTAAAAACTTGGGATTCCCTTGGTCTTCGTGGATCAGGCAGTAATACATTGATCATTGATAATGTTTTCGTTAAGCCTGATGCCATTTTACGCTTCAGCAAAATAATCGAAAAGAGCCAACCGCCATATGAAGATTTCGATCAAGACTATTTATATTACAATACACCATTCTATCCTGGCTTCTATGTAGGGTTCGCCGCAATGGCTGTTGGTGGTGCAGAGCGTGTAGTTGACGAGTTCGAAAAGCATACAGCCGGCCGCGTCCGCTTCTCTGGCATAAACGAAAAGGATTCTCCCACAAGCCAACGCGTGCTTTCGGAGTTAAAGCTAGAAATGATTTCTGCAAAAAGCTTATTGAACGAATACATCCGGATGATGGAAGAAGATAAAGGTGGTCCATACGAAGGAGCAAAATATAAAGCGATTCGTGCAAAAATCATCGATAAGTGTACACAAATCGGTGTTAAGGCCCTACTGACTTTAGGTGGGCACGCATTATTAAAAGGTCATCCGGTAGAAATGCACACTCGTGACCTGATGGCAATCGCCACACACATTACTTCTTTATATGAAGACGGCATATTAGGATACGGTAGAAATTTATTCGGCGTTCAAACAAACATTCAAGGGTAATTTCAGCATCGGAAAGTATGATGGATAATGATTGAAATCATATTTTCCTTGTCCTCTTATTAAAAAAACATGACTATGAGGTGAATATAAATGGAAAAATTTCTTTACGCACCGGAAATTGCAAAATTAGGACACGTAGCTTTAGTATCAGCAGATCTTGAAAAATCTTTATGGTTCTTCCGCGACACAATCGGGTTAGAAGAAACCGAAGTGATAGATGGTGTACATTACTTGCGCGCTTGGGGCGATTTCGAACACCATACATTATCCATTACAGCTGGTGAAACTTCTTACATCGATCACATTGGCTGGCGCACAAAACGTCGTGAGGACGTAGCAACTTTCGCTAAATTATTAGAAGATGCTGGTACAGAAGTACGTTGGATAGAAGCAGGCGAAGAAGTAGCCCAAGGGGAAGCAGTCCGCTTCGAATTACCAAGTGGTCACCGCTTTGAACTGTATTACGATATGGAAAAAACACCTGCTGATGAATCTCGTAAATCAGTGCTTAAAAACCAAACGTATAAATCTTGGGCCAAAGGTGTATCACCACGTCGCATCGACCATGTTAACTTACAAACTTCACAAGATAACGCTGTGATCGTAAATTACTTACAACAAGCATTAGGCTTCAAGCTACGTGAATATTTCGTAAATCCAGACGATGTACAAGTCGCAAGCTGGTTATCCGTAACAAACTTAGTTCATGACGTGGCAATCATGTCTACATCCCGTTCAAAAGAACCAAACGAAATGCATCATATCGCTTATTGGTTAGACAACTCCCAAGACTTACTACGTGCTGCTGATATTTTATGCGAAGCTGATGTACAATTCGTAGGCCCTGGTAAACACGGTATTTCTCAAGCCATGTACATTTACGTAAAAGATCCAGGAAGTGGCTTACGTCTTGAGATCTTTACAAACAGCTATTTAATCTTCGAGCCAGACTGGGAGCCAGTGAAATGGACGTATGAAGAATACTTGAAAAACGGATCTGCCTACTGGGGCGACCGTCGCCGCGATGACGTAGATCGTGAAGCACAAGTTAAGGAATTAGCGAATTCATAATAAATTGACCACCAGCCATTCATGATGAAGGATGCTGGTGGTTCTTATGCGATGAATATTATATAGGAAGGGGTGTCTCTATTGAAGGCAATGTTAAAAGTGTTAATCTTATCTTTCATTGGCGGTTATATTTTTAGCTTGCTGCACATCCCTATTCCCTGGATGCTTGGCCCAATTGTTGTCGTCATGTTAGCTCAATTTGTTTATAAAGGACCGCTTAGATGGTCCAGCCAAATGCGTGATTTAGGTGTCGTCATGGTCGGGACCGCGATTGGTGTACAATTCAACACCGATTTATTCGGCATGATGAGCTCCATTTTACTTTACATGATAACCCTAAACGTCATTTTGATCGGCGGTTCAATCGGCATCGCCTACTTAACGAGCAAATGGACAAAAATCCCGGTGAAAGCTGCCATATTAGGCGCCATCCCAGGCGGTTTAGGACAAATTGTCGTCTTTGCCGAGGAAGAAAAAGTTAAAGAAATCGGCGTTATTTCTTATTTTCAAGTAATTCGACTTTTACTGGTCGTTGTTTTCGTACCATTTATCGTCGCTGGCCAAGTAATGAGCAAGCCACCAACTGACGCTAAGCTAACAATCAGTTTAGTACTACTAATTGCACTTGCTTGGGGTTGCTCTCATGTAATGAAACGCATCCATTTGCCAGTCGCATTTTTCATTACACCCATTCTTTTATTCATTACATTGCAACTCACAACACCACTGGCAATGCCTCAAATACCTGGTATAATCATGGATGTTGCTCAGTTACTAATCGGTGCCCATATCGGACTCATGCTCAAGCCGCATATGATCAAACTGCCGGTACGCATACTTGTAGGGGGCATTTTCAGTGCCTTCGCACTGATTGCGCTAACATTTGGATCAAGCTTCTTCATGTCCTTTGCATTGGATACAACCTTCGCTACAAGTTTCCTAAGCACCGCCCCAGGGGGCTTAGATCAAATGGTGTTATTAGCGAATGCAGTGCATGCAGATGTCTCGCTTGTTTCAATGTTCCAAACGTTCAGGCTCCTGTTCATCTTTATTTTAATTATGCCTTTGATGAAGATGTATTACCGTTGGCAAGGAAAAAAGAAGTTGCCTAGCATCAAAAGAGCCATGTAGTAAAGTACCGATCATGGTTCATGTTAAAATCTATATACCTATGGATAAGACGCTCCGATGATTGAAATTCATTCAGTGGGGCGTTTTTCGAATCTGATGAATCGGTGAAATTGATTACCATATAATAGTAGAAACGCGTTCAAAAAAACCAAGTATCTACATGGAAGTCTGTGGGATAGATTGCTACAAATGCGATGAGGTTACGGATATTAGAGATTCAAATAGATAGAATACCATTTCTTGAACGAACCGGGAAAAATAAAAGGCATGAGCCCTGTACAATACCGAACTCACGCCCAAGGAACTGCATATCAGTTCCTTCCTCGACAATAATAGACTATATGCAGTTGGTCATGTTCTTCTTAACTGCTTACATATAACTAACTTCTAGTATTCAGCCACTCTACTTCTCCGCCTGGATAATCGCTGAGACAATATATTCTTCTACCTTATGTTCCGGTGCCCATTCCTTGATGAATTCTTTGGATTCATCTTTAGGGATAATGGAGATGTTCTTAAATCCAGCTTGTTTCATCGTCTCGGACAATTCTTCAATTGAAGATGCCCCGGCGATGCATCCGGAGTAGAGGTTCATATCCGTTTGCAATGCTTCAGGCAGATTCGCAGTCAACACGATATCGGAAATCGCTAATCTCCCGCCTTTTTTCAGAACACGATAGGCTTCCTGAAAGACTCTTCCTTTATCCGGGGATAGGTTGATGACGCAATTCGACATGATCACATCAACGAATTGATCCGCAACAGGCAGATGTTCGATTTCCCCTAAACGAAATTCGACATTTACGAATTGATTTTTTTCGGCATTGCTCCGAGCTTTGCTAATCATTTCCGGTGTCATGTCAACGCCTATGACTTTTCCTTTTTCCCCCACTTTAGGAGAAGCCAAGAAAGCATCGAACCCTCCCCCGCTCCCAAGGTCAAGGACGGTCTCCCCCTCTTTTAAGTCCGCGATCGCCTGAGGATTTCCACAGCCTAATCCCATGTTTGCGCCATTCGGGATATTTTGAAGCTCTGCTGTGGTATATCCCATCTTTTTAGAAATCTCTTCGACGGAAATATTTTGGTTTTCTTCGGGTGTACAGCAGCTTGGCGCACAACAGCTGTCAGAGTTCACGACTTTAAGGGCGATTTTTTTATAATTGCTTCGTACGCTTTCACGAATTTCATCTTTTTTCATTTCACTCATTCTCTCCATATCCTTCCTATTCATATTTAGCAGCAAGAGTTTTCATTATATCCTGTAAGCACTATGCCCATTTCACCATTTTCCTCTTCTACATCTATGGTTACATCTGATAACTGTTCCTTCATCTCAGATTGAATGGCAATGTTCACCCCATTCACTTCTACCACCATATCATTTGTTTCTGCTTCTTGTAAGGCAACGCCAAGGTTCATTCCGCAACACCCTGCAATTCCATAAAATCGTAGAGTGGATACGTCATTTGCCTTCATCGCTTCTTGTAAATACTCTTTTGCTTGATTGGTCATTTTCATGTTCTATTCCTCCAATAGGTTTCGCATGTCATTTTTACATGTCCAGAATTTGATGCAATTGCTTGATTCCCTTTGGCTCTTCCCGGCTCCAAGGGAGAATGACAGTTTGGTTGCCGGATAGCTCTTTCACTTTCTCAATCCATTTCTTCTCTCCCTTTGCTTTCCTGGTAAGCATCGGTTCCATTGTATCCGTGACGAAAAAACTTTGGTTGATGAGCCACCAATGGATGGATATATTCGCCCGTTTCAAATCTGCTGCCAATCGTTTTGCTTCCAAAACAGGTGTCATCTCAGGAAGTGTCGTAATGATGATGCTCGTATAGGACCCGTCTCTTAATTTTGGCAACAAATCGCGTACCGGCTCTGGTATATCACCAGAAGAACGGGAAATTTCTTTATGATAGGCTTCAGATGCATCCAATAATAGAAGGGTATGACCTGTTGGTGCCGTATCAATTACGACCATGCTATCTTTGGACTGCGCCACAACATTGGCGAGTGCCCGGAAAACGGCGATTTCCTCGGTACAAGGAGATTCCAAGTCTTCTTTTATGAAGGCCAAGCCTTCTTCATCCATCGTTTCACTTGCTTTGGAAAGCACTTCATCTTTATACTCTTCCACGACTTTCTTCGGATCGATGCTGCTTATCGTTAGATTGTCATATAAGGTGTTATCATCAAAAGTCCAAGCAATGTGAGCGGCTGGATCCGTGGTCGTTAAGTGGACCTTTTTCCCTTTTTCGGCGAGTCCCAAGGCGACAAGTGACGCTACTGTCGTTTTTCCTACCCCGCCTTTTCCCATCGTAAGGATGACCCGATGGGAGTTTGATTCATAATAATCCACCAAATCTTTAATAGAGTGATGAGAGATCGTTTCTATTTCATCTAATAAGTTTTCAGACTCCCCATATGTTTGAGTGAACCATTTCTCCATGTGATTGATTCCTGTGATGGCAAATGAAACAAGAGGCAAATAAAAAGTCGGATGTTTTTTCAATGGATTCGGAATGTCTTCCAATGCCCGCTGTTGTCGGTCATGCAAGGCATTTGCATAACGATCACCTCGATCCGTCTGTTCGAAGACACCGTTCACGATCAAGAGTTGATTGGCAATCCCGATTTCCTTCAACTCATCCGACGCACGTGCCGCTTCCCTCAATGGTCCCTCTTCAGGTCGGCTCACAAGGACTAGTGTAGTCTGCCCTTTGTCCGCCAACACCTTGACGGCCTTCTGATACATCTGCTTCTGACTTTCCAATCCCGCTAACGGACCCAGGCAAGATGCCCCGTTTGTATTTACATCTAAAAAACCGGACCATGCAGTTGGTAGTTGCAATAACCTCAGCGTATGACCAGTTGGTGCGGTATCAAATACAATCCGGTCATATTCCTCCGTAATTGTTGAATCCGTCAAAAGGGTCGAGAATTGGTTGAATGCCGCAATTTCTACGGTGCAAGCCCCTGACATTTGCTCTTCCATCGTGGCAAGCACCGCATCTGGTAACTTTCCTCTATACGGGGCAACCATCCGTTCCTTGTATTCGGTTGCCGCTTGGACAGGGTCCAAGTTCAGGGCATACAGGTTCGATGTGCCCTTGATCAATTGGGGATGATTGGTTAACGGTTGCCCGAATACATCTTGTAAGTTCGAAGCGGGATCTGTACTGATCAACAGAACTTTTTGTCCTTGCTTCGATAAAGAAAGGGAAAGCGAACTTGCCACGGATGTTTTCCCCACTCCACCTTTGCCTGTGAAAAATATAAATCGCGTTTGTGGGAAGAATTCATCAGTGAATAACTTCATGTCAGCTCTCCCCATCTTTTTGCGTCTTCAGTGACAATCGCACTTTCGGCTTTTGGATCAGTTCCTCAACAGAGAACCCCGTCCACCTTCCCAACTCCTCATTACTTGGATAGCTCCCTGTTCGTACCACGTTTCCATCAACGAAAACAATCGGTAAGACATCCGGACCCTTTTCGTTCAATAACGTACTAACTTGTTCATGTTGCATGAACTGTTCGGTATCATTGGTTAAATTATATCGTTCGATCGGATAATCCTTTTTCTTCAGATTACTTGTCACAAAAGACATCCTTAATAGCTCAGGGTCGATTGAAGGACCGCATACACCTGTAGGGCAACACATGGCAGGGTCAAAAATCTGTATTTCTTTCATTGAAGTCACTCCTTTTTATATAAATAAGCAGATGCCTATATTACGGATAAATCAATAGCCAAGTAATTTTCCTTGGCTATTTGCAGGCTCATTCTCCCATTTCAGCGAATTCTTCGATCCGTTCGCCAATTTCATCACGCACGCGTTGGAAGAAGGACCACTTTTCCTCATCGGTTCCTTCCGCTTTGGCTGGATCATCAAAACCCCAGTGGACTCGCTTTACTTGTGGAGGCGTGGTTGGGCAATGCTCGTCTGCATGCCCACACAATGTAACCACTAAATCTGCATGATTCAAGGTTCCCCTATCAATCACATCCGATGTTTGATCGGAAATATCGATGTTTACTTCCCTCATCGCCTTAACAGCATTGGGATTCAATCCGTGAGCTTCAAGGCCTGCGCTTTTCACAATCCAATCCGGTAAGAGCCTTTTCGCCCAGCCTTCAGCCATTTGGCTGCGGCATGAATTGCCTGTGCATAAGAAGTAGATGGTTTTTCTATGTGTCATGAAGGTTTCCTCCTGTATTGAAAACAAACAGTTATAATTTAATGGTCCGGAAATATTTCTTATCCCAACGTAGAGCGACATGGACGAGAGCAATCAGTACCGGCACTTCCACGAGTGGTCCAATGACCGCCGCAAACGCCGCACCGCTGTTGATTCCGAATACGGAAACAGCCACGGCAATCGCCAGTTCAAAGTTATTGCTTGCTGCCGTAAAGGAAAGGGAAGCGGTAACCGGATAGGATGCACCCGCCTTTCTTGATGCAAAAAACGATACGGCAAACATGATTAAAAAATAGATGAAAAGCGGTATCGCAATCCGCACTGCATCAAGGGGCAAGGCAATGATGGTGTCCCCTTTTAAAGAGAACATCATGACGATCGTAAACAATAAAGCAAACAAAGTTAACGGCGAAATCTTGGGTAAGAACTTATTTTCATACCACTCATTCCCCTTAATTTTCAACCCAATGAATCGAGTCAACATCCCTGCTACGAATGGAATACCAAGATATATCATGACGCTTTTCGTGATTTCCCACATCGATATCACGACAGATAGGTTTTCCATGCCGAATACACCAGGCAACACATTCAAGAAAAAGTAGGCGAATACGGAATAGAATAGGATCTGGAATATCGAGTTGAACGCCACGAGTCCCGCTACATACTCCCTATCTCCTCGCGCCAGATCATTCCATACAATGACCATTGCAATGCAACGGGCCAAGCCAATCATGATCAACCCGGCCATATACTCCGGATAATCGTGTAAAAAGATAATTGCAAGGAAAAACATTAAAACCGGCCCTAACAGCCAGTTTTGAAACAAGGAGAGCAGAAGCACTTTCCAATCCTTGAACACGCGCCACATTTCTTCGTACTTCACTTTTGCAAGCGGTGGATACATCATGACGATTAACCCAATTGCGATTGGTATAGAAGTAGTTCCTACCGAAAAGGTATCTAATACACTTTTGAAATCGGGTACCCATACCGCAATCATGACTCCGACGAACATCGCCACAAATATCCATAGAGTAAGATAGCGATCCAAGAAGGATAATCGCTTTGTTAAACTTTTATTTTCCATCCGCTTCTCCCCTAACATGATGAAGAATTACATTCCGTTGAACAACATGGAGCCTGAACAGGTTCTAAAGAATCGATGATGGCTTGAATATAGGGCTGTTGAACCTCATTCAATCGAAAATGTTTCCATGTTCCCTTTTTTCTTTCTAAAATGATTCCTGCATCTTTTAATTTTTTCACTTGTTGACTGACTGCTGGCTGGGAAATCTGCAGGATATCCACAAAATCACATACACAAACTTCGCCTTGTTTCAGACATGCCAATAACTTTAATCGGTTCGGGTCGCTCACGGCCTTTAATTGACGAGACATCTCCTCGATTTGGTTCATCTAGTGTCCTCCTACCATACATAACTAAATGCTTATATAATATATTACTTATGTTATCACGATTGGTTTGGCCGTTGCAAGAGTTTTGGCTTGGAGAGATTTTATCAGAGTACTTCTCGAATTGCCTTCATGAAAAAAGACTGCCGATCTCCCGGCAGCCTCCATTCCTTATAAATATTTGCGGTGAATCCCTTTTCCGTCATAAGAAAACATGACTTCTTTGCCTTCCATGACCGATTCCATGTGCACGGGACGTCCCCAGAGCTGGTGGATATAAGGCAGGACTTTTTCAAGATATTTCAGGTCGAGTTCAATATCTTCGTACCAATGTTTCAAATACAGCTCGCCATTTCGCATATAGTCGCCGTCATTGACCGTGATATACGGGAATCCGCCATTCACTCGCATGCTGACGAGCTGATCGCGCACCTGTTCCCATGCCTTATCAACGATTTTGTAGTCTTTGCCTTGCTTTTGAAATAAGTACATATCCTCCCGCATGACGAGATCTTTGGTCAAATAATTACGGAGGAAGGAAATATCCGATTCTATTTCCCTGACTTCGAACATTTTTTCCCGGCCCGTTCCTGGCTTGATGCCGAGCTTGAGCATTTCCTCTGTCGGGTTATCATAGCGTTCTTCGATATCTTCAAACACCTTCAGCCCTAGATAATAAGGATTGATGCTCGTGCGTGATGGCTGCACGACTCCCGCATTCAGTTTCGCAAATTCAATCGATTCGCCAGAGGTCAAATCCAGTTCACGCATGATCCTTTGATGCCAGTACGATGCCCAGCCTTCGTTCATGATTTTCGTTTCGAGTTGCGGCCAGAAATAGAGCATTTCCTCACGGATCATGGTCATGATATCTCTCTGCCAATCGGTTAAATCCCTGCTGTATTGTTCAATGAATAGCATGATATCTTTTTCAGGCCGTGGCGGGAACTTCTTACGCCTTTTAGCGGTCGGATGCTTCTTCACATCTCTGTCTTCGAGATTCCATAAATCATCATACTCCGTCGCTGCCGGCTTGATTTCCTCCTCCTCTTCCTCATCCTCCATCGTCCAGGCAAGCTTCGGCCTCATCAGTGATGGGTCGATATGTTCCTCGATGGCAAGAAGGGCATCAAGGAATGTTTCCACTTCCCGCTTGCCATGCAACACTTCGTATTCCCGGATTCTTTCTGCCGTGGCCGACATGCTTTCTACCATATCCCTCTTGGTGTTCCGGAAACGGACATTATTCTTGAAGAAATCACAATGCGCCAAAACATGCGCCACAATCAATTTGTTTTGCACAAGTGAATTGGAATCCAACAAGAACGCATAACATGGATCAGAGTTAATGACCAATTCATAGATTTTGCTTAATCCGAAATCATATTGCAGCTTCATTTTATGAAATTGTTTCCCGAAGCTCCAATGTGAAAAACGGGTAGGCATTCCATACGCACCAAATGTATAAATGATTTCCGATGGACAAATTTCATAACGCATCGGGTAAAAATCCAATCCGAATCCAGTGGCTATTTCTGTGATTTCACTGATGGCATATTCCAGAGCCTTCTGCTCCGATCCATTCATCTTATATCCCCCTAGTCTTTTGTCTTTAGTCTAATGTATGAAAAAAGGGCGGAAAAATGCTTTGTTCCTTCTTAAAGGGCAATCGTACATAGAAAAAAGACATCCTCCAAAAGGGAAGATGTCAGGAATCAGTAGAACAGGCACTCTTTCTTACTATTACTTGGCTATTTCTGCATGTAATGCCCGTTTTTTCGTTTTTGAGCGAACCCACGAAATGATAAGAGCTGCAATGATGACAAAACCTAAATATCCTGTAAGAGGATATACCGTACCAACCAATTTAATGAAGCCAACAAAGCTGGCAAGGAAAGCTAACATCCCTACGACGGTGACCGAGATTTTAAAATTCTTTGTTTCGGAAGGTACAAGTCTAGCAGTAAATGCGTACAGCATACCAACTGACGTATTATAAATCATGCCTAACAGCACTACGGACAGAATATTTCCCAACCAAGGCGAGATTTCATTTGCTAAATAAAGAGTGGGCATGCTTACTCCCTCAATCGATTTAAGGTCGGACATCATCCCCATATTGATTAGAAGTAATAAAATCCCTAAACCTATCCCGCCTAAAATGCCTCCCATTCCTGCTTCTTTCTTGCTTTTCATTGTGCCTCCCATTACGGCCAACATCGCGATTCCAGCCGTCATATTATAAGAAACATATAGCAATGAACCCATTAGCCAATTTCCCGTTGCGGCCGTTTCTTTACTGGATGAGGCAATGATTTCACTGAAGCTAAGATTTGATGTAAAGAATGAATAACCCGCAATGACAATCATGATGATGAATAAGAATGGCGTTACGGCACTAATGATCGACATGATTTTATCGACTTTAAGCAAAAGCGTTCCAATGGTGAGGATCGTCATGATCGCGGCACCCACGATACTTGGGATGCCAAATTGTTCTTCGAAAATAGATCCGGAACCTGCAATCATGATCACCGTTACGCCAAATAAGAAAAAGGTAATGATCACATCGACAACCCTGCCTAGATGACGGCCACAAAGGTGATCGATTATGCTTTTATGAGAGCGTGTTTGAAGCGAGCTCCCTAACTCCGTAACTTGCATTCCAAGGAAAGCGAATAATACAGTCGCTACGACAATTCCCAATACACTATAGATTCCAAAGCTCGTGAAAAATTGCAATACTTCTTGTCCTGAAGCAAAACCTGCCCCTATGATGATTCCAATATATGCGCCTGCTAGATTGATACTGTTCTTCATGGAAATCCACCCAAATTTAAAGATAATTCTGACAATTTAGTGCATGGGTAGCTTTTGGCTACCTCACGTTTAAAGCTCCGCCAATCTTCAGTAAGAAAATACCAAAGCTTGGCGGACTCAACCTGCTCAATTTTTGTATCGTTTACTATAGGAGGTAAATTCATCGACAATGGTCGTATCTACTTCGTATCCAATACCTGCCGTCTTTGGCACGGTGATGACCCCATCTTCCACCGTCACTTCCGGCTTAATGATGTCTTTATGCCAATAATTCGCAGAAGCGGCCGTATCTCCAGGCATTGTAAAATTATCAAGTGTGGTCAATGCGATATTATGTGCACGACCGACCCCAGATTCCAACATGCCACCGCACCATACTGGCACGTTTCGCTCTTTACATAAATCATGAATTTTCTTAGCTTCCGTTAAGCCACCCACTCTACCAATCTTGATATTGATGATTTTACAGCTTCCCAAATCCAGCGCCTTTCTGGCATCTTCGACGGAATGTATGCTTTCATCCAAGCAAATCGGTGTTGTGATGCTCGCTTGCAATGTCGCATGATCGACAATATCATCCGATGACAAAGGCTGCTCGATCATCATTAAATCGAATTGATCCAGCTGTTTCAATAATTCGATATCCTTCAAACGGTAAGCCGAGTTTGCATCCGCCATGATCGGTACATCCGGATAACGATTACGTACTTCCCTGATAACATCGACGTCCCAGCCCGGCTGAATCTTTATCTTGATTCGTTTATAACCATCTTTCAGTCCATTCTCGATTTTTTTCAATAAATCTGGAACGGTTTTTTGGATACCGATACTGATGCCGACATCGATTTTATCCAGCTCTCCACCTAGTGCCGTGCTCAGTGGAATGTTCTTTTCTTTCGCGTACAGATCCCAAATAGCTCCTTCGATTGCCGATTTCGCCATATTATTTTTCCTAATATGAGCGAACAGTTCCGCTACTTCACCCGGGTGCTCTATTTCTTTATCAAGCACGAGCGGAATCAGGAAATCCTCCAGCATCGTCCAGTTCGTTTTGATGGTTTCTTCGTTATACCATGGCGCGGCAAAAGCTACAGATTCAGCCCATCCTGATAATCCCGCTTCATTTTTCACCTCTACTAAAATAAACTCTTTATCCACGAATGTACCAAAGCTAGTTGTGAATGGAGCAATCAAATCCATATTCAGATGACGTAAACGCACTTCTTTTATTTTCATGTTTAATTCCCCCACTTATTTCTGTTTTTGTAAGATGTAATGTTGAATGTTGTCCTCTTTGATCCGTTCAATTCCCACTACAGCATATCCCTGGGCAAAGAGGTATTTGAATATCTCTCTTGTTTTCGAACGCCAATCAATCGCCAACGAAAGATTTTCCTTCTTCATTTTTTGTATCTCCGTTGGTATCGGAATGGCAATGATGTCTGCATATGTATCCAGCCTATATTCCGTGATGACTGGAAAACCTTGTTCATCCTTTTCTACCGTCACTAGTTGTGCCGCTTCACTAGGGAGATTCGCATCTGCCTGCAAATCTTGATTGATCGTCCATTCCACCATGAAGCGATCTGTCGACAGCCCTTCATTAAGTGAGCCTTCAAGCTTTCCGTAGCAATCTTCCATATAGGTACGGCAAACTGCTTTAAGTTTTCCGATATTTAAATTCGCATTCACGCTTTCCAATGGATCGTATGTCCAGCAAATTAAGTCGTAGCCCTTTTTCAGTGCTTCTTCTTTTTGTGCCAATTTAAGCAATCTTCCGTATCCCTTCTTTTGATGTTCCGGGTGGATCGCCAACAAGTGTGAGCAAAGAAAGACCTTGCCATCCTTAAATCCAGGGAAGCTGTATTGAAAGCCCACTAACTGCTCATCGAGGTAACCGCCTATGACAAGCCCCCCGTTTTTAACTGCCGTCAGCGTCTGGTGGGTTGGTATGGAATCCATCCCCCATACAAGCGTCTCCAATTGTTGCACCTCTTGTAACTCTTCTAATGTCGATAATGATTTGATGTGTAATTCATGAGTCATGGCGATCCCCTTCTCCATATTTATCGAAAGTAAGAAGGATGGCTTTCGTTACAATTTCGATCCCCGAAAGCAGCGCTTCTTTATTAAAGGTCATAAGTGGATGATGCAGGCCTGGCGTTAAGCCACAACCCAATCCAAGCATCGTCGCTTTAATGGTCGGTTTCTTCAACGTATAAAAATGAAAATCCTCTCCACCAGTCGTAATGACGGGAGGCACCAAATTTTCTTTACCGAGTGTATCTGTTATGGCTTCTGCCATGATGGCTTGGGCTTGTTCGTCGACATGTGCAGCGGCTACATATGCACTTGGTTCAAGGGTAATTTCAACGCCATTGGCAATGGCCAGAGCTTGTGCGATTTTCTTCACCTTCATGGTCAATTCCTTCATGACATCATTATCCTGGGCGCGCAAGTCCAGCGAAAAAGTAGCCTTCCCTGGAATGATATTCGAACTTTCCCCGCCTGCAGAAAACTGCGTCATTTTCACGGAATAAGGGATGGAGGGATTAAGATGGATGCTGTTCAACAATGTGATGAAAGAGGCCCCGATCTCGATTGCATTTTGACCTTGATGGGGCCTTGCACCATGTGCATCCGTTCCTAGGATTTCGCCCTTTATGAACTGTGCTGAGCCATGAACGATGGCTGGTGCCGCCTGGCCATCGCTCACTTCCTCCGCAGGCCTTACATGCACGCCATACAGAAAATCTATATCATCGACGACTTTTTCCTCAATCATCTTCAAGGCACCCGTTCCTTTTTCTTCTGCAGGCTGAAAAAGGAATTTGAGTTTCCCTTTTGGTTGAAAGTTCATTTCCTTCAATACAAGGAAAACGCCAAGAGCCAGAGTCATATGCCCATCGTGGCCACATGAATGGTTGGCCTGGAATGTGTCATTCACTTCTTGCCATAATGCATCGATATCCGATCGTAGGCCCACCGTGAACCGGCCTTCCCCCATCTCACCAATCACGCCGGTACAGTCGGAAAATCTTGTCACGGTACATTGGTTTTCCGTTAAAATGTCCGCAATGAAGTCTGTTGTCTTCACTTCATTCCAACTCGTTTCTGGATGAGCGTGCAGATGGTCAAATATCTCGATGATCCGTGGTCTTAACTTTACAAGCGATTGTGTTATATCCATTTCCAACTCCCCTTCAGAAGAAAAAATCATCCTGTTTAAATGTGTCGTATTTAGACTTTCTATCTTTGAATCCTTGTTCGTCTTTTATTGAGACACCCGCTACTAAACTATTCAATAAGGAAAATAAAACAGGTGCTGTATCGATGGTCGAAGTCTTCGGCGTTGATACCGGTAATAAGACATCCGCGAAATCTGCAAGAGGGGCAAGTTCGGAGTCGGTAATCCCGATCACAAAGGCCCCAGCCTGTTTAGCCATCTCCGTAATTTTCACCGTTTCTTTCACATAACGGTGAAAGGATATCGCTATGAAAACGGAACGTTCCGTCATTTTATCCAATTGTAAAAAGATATCGTCTGTATCCGGCCGGTATAAATGAACATCCTCCTTCACAAGCCTTAGTGTGAACGTCAGCCAATGTGCGGCCGAAAAGGATAAACGATGTCCGGAAATTAAAATACTATCGGCTGACGTAATTTTGTCCACCGCTTTTGTAAAATCCTCATTTGATAGATTATGTATGGTCTTTTTGATGCTCTCGATATCTTGTTCCATCACTTGTGCCATGAAGTTTGGCTCGTTTGCGACTTCGAGTTTAGAAGTATGGTATTCATTCAAGCTACTGCTCTCGAAAATCAGCTGATTGCGAATCAGTTTTTGAAGTTCAGCAAAACCACTTAGCCCTAGCGAATAACAAAAGCGAATGATCGTGGTCTCACTCACGCCAATTTCTTTCCCTAACACTTGAGCTGGACTGACGGCAAATGTATGGGCATGAGTCAACAAGTATTTGGCCACTTTTTTTTGCCCAGTCGTTAATGCCGGGAATATCTCTTTTGCTTTTTGCTGAACATCCATAAAATCCTTCCCTTCAGTAACAAAAATGAATCGTATACTTTTTTTAAATAGATTCGAAGTTCTAACTTCACTGATAATAGAGAACATTCTAACACCCACCTTTCGATAAATCAATAATATTCTGAATATTTTAATAAAATAATCAAAATGAATTCGAAAAAACCCACGAAGAGTATCTCCGTGGGTTACATCTATCTTTTATTTTTTGTGGCGCTTTGCGTAGCCACATCGTTTACAGAGTTCTTCAACGGCGCATCTTCTCGAGAAGCCATCATACATATTCTTCGCCCGTTCGCCATCCAGGATTTCTTCTAGGGATGAATCGAATATATTCCCAAGTGGTATCTTTCCTTCACTATCCAAGCAACAAGGAACCACCGTACCATCCACCAAGATTCCTAGTTGATCTCTCAATGCATAGCAGAAAATATTTTCATCAATGATATCGCGGTCAAGTTCCGGCCACTCGAATTTTTCCGCCATATTGATATAAACCCGATCCTTCAGTTTGATATTATTCTTTTCCTGAAGGGCTTCACTTAAACGAATGTCTAGTGAAAGCTTCTCTTCCAACATCGAAAGAATATCATCATTCAACCCATTACTCGCTTTAAGTTCATCTGAATCCATATTCCATAGTCGTATGGCACAGATCACTTCACTCGTTGCATTTGCCTCATTAATGAAATCCGTTATATTACTTACGTAACTTTCCAGGCTATTGCTCGTATCGTTCGCTTCAAAACTATGAAGGGAAATATTCACCTGACGAAGCGCTTTTTTGGACAGAAGCTTATCCTTCACCTTTTGAATCAGTGTGCCGTTTGTCGTAATATTCACTTTCAAATCATTCTCGGCGCTAATATCCAGGAACGTGCCCAAATCTTTATTCAAAAATGGTTCACCCATTAGATGGAAATATATATGGTCCGTATGTGGTTTTATCTTTTCAATCACGTGCGTAAAACCTTCTGGATTCATAAATTTCAATGTCCTCTGCAAGCTAGAACTCGGACAAAAATTACACTTCAGATTACATATGTTCGTTATTTCGACATATACTTTTTTAAACTTTCTCATTATAATTCCCCTAAAATCTTGCTGTATTTAATCTGTTATTAACTATACTTGTTCCTTCCTTATAAATGCAATGGAAAAATGGATTTCCGAACAAAATGAAGGGAACTTCCTCGTTAAGAAGTTCCCTTCAATCTTCTATTAAGCTTCTTTTATGTTTACGTCCATTCCTTCCTATGCTCAGAAATGAATGTCATTTCGTTTCGGTAATGTTCAAGATGACCTTGCTCCACCATCTTTTGAAAGGCAAGATCACCTTCACTTGCTCTTCTTGTGATTGTCTTACATAATCCTTCTAATCGTAACAGGATCATCTCGATATAATTCTCCGCAATTCCTTCACCGTAAGCATCAAAAAATGATCTAACCCTGTTTTTTATGCGGGAAGCATCGTGAACGGAATGATAATGGACCGTCTCACCCGTCTCAGTAAGATACAATCTGCTTAATGGAACACAAGTGTAAAGCGTATACGCGATGTCCCAAAGTCGTGGTCCAGGTCCAGCCACGTCAAAATCAATAATGCCAATCGGCCGTTCATTTTGAAAAATGATGTTGTAAAAGGCAAAGTCATTATGGCATAACACCTCCGCTTGCTGTGGGGTATTATCGATTGCTTGCCAATGATCATCCAATGTAAAGTCGCTTACAGCATCATGATAAAGACGGAGCATCTTCGCGATTTCCCGTAAGACATCTTCTGACCACATGTATGTTTGTAGAGGATAATTCCCCGCTTCTCCTTCAATGAAAGATAGAATTTCTCTGCCCTTATCATCGATACCAAGGAATTTAGGGGCATATTCGTAACCTTTTCCCTCCAGGTGCTTTAATAACGCATGAATCCTTTGGCCATTTGGCTTCATTTCCCGTCTGACGGTATCACCTGCACGATATACTTTCGAAACGTTCCCACCTGTTAACTCTTCCTCATTGGAAAGATCGGGCATAGATACACCTCCACTGATCATGCAACTATTCACAGGAAAACTATGTTAATTCTAGTGTATCATAGGTCAGAACCAAAACAATCTAGATATGGATGCAGATGCAACTACGGACATAGAAAAAAGCACCTTCGATAAAAAGAAGGTGCTGATTCCTTTGCATTCATTTTCTTTTCTGTTCCATGACCTTCAAGCTCAGAAGCTTTTTATTCTCCAGATCATGCTGGACGGTAACGATGACGTTGAATTCCTTGCCATTTTCCACCACTATGAATACAAAGTCGTCTTCCACTTGTTTATTGCCTAACTTTTTACGTCCTTTATATTGATAGTCGGTCACATCGTCTCCAGGATAATCGGCCTGAACGACAGTGATGGCAATCTTCCCGTATTTCTCGTAATCCGGGGTTGCAGCAAGTGGTGCACTTGGAGCCATTTGCGTTAGTATCATGAGCCCCATGACCAGCATCAGAAGTTTTTTCATCCCTTTACCTCCCACCATTCTCACTTGTTAGTCTTATTATGTATAACATCTCAATAGTTATTCAATCGATTCGCTTCTTGGACAAGCATCATCCCCACTTGACGGTTCCGGTCCCATTCTTCGGGAAATACGGACAAGGGTGGATTCGTTTCCTCCACTAAATAACTAAGTTCAATGGTCAGCGCCGGCCGCTCGAATTCGGTAATGAACCAATCCGTAAATCCACTGCCTATTGCTTCCTTTTCCGGGATGGTCAGTTCATAACCGGTTAGCTCTGCCGTTTTCTTCGCTATGCCGTAATCCCTTGCCATGTTCTTAGGTTTATTGTGATAGTGCCAAAATATTTCCCGTCCAGACGTATGGTAGGAAACAGCAATAAGGGGGTCGAGCTTCTTCGTGAAGGACACAAGTGCTTTTGCCTCCGATGCCATCAGTGGACGTTTTCCTTTATAAAACTGATACGTGGGTTGTTTCGCTTCATTGATTATGTCATCCCAACCACTTGGATATTGCCTGTTTAAATCGATGCCATTCGCATTGGCTTTCCACCGGGACCACTCTGTGCTATAGTCGTTCATTTTCCAGACCGCCACTCGCTCCCATACATTTAAGTGAGAGAAATCACCCTGCTGGATCCTGACCCCGTCAGGATTTAACATCGGGATGAACCAGATGCTGACCTCATCCAATAAGTCCGAGGGGATATCACCGATTGGCTCACCTGTTTGATAGGCGGAGGCATAATTTTGTAGCATCTTCATCAGAATCATCGTACTAAGCCATTCCCGTCCATGATGGGCACCGACCATTAAAATCGACTTCTGCCCCCTACCAAGTTTAACGGCCTTTATCGGTTTTCCTTTTTCAGTTTCACCGATTGTTACCGTTTTTAGTTGATACTTTTTTTCCATTTCCAGAAGATCTTTTTCCATTGTTTCAGGTGAATATAGCTGTTCAGAGAATGCGTATGAAGGATAAAGCAGAAAACAGATCCACCAAAGCAAAATGATTTTTTTCATGAACTCACCTTTGATTATTATTCAGGTAAAAAACAACAAACGCGGTTTTTCTATATCACCACTTATTGTAAGGAGAGCTTCTGCCCATTCTGTACAAAATACAAATAGCTCCTTAGTAAGGAGGAGAATGATATGAGGATAGCGGATTATGATCAGGCGTTGTTTCACACACACCGATCGGATTGGGACAGCCTTTTAGTTTTGATGGTACGAACGAAAGATCACATTCTTTCGAAGAAAATTGAGCATTTTTTACACGCATATCGGTTTGAGCATGATTACCAAATCGTTCAATCTCAGCTGTATGCCCTATTTCGTTATCTCGATCATGCTGCTGAACAGACGAGTGAATATGAATATGTAACGGAAGTTCAACAATAGTTTGTACAAAATGGGAAATATTATGCAAGTTGCTTATCAGGGATTAAACTATGGCTGGTGAAACCCTAATGGAAACAAGGAAGGGGTCAGGTATTTTCATACCTGACCCCTTTTTCCATTATTTCTTTATTGTCGCATATGCACTTGCATACATTTTCAATTCATCCATCAAAGCGTCGACAAGCAATGCGGATTCTTCATTCAATCCGTCATTTTCGTAATCGAAGCAGTGCGGATCAAGTACTAGTTGTTTTGGAATCACGTTCGCATAAAGGCTGCGGCCTACCGTTCTCACGGAATTCAACGCGTTGATTCCACCTTTACCTCCGCCTGAAACGGCAAGAAGCGCGACTGGTTTATGTGTGAATTGATCGCTGCTTAGGAAATCCAACGCATTTTTCAAAGCACCACTCATAGAACCGTGATATTCCGGCGTCGTTAAAATGACACCATCCGCTTCTTCGATGCTTGTGCGAAGATCTTGAATCACTTTCAATTGGTATTGCTCGCCTTCCCCGGTATATAAAGGGATGTCACTATTGCTTAAATCGATTAATTCTGCTCCGTATTGTTTAGATATGAAGCGTGAAGCAATCCCTGTACGTCCTTGTTTACGTGGTGAACCATTAATGATGACTAATTTCATGGATATTCCCCTCCTTGGTAAGTTTGAAATGATAGGTCTGAAATATATTTCATCAAAATATCCCATTATCCTCAATCAGTATACCAAAGTCCATGCGTAATTTCCTTGAATTTGAGACATTCCATTTCTATCCTATTTCGGAACAAAGAGCGAAGAACTTGCCTTCGCTCTCCCTTTATTTATTACACCAAAGCTTCTATTTCACTCATGAAATCGTTAATGACGGCGGAAAGCTTATCTTCCGATTCCTGCAGGGAACTTCCTTGGACCCCGAAATAGAATTTAATTTTCGGTTCGGTACCTGAAGGACGGAGGCATACCCACGTTCCATCATCGAGGAAATATTTTAAAACGTTGGATGTCGGAAGTTCAATCACTTCCTCAACAGTCGTTCTCAAATCGTACTTTTTACCGTTCTGATAATCTTCGGCGATGACTACGGGGATACCCCCGATTTGAATAGGTGGGTTTTGCCTGAATCGATCCAATATTCCTTGGATCTGTTTTGCCCCTTCCATTCCTTTTAGAGTTAATGAACGTAGCCCTTCCAAATAGAATCCGTATTTTTCAAAGACATTCATCAAGCCTTGGTAAAGGGTCAAGCCCTGCTTTTTGTAATAAGCACATACTTCAACAGCAAGAACCGCTGCTTGGATGGCATCTTTATCACGGGCGAAATCCTTGATTAGATAGCCATAACTTTCTTCATACCCGAACACGAAGCTATGTGCCCCGGTTTTCTGATACTCATTTATTTTCTCGGCAATGAACTTGAATCCGGTCAGAACATCCACCGTCTCCAACCCGTAGGACTTTGCAATCGTCCTCCCGATTTCCGAAGTCACAATTGTTTTCAAGACCACTCCATTCTGAGGAATCGTCCCTTTTTCCTTTTGCTGACTCAATAAGTAATCCAAGAACAAGGCTCCCGTTTGATTACCAGTTAAAACGACATATTGATTCGCTTCGTTTTTCACGGCAATCCCTAACCGGTCGGCATCAGGGTCCGTTGCAATCAATAGATCGGCTTCCACCTGATTGCCAAGTTCGATGGCCATTTCAAATGCGGCTGGCTCCTCAGGATTAGGAGATTTCACCGTCGAAAAGTCCGGATCGGGCAATTCCTGTTCCTTGACGACATGGACATTGTGATACCCCAGGTCCTTAAGTGCGCGCCTAACCGATTTATTGGCTGTCCCATGAAGAGGGGTGAAGACAAGTGACACATCCATTTCTTCGGCTAAATGCGGATTCTCAGGAACCGTCAACAGCTGTCGATTATAAGCGATATCCAACTCTTCCCCAATGATCTCGATAAGCCCCTTCTCTTTTAACGCTTCCACTTCTTTAATTTGTATATCAAGTTCACTTTCAATGGCATTCACGTACTGAATGACCTGGTCCGCGGCTATTGGAGGCAACTGTGCACCATCCGGTCCGTAAACTTTGTATCCGTTATATTCAGGAGGGTTATGGCTTGCTGTAATCACGATTCCAGCAAAGGCATTCAGCTCCCGGACGGCAAACGATAATTCAGGCGTTGGTCGCAGCTCATCGAATAAGTAGGCTTTCACACCGAAAGTCGCCAATGTTTTAGCCGCTTCCAGTGCGAATTCCGGTGACTTGTGCCTCGAATCATAGGCGATGACCGTCCCTCTACTTTTTGCCTCTTCCCCGAATGATGAAATATATTGTGCCAGTCCCACCGTTGCCTTTCGAACCGTATATAGGTTCATCCGGTTCGTTCCAGCTCCAATTTCCCCACGCATGCCACCTGTCCCAAAATCCAAGTTCTTATAAAAGGCATCTTCGAGTTTTGCTTCATCCCGTTGCATTTCCTCGAGCAGGACACGTAATTCCCCATTTAAATTCTGGTAACCTGCCCAAGCGGTGTAGAAAGATTTCCATTCCATCTCCAACATCTCCTCTCAACGCCCATATTTTGAATTTTATGTATTAACCCTATTATAAAATTAACATATTTTTCCCCATAAATGAAGTAAAGGCTCGTGACGAAAAAGCAACTGTTGCTTTTTCGTCACGAGCACATGTAAATCCTTATTTATCTCCTTTTTGGTATTGCAATTTGTAAATGTCATGGCGACGATCTTTTAATTGTCTTACCGTACCGGATTGACGCTCCCGTCGTAAGATTTCCAGATCAACATCGCCGATAAGCACCATCTCAAGGTTAGGGCTCGTTTCCCCTACGATACCATCACGGGCAAACTCGAAGTCTGAAGGGGCAAAAATTCCAGACTGTGCATATTGGATATCCATGTTTTCCGTTTGTGGCAAGTTCCCGACAGTTCCGGAGATGACTGTGTAGACCTGATTCTCCACAGCACGTGCCTGGGCACAATAGCGAACCCTCAGATAACCTTGTCGGTCTTCCGTACAGAAAGGTGTGAAAATGATCTTGGCACCCATATCTGTCGCTATACGAGCAAGTTCCGGGAATTCGATGTCATAACAAATTTGAATCGCGATCTTTCCGCAATCCGTATCAAAGACACGTACGCGGTCTCCCGCATTAATCCCCCACCACTTTCTTTCATTTGGTGTAATATGGATTTTATATTGTTTCTCAATGGTTCCGTCGCGACGGAACAAGTAGGCAATATTATAAATATTGTCATCTTCCTCTTTAACGAAATGAGAACCACCGATGATATTGACGTTATATCTTACTGCAAGCTTCGTGAACAATTCAATGTACTGCTCCGTGAATTCCGAAAGCTTCCTGACTGCCAGACTTGGAGACCGTTCATTTAAGAACGACATCAACTGGGTTGTGAACAGCTCTGGGAATACAGCGAAATCAGCATTGGCGTCGGACGCTACATCCGTGAAATACTCCACTTGGTTCGCGAAATCTTCAAATGATTCGATACGACGGAGCATGTATTGCACGACGCATATCCGAACAGGTTCGGACGTCTTGTAATAACGCTTCGATTTCGGTTGGTAATCCCAATTATTCCATTCCATGAGTGTCGCGTATTTATTGGAAGCCAGATCATCAGGCAAATAGTTGGGATTGATCCTCATAAGGGTGAACCCATTTAAAAGCTGGAACGATAAGACTGGATCATATATTTTATGCAGTTGCACTTCCTTGACATATTCTCTCGGTAGCAATTCATCCGCATACTTATGGTAGTTTGGAATTCTGCCGCCGATAATGATACTTTTCAGGTTCATTTGTGCAGCTAGTTCTTTTCTTGAATCATATAGTCGTTGTCCTATTTTCATCCTGCGGAATTTTGGATGAACCATGACTTCAATTCCATATAGATTATAACCGTCTGGATTGTGATTCGTGATGTAGCCATTATCCGTTACATCATCCCAAGTATGGCGATCATCATATTCGTCAAAATTGATAATGAGGCTTGAACAAGAACCAATCACTCTGCCATCGTACTCAGCTACGAATTGGCCCTCCGGAAAGATTTCCAAATGGCTCTCGAGCTGATCTCGTTTCCATGGATCCATCCCTGGAAAACAAGACGCTTGCATAGCAATGATTTCGTCTATGTCCCCTAGCTTCATATTTCGTATTTCCATGATTTTCTCAAATTTATGCAGGTCTAAATTAGGCATTTTTCTCAGGCTCCTTTATTCTCTTCATCGAAGATTATACCCCTAATTTTAAAAATATAACACTTGAAACTCCTAATTCCCTTGTTATGTACCTGGAAAAAACCCCGTCTGAAGCATATTTTAAGAACATATATTTTACAGACGCCATCGATACAGACTATACTTTTATTAAAGAAAAAGAAGGTGGAGTAGGGAAGCGATGAACAAGACAAAAGACAGTAAAGAAAACTGGCTATTTATTGCATGGGCTGCTTCCATCATTGCCATGTTTGGAAGCTTATATTTTTCTGAAATTAAGCAATACGAACCTTGTACACTTTGCTGGTATCAACGGATCGTCATGTATCCTTTTACAGTCATTTTAGGTATAGCCATCATTCGTAAGGACCATTGGATCAGCTTTTATACCATGATATTGTCCGGTATCGGTGCACTCATTTCAACCTATCACTATTTGATTCAAAAGGTTTCATTCTTTTCCGACCATTCCCTTGCGTGCGGAAGGGTCCCATGTACAGGTCAATATATTAACTGGTTTGGATTTATTACGATCCCTGCCTTAGCTCTCGTTGCATTCATCATTATATTCCTATGCAGCTACATCGTATGGACAAGATCCAAGGAGGCTTCAGCTTAATGAAAAAGATTGCGATATTCTTAGTAATAATCGTCGCCCTATTTATCGTATTGGGCGTTGTGACAAATATGAAAAAAGAAGAAAAGGCAAAGGGCAATCCTTACGGAAAAGATAGTCTTAAATCCGCCACCGTCGATCAATTGGATGATCCCAATTATCAAAATCTGATTCTCCCCGCTGAGTTAGAGAATGACCTGCAGGAAAAAGAAGCAGTGACGGTTTACTATTATAGCCCTACATGCGTGCATTGCCAAAAAACCACCCCAGTCGTCGCACCCCTGGCCGAAGAGATGGGCATTGACCTTGTTCAATACAATTTATTGGAATTCGAGCAAGGATGGAGCGATTATGGGATAAAGAGCACGCCGACCATTATCCATTATGTTGACGGAAAAGAAAAAGCCCGGTTAGTTGGCTACCATGAAAAGTCAGACTTTAAAGAATGGTTCGAGGAAAACGACATCAATTAATAAAAAGAACCGGCTATAACGGGAACAGTCCGTTATAGCCGGTTCTTTTTATTTGCCTTATACTAAGTATGAATTCGCCACTTGAACATTGTACATGGGCAAACCTTCCATTCCCACATGTTCGCTCATTCGGTTAAAATGATTAGAATCAAAGGGGAAGAATATCCCGCATTCATTCAAAAGTGTAATGTTACGCTTGAACAATTCATCTGATTTACGTTCAATTGCCTTTGTATTCACCTTCTCCTCCTTGTCCAAAATGGTTAGGAGGACTTGAAGGCATGTCATCACCTGATACGCTTCCCTCAGTGTACCATTGTAGGTGAAACGGCCCTTATTAGGCTGTAAAACGCCTATTTCTTTAAAATGAAGGATTTCATCTTTTGTGAAGTAACTCGGAAATACAGATTCGTAGAAACGTTCAACAAGATCAGCAATTTCTTGCTCTTGTTCTTCCGTTGATGGAGAGACAACCTTCACAACAAAACCACCTTTTTCAAATACTTTGGTCCTATCTTTGTTTGTTTAATCTTAGAGGTTCATCCTTTTTTTAATAGAATAACATAAAAACTGTAAAAATAATGTGGTAATTTAACCCACCGACTCATTTTCAATAGGTCTAATGATTCTTTTTTCACAGTTCATTGTAATTATTATATATTTTTTTCTTAAAAATACAATCTAATCCAACGAAAGTAGGAATAAATTTGAAACATTTCACAGTAAAAAACGATGAATTATTCATCACTGTACATAAACAATTGGATGGTTTTACATTAGAAGGTCTTTTTAGAGACCATTGGAAGGCTCCAAAGAAACTTGTTCATGAATGGAGAATGAGTAAGGAAGTAAAAGTGAATGATGTCATCACTCCTTGGACAAGTAAAATTTCTGAAGGGGATACGATCCAGATTCCGTTGCTTCACGTTGATGATGATCGAGTACCCGCTACAGATTTGGGAATCACCATCTTATATGAAGATGATTTGTTATTGATTGCAAACAAACCGGCAGGAATGGATACCCACCCCTCTCATTCCGGTGATAGGAATTCGCTGATCAACGGGGTGGCCCACCACCTTCAGGTAACCGGCCAAACCTGCATGATAAAACATATTCATAGACTCGATAAAGATACCACCGGCGCCGTCCTTTTTGCTAAAGAGCGACTGACCGGCTCCATGCTCGATAGAATGCTTGAAGAACGGAACATCAAGAGAACCTATTATGCTTTAGTGGAAGGGATCCTTCAAAAAAACGCAGGAAAAATCGAAGAAAAGATTGGGCGGGACCGGCATCATGCGACGAGACGAAGAGTATCTCCATCCGGACAGACAGCCATCACTCATTATCAAGTCCTTGAACGGTACCCTAAAGAAAATCGGACACTTGTCAGCTGCACATTAGAAAGTGGCAGGACCCACCAAATCCGGGTGCACTTCAGCCACTTGAATCATCCATTGGCCGGGGATACTCTGTATGGCGGAAAGAGGTCCTTTCCACGTCAGGCCCTTCATGCCAGGAAAATGGAATTCATCCATCCTATCTCCGAAGAAAAAATCGCCATCGAAGCACCTTTCCTGGATAAGCCCAGTATCTTTGAAGCGTTATAAACCATACCAAAAAGCTGGCTCATCGTCTTTGAGCCAGCTTTTTTTGATTATGATCCTTTTTTTAATTTAGCAGCGGTCCAATTGCCAAAAGATTGGATTAGCTGAACGAGGCAGATCAATAGGAGGACCGTCAGGAACATGACCGGAAGATCCCATTGTTGGTACCCATACCGTAGTGCCAGATCACCAAGTCCTCCCGCTCCCACAGCCCCGGCCATTGCCGTTGCTCCGATCAACCCTATCGTTGCAATCGTCAAACAAAGGACGATCCCTGGTCTAGCTTCACGTAACATGATTCGAAAGATGATTTGTGTCCGTGTCGCTCCCATGGCCAAGTAGGCTTCAATGATGCCGCGGTCCACTTCGAGCAAGGCCGTTTCTATCAATCGTGCGATATACGGGGCGGTAAATACGATCAGTGGGACAATCGCGCCCTTAACGCCTATCGCCGTGCCTGCCACCCATTCAGTGAAAGGGATGATGGCCACAATCAATATGATAAACGGCACGGACCGGATGATGTTAACAAGTATATTCAATATAAGAAAGACCAGTTTATTCGGTGCTAGATGATCTTTTCTTGTTATCACCAATAACACCCCAAGTGGAATGCCTATGATGGTGGCCACGAAAAGAGTGATTCCAACCATCATTACTGTTTCGTACAGCGACTGTGTAAATAACGGCGACATCCCTACCAATCTCTCCATCATGACATCATCACCTCTGAATCCCGTTTTATTTCCACATGATGAACCGCCTGTTCGAGAAAATCGATGGCCTGTAAAATCGATTCTTCCTTACCTGAAATATGTAGCACCATCATCCCAAGTGGCATTCCTTTCACTGAAATCATCGAACCGCTTAGCACATTGGTGACCACGGAAAACCGTACGGCAAGAGAATGTAGCACAGGATTAAGTGCATCGTCTCCCCTGAATGAGATCCTGACCACTTTATAGGACGAACTTCCATGCTGCATTTTATTCAACAAGTCTTTTGGAACCGTATCATCGAAAACGGTTCGGATGAAGTTTTTCGTCGTCGGGGCTTGAGGTGTACTGAAAATATCATGAACTGACCCCTGTTCGATGATTTCCCCCTGCTCCATGACAGCCACCCGATCACAGATTTTTTTAATGACATCCATCTCATGGGTGATCAGCATGATCGTCAATCCCATTTTTTCATTAATATCAAGCAAAAGTTCAAGAATGGATTCCGTCGTTTGTGGATCTAACGCGGAGGTGGCCTCATCACATAAAAGAAGTTCGGGGTCCATCGCCAAGGCGCGAGCGATCCCCACCCTTTGTTTTTGTCCTCCTGACAGCTGGGCAGGATATTCCCCCGCTTTATCCTGCAAGCCCACTAACAAAAGCAAACCGTCCACCTTTTGCTTGATTTCTCGTTTGGACATCTTATTCATTCTTAAGATTTCTGCGACATTATCAAACACATTATAGGAATCCAGCAAATTAAAATGCTGAAAGATCATCCCGATTTTCTTTCGGGATGACCGCAATTCCCGTTCACTCAATTGCAGTAAATCGACTCCATTCACAATGACTTTTCCGCTAGTCGGCTTTTCCAGCAGATTGACCGTCCGAAGCAACGTGCTCTTTCCGGCTCCGCTAAAACCAATCACACCGAAAATCTCTCCCCTGTTCACGGAAAGGGATACACCCTTTAAGGCATGAATGCTTTTTTTTCCCTCTACATATGTTTTGTGTATATCAGTCAGCTGGATCATTCTAGCCCCCCTACTTATCCTTCATTTCCAGGTTTGGACCAGCAAAGAGCCTTCTTTACTGTGCCTTTCTCTCCTTTCATTCAAAAGGATGATCGACCGTTTTGAACACACCATCGTACTTTTCTTTAATGAATGCTTTCACTTCTTTGGAACTATATAATTCAGTTAATTTTTTATAGTCTTCATTATCTTTATTTTCTTCTGCGGTTGCCAAGTAAATCGGGAACTTGTCCCCTTGTTCGATATATAATGGATCTTCCTTCGGGTCGTATCCATTCTGGATTGCAAAATTACTAGGGATAATCGCAACGTCCAGGCTATTCATCGCTGGAGCAAGCATACCGCCTTCTAACTCCTTGAATTTCAATTTTTTTGGATTTTCTGCGATGTCCTGGATGGTTGCGTAGTTTTCAAGACCCGGCTTCAATTTAATTAAACCCGCTTCTTCATATAACAAAAGACCACGCCACAGATTAAGAGGATCATTCATGATTCCTAGAGTGGCCCCTTCAGGAATTTCCTCGACCGTTTTGTATTTTTTCGAATAAAAAGCCATATTCGTGGTGAAAACCTTCCCCACCGTTGCGATATTGGCTTTGTGATTCTCGTTATATTGTTCTAAATATGGTTTGGTTTGGAATACATTAACATCCAAGTCCCCATTTTCAAGGGCGCGGTTAGGCGTGACGAAATCATTGAATGGGACAATCTCCATTTTGATTCCCTCTTCCTTGGCCACCTCTTTCACCTTTTTGGCCACTTCTTCAAAAGGTCCCGCGGAAACGCCCACTTTAATCGTCTGTTCTTGAACTTTCTCTTCACTCCCGCAGCCTGCCACTAATAATAAGCCCGTGACTGCAAGCAGCATCCCCATCATTTTTTTTGATATCATCATTCTCCCCCCTATTTTTCAGTATACAATTATTATTATTTTAAAAACATCATAATTTTACATTCATCCTATATATTGATTGTTTATCCTTTTTATTAAGTAAATGACAATAATTTTTATATATTTAAATAGCAAATAATGCTTTCTTCTATATTAATTAACGGAAAGAAGGCAACCGCTAAAAGCGATTACCTTGAAATTCCCCAAAAAAAAATAAGCTGGCCGTTTAGGCCAGCTACATTTTCTTTATTTATGAAGCTTTTCTTGTTCCTCTTAAGATTAAGCTTAAGATGAAGACAAATACGATAGCACCGATTAATGCTGGAATGATAGCGAAATCTGCTACTGAAGGTCCCCAAGTTCCAAGAATTAATGAACCTAACCATGCACCAACAAAACCTGCAATGATGTTACCAACGATACCGAATGGTACGTCACGTCCGATAATCATACCTGCTAACCAACCGATAATACCACCGATAATTAATGACCATAAGAATCCCATAATATATTTCCTCCTTGAGTAAATGAATTTTATTCAACAGACTTGAAGAAATACTCATCACTTTCATTATTCGTGTCCGATCAACACCATAACCTTTACACTCAAAAGGTATAATGCCTGGTACGCATATCTTAATAATGCGAATGTTTTTGGTTATTTAAAAAGGTAATTGTCATTTTAAAATGAAGTTGATTGGACACCGCTTAATGTCTGTGTGTGTTTTCTTCTTGTTTGCTGTTGTACTAAGTATTTTCCCCTTATTCTAAATCTAAAACCTTATTTTATTTTAATTTTTTTGGAACCGAAAAAGAGATTATCGATGTAGAGAAAGGGGTATATACTATTTTTCATTTCGTCTTCCACTGTTAGTATAGACAGTTTCCATCTATAATATGTTAAAAAAAAGAGTGTCCAGAATTTCTCTGGGCACTCTTTTTAGGGTTCGTGAAACTGGTTAAAAAATCAGTTCATCCGGGTTGCTACCGAATCGTTCATTTTTATTCAAGGCGTCGATTTGGTTCATCTCATTAAGGCTCAATGAAAAGTCGAACACTTGAGCATTTTCTACGATACGCGAAGGTGTAATCGACTTTGGAATAACTACGATATCATGTTGTAGGTGCCATCTGATCAATACCTGTGCAGCGCTTTTCCCATGCTTTTTCGCAATATGGTTGATTGTAGGTTCATCGATTAAATGCCCGCGTCCAAGCGGACTCCACGCCTCTACCTTGATATCATGTTTTTTGCAGTAATCACGAATTTCGGTTTGAGTTAACAATGGATGTAATTCAATTTGATTGACGACAGGCTTAACCTCACTGTTTGCCAATAAGTTTTCCAGATGGTGAACATGGAAATTACTTACGCCGATCGCTTTCACTTTTCCATCATGATAAAGTTTCTCAAGTGCCTTCCATGTTTCCAGGTATTTATCCTGACCTGGCCAATGGATCAAATATAAGTCCAAATACTCCAAACCTAGACGTTCCATGCTATCCTCGAAAGCTTGAAGGGTCGTTTCATATCCTTGTTCCGTATTCCATACTTTCGACGTAATGAACAGTTCTTCACGTGGGATGCCACTTTCCCGAATCGCCTGCCCCACACCTTCTTCATTTTCGTAGATGGCGGCCGTATCGATTGCACGGTAACCTACCTCAATCGCCTTCTTGACTGATTCAACCGTTTCCTCACCGTTTTTCACCTTAAAGACACCGAAGCCCAGCTGCGGCATTTGCACTCCATTATGTAAAGTTATCTTCTCACCAACACTTGAAATCACGTGACATTCCCCCTTAGTTTTATTTTCCAATTATAGCATCAGATACCTTGCATTTCTAACCATTCACCTCGGAATTTTCAGCTTTCAATCCACCAAATCCTTTGGTAAACTATCCATTATTATTTAAAAAAAGAATGAATAGGTAATTTTTCATCGAATGAATAAAATATTTTGTAAAAAAATGACGAAACATCTATCCTTATAGATAAGAAATTCGTTACAATTGAATAGTTGGGCAAAAAAATGTTAAAAGTAGGTGCCACCTTTTCAAAAGAATAATCAATCGATATAACTCCCATTCTAAATAGTAGGAGTTTCAAGACTAATCTCTCGTCCACTTTGTATCCGCAAACTAGGTTTTATATTTACATACTTGAACATTAAGGGAGTCTTACATGCATGAGTAGTCTATTCATTTTAACAGCTGCAATTATCTTCTTTGCTTTAGTTTTTGACTTTATCAATGGGTTCCATGATACGGCCAATGCAATCGCTACTGCTGTTTCAACTAAGGCACTACAACCTCGGCACGCCATCATCATGGCTGCGATCATGAACTTATTGGGAGCATTGACCTTTACAGGGGTAGCCCAAACCATAACGAAGGACATTGTCGATCCATTTACCTTAAATAATGGTTCTTATGTCATTCTTGCTGCCCTACTATCTGCAATTATCTGGAATTTGGTCACCTGGTACGTTGGCATTCCAAGCAGTTCTTCCCATGCCATCATCGGATCCATTGCTGGAGCTGCCATAATATCAGGTGGTTTCGATTCCATCAAGTGGAGTGGGTTTTCTAAGATCGTCCAAGCCTTGATCTTATCTCCTATCATTGCATTTGCAGTCGGTTTTATCGTGTATAGCATCTTCAAGATCATCTTTAAAAATAATAACTTAGGCAAGACCAATAAACGTTTCCGGAGGATTCAAATTCTTACGGCTGCGATTCAATCCTATACACACGGAACAAATGATGCGCAAAAGTCGATGGGGATCATCACATTGGCTTTAATGGCTAATGGATTTGCTCATAGCTCCGACATCCCATTCTGGGTACAACTTTCCTGTGCGATTGCCATGGCCTTAGGTACTTCAATCGGCGGATGGAAAATCATCAAGACGGTCGGTGGGAAAATCATGAAGATCCGCCCGATAAACGGAGTGGCCGCTGATATGTCGGGTGCCGCCATCATCTTAGGGGCTACCTTCATTCATATGCCTGTAAGTACAACCCATGTCATCTCCTCTTCAATACTTGGTGTAGGCTCAGCTCACCGAATCAAAGGGGTAAAATGGACAACCGCCAAAAGCATGCTGGTGACATGGTTCATCACGTTACCAATTTCCGCAGGATTGGCTGCAACCATATACTATATTATTTCATTATTTTTATAATCCAACACTTGAACCTTTCCAATCCGGAAAGGTTTTTTTCTTCTCTTTTCTCTCTTCATCATTGTAGATATTCCCAAATTTCACTTTTCCTTTATCTTTTTGTAAAGTTTTATTAAGAGTTTGTAAATTTTCGTCGAAAAACCTTCCCTATTGCTAGATGAATTCGTTACAATCAAGTTGTTAATACTAAAGCGTACACATTTATACGTAAAATTACGCTTGACTAATTGGGAGGCATTAACCATGGCTTTTAAATCTAAAAAAGACAAATTTGCAGTGATGTTATTAAATATTGCTCAAAACATCAAAGAAAGTGCGGACTATTTCGCAGATTATAAGCTTAAAAATATCAGCGACTTAAAAGTTTTTTCAGATACGATGAAAGATTATGAGCACAAGGGCGATGAAATGGTTCACACCATCATTAAAGAATTAAACAACGCCTTCATTACTCCTATAGAGCGTGAAGATATTCTTGAATTAACCATGAGAATGGATGATGTCATAGACGGTTTGGAGCATTGTTCCGCTCTATTCGAAATGTATTCTATCGTTAATGCCGATGAGTACATGCTTAAATTCGTCGATGCCATTAAAGAATGCACCTATGAAATCGAAACAGCTGTCGATACGCTATCTACTAAAAAATTACCAATGATCCGTGAAAACGCGATTAAGATTAAAGAACTTGAATCTGTTTGTGATGGCATCCAACGCCAATCCATCAAAAACCTGTTTACGGTTGAGAAAGATCCAATCAGAATCATCCAATATAAAGAGATTTACGAGAGCCTTGAAGAAATTGCCGACAACTGTCAAGCCGTTGCCAATACACTTGAAACAATCATAATGAAAAACGCCTAAGGAGTACCCCAAAAAATGGATACTTTATTGATTTTAACGATTATCATTGTTTTCCTAGCACTTGCATTCGACTTCATCAATGGTTTCCATGATACAGCGAATGCCATTGCTACATCTGTTTCAACAAAAGCGTTAAAACCAAGGCATGCTATCATCTTAGCAGCTATCATGAATTTTGTTGGAGCCATGACTTTCACAGGCGTGGCGAAGACGATCACGAAGGATATTGTGGATCCGTTCACCCTCCCGAATGGTTCTTATGTAATCATGGCTGCTCTACTTTCGGCCATCATATGGAATCTTCTTACTTGGTATTACGGAATACCAAGTAGTTCCTCCCATGCATTGATAGGTTCGATTGCAGGTGCCGCAATTGCAGCAGCCGGATTCTCCTCCATTAAGTGGGAAGGGTTCTTGAAAATTCTCGAAGCGTTGATTTTCTCTCCTATCATCGCTTTCGTGATAGGGTATATCGTTTACAGCATCTTTAAAGTTGTTTTCAAAAACAACAACCTGACGAAAACGAATCAAAGGTTCCGTACGATCCAGATTGCTACCGCAGCCCTTCAATCGTATACACATGGAACGAATGATGCTCAAAAGGCGATGGGGATCATTACACTGGCCCTGATCGCCAATGGATATGCATCAAGCACGGATATCGCTTTATGGGTTCAATTCAGTTGTGCCTTGGCAATGGGTCTTGGAACATCGATCGGTGGATGGAAAATCATCAAGACCGTCGGTGGAAAGATCATGAAGATTCGCCCTATCAATGGGGTTGCCGCTGATTTAACGGGTGCCTTCATCATCTTCGGTGCCACTTTGATTCATATGCCAGTAAGTACGACTCATGTTATTTCATCTTCCATCCTAGGAGTCGGTGCATCCCACCGGGTTAAGGGTGTTAAATGGGGAACGGCAAAAAGAATGCTAATCACTTGGTTCATTACCTTGCCTATTTCTGCTACATTAGCAGGGTTGATTTACATGGTTATTAATTTCTTTTTCTAACGTTTCCAAAAACCTGCTGATTCAGCAGGTTTTTTCATTTTCTGGAATTCTTCTATCCTATCACTATGTTAAATAAGGATAATCGTTTAAAATTTGTATAAGAAGGAATTTTTTAAGCGAGGTGCCTTAGCAGTATGAAGGAATTTACGAAAAATAGAGATATTTTTAAAGACCTTTATGGGGATATGATGGAGTTTGCTGATAGAATCAGTTCCGTTTTAGGTTGTCCGATTACAATAGAAGACGGAAACCATCGTCTCCTTGCCTATAGTACCCATGATGATACAACAGACCAAGCCCGGATCATGACCATTATTGGCAGACGGGTACCCGAAAAAGTCATCAATAGCTTATGGAAAGACGGCATCATCCCTTCCTTGTTGAAAGATGGGATGCCGATAAAAATAGATGCCAGGCATGACGTCGGGCTTGGCAATCGGGCAGCGGTTTCCATCCGGAAAAACAATGAAGTCCTGGGCTTCATCTGGGCATTGGAAGTAAACGAACCTTTCTCCGAAGAGGATATGGAATTTCTCCACTTCTCTGCCAAGGAAGCCAAAAATCAACTACAACAACTGCAATTGAAAAAGAAAAGGAAAGAAGCGGGACACCAGGAGTTTCTTTGGCGCATGTTGACGGGACACTATCAGGAAGAATCGGAAATACTCGAGCATTTCACTAAGTTTTCCATCCATGTCCCAGTCGTCTTTTCCATATTGGTATTTGAATTCCCAAACGAAATCAACCGTGAAGTCGAACGTTTCATTTCCTATATGCTAACGACCACCCAAAAGATTCATAGTTTCCTTTTTGCCATAGACCAGAATAGGCTCATCCTTTTTACTGGATTCAATCAGGAGAATGAATCTGCCTTCTCCACTTATGAATTCATCCCTTACTTCATATTGGAAATGCAACGACGGTTTGGTGTGGAACATATCCTTGGAACATCCGGGAACATGTATAAAAACCTGACCGACGTGAAATCAAGTTATGAGGAAGCGCTATATACCCTGAAAATGAAGTCGATTTTTCCAAACGATATGAATCACATCCTGCATTATGAAGAGCTCGGCATGTTTCAAATGCTTGATGTCTTTGCAAACAACAAACAGCGAACGGTCCATCCTTCTGTTTTAAAGCTCAAAGCATACGATATGAAAAATCAGACCGAATTATTGCACACACTGACCATCTATCTCGAAAAAGACGGCAATCCCAATGAAGCTTCAAGGAGTCTCCATATCCATGTGAATACGTTGAACTACCGATTAAAACGGATAAGTGAAATCGGGAATATCCGCCTAAAGGACCCGATTCAAAAGATGTCCCTCTTTCTAGATATCAAGATTGAACAATATAAAGAATTTCTAAAAAAAGCACGATGAATCTTACATTACGGGTAAAGATAGGAAGACGGAAAGGAGAATGACCACCATGAATCTGGAACCAAGAGAAGAACTTGAGAAAGAATTGCAAATCATAAATAAGTGGGAAAAGGAACAGAAAGGTCTATGGTTTTGGGACCGGATCGGTCGCCTCCCCTTTAAGATACTCGACAAAGTGACCCCGTCCTTCATTCAAAAAAGGTTGGGTGCCCTGCTCGATGAAATAGGTAGCTACATACAAACAGGCGGCAAATACCTAACGAAGGAATCGGCCATCATCAGGAAGGTGGAGGTTCATAGCCCAAATTTGAACATCACTACCATTGAAGATATCTCCAGGGATGTGCCACTCCAAGTGATGGACAAAGTTGGTCAAGATATTAAAAAATCGGGTAGTCATTTAGCGACGGTCCAGGGGGCCAGTACAGGAATAGGCGGAGTTTTCACTTTAGCCATCGATATCCCCCTCCTCCTTGGCATGTCCATTAAAACCCTGCAAGACATGGCCGTAGCCTATGGTTACAATCCACGGGACAAGCAGGAACGGGTTTTCATCGTCAAATGCCTACAGTTCACTACATCTGATGTCGTCGGGAAAAAGACGCTTTTAAAGGAAATGGAGAACATGGTCCTTCCTGGGTCCGAATCTAAAAGAGAAATTGCTTCCGAGCTTCAAGGCTGGCGGGAAGTGGTCTATACATATCGCGATCAATTCGGTTGGAAGAAACTTTTGCAGATGGTTCCCGTCGCAGGCATCATCTTTGGTGCATTCACCAATCGTTCCATGATCTCCGATATGGCCGATACAGGCATGATGCTTTATAAGAAAAGAAGAATTATAGAACGAATGAAGGAAATCGGTTCCACTGATTAGTTCCATGTCAGATTTTCTTACGTACACCTTGGTTATCCAGGCTCGTATCCAATAGTTACCCATACCTTTTGACTCTGCCTTTGTGGAATTCCACAAAGGCCTCTTTTCCACTTTTCTGATTTCCACATACTAACCTTTTCCAATCGCGTTTATACTTTAGGTAATACTTAAAAGAAACCATTGGAGGTATTTTAGATGAGAATAGGCATTCCGAAAGAAATCAAGAACAACGAAAACCGTGTAGCTATCACTCCCGCTGGTGTTATGGCATTAGCCAATGCCGGACATGAAGTTTTTATAGAAGTAAACGCAGGCTTAGGAAGCAGTTTCACCAATGAATCCTACCAGGAAGCCGGCGCCATCATGGTCGAAGATGCTGCAAGCGTCTGGGAAAGCACGGACATGATCATGAAGGTAAAAGAACCTATCCCATCTGAATATAAATATTTCCGTAAAGACTTGATTCTTTTCACATATCTTCACCTTGCCGCCGAACCGGAATTGGCAAAAGCATTAAAGGAAAATGGTGTATTGGCCATTGCCTATGAAACCGTTTCCGTAAATCGCACACTTCCATTATTAACGCCAATGAGCGAAGTCGCTGGACGCATGGCCTCACAAATCGGTGCTCAATTCCTAGAGAAAAACAACGGGGGTAAGGGTATCCTCCTAAGCGGTGTACCTGGTGTCAAACGCGGTAAAGTAGCGGTCATCGGGGGTGGTATGGTTGGAACGAATGCAGCCAAAATCGCCATCGGTCTGGGAGCGGATGTAACCATCCTTGACTTAAGTCCCGACCGTCTTCGCCAACTGGATGATATTTTTGGAAATCAGTTAACCACTCTCATTTCCAATCCATTCAATGTAGCGGAAGCCGTTAAAGATGCGGACCTAGTCATCGGGGCTGTCCTGATTCCAGGAGCAAAAGCTCCAAAACTTGTCACGGAAGAAATGGTCAAATCCATGTCGCCGGGATCAGTCATTGTCGATGTAGCCATCGACCAAGGCGGTATCTTTGAAACGGTTGACCATATCACAACACATGACAACCCTACTTACGTAAAACACGGAGTTGTCCACTATGCAGTGGCGAACATGCCTGGTGCGGTCCCTCAAACATCGACCACTGCGTTGACGAACGTAACCGTTCCTTACGCATTGCAAATTGCCAATAAAGGCGCTGTAAAAGCCATTCTTGAAAATGAAGCCCTTGCAAAAGGGGTAAACGTGGCCAACGGTGAAATCACGTTTGAGGCTGTCGCGACGGACCTTGGATATAACTACGTCAATGTAGTAAGTGCCTTGGATCAAAATAATATTAATGCCTAAAATGATAAGCTCCAGTGACGTTCATGACGTCCTGGAGCCTTTTTTGTATTTGTATTTTTCTACACGCACCAGAACATGATCATTTTCGACCCACCGTTATGTGTGATCAGTCTTCAAATACTTTGCCAGGATTCATGATGCCTTTCGGGTCCAAAGCCTGCTTGATCGTTTTCATCACTTCGTATGCAGTGCCGTGCTCTCTCCGCTGATATTTTCTTTTCCCAAGTCCTACTCCATGTTCCCCCGTACACGTACCGCCTTTGGTTAGTGCGTATTCGACAATCTCCTCATTTATCCGCTTTGCTTCCACCACTTCCTCTGGGTTACTAAGGTCCACCATGAACAAGACATGATAATTCCCATCACCCACGTGACCGACGATCGCACCTTCCACTTTCGATTGTTCGATCTTTTCCCTCGAATCCAAAATGGCATGAGACAATTCGTTCAAAGGCACGCTTACATCAGTTACCATCAATTTTTTGCCTGGTGCACTATGGATGAATGCATAAGCAAGATTATGGCGGGCTTCCCACAATTCGTTACGCGCTTTCGAATCCGTTTCAAACTGGATATCTTCACACCCTAAATCCCGGACAATTTCCTTTGCGAATGTCACATCCTGCTCAAGCCCGGCTGCATTCCCGTGAAACTCCAAGAATAATGTAGGTTTTACATCATAGGACTTATCCAAGAACTGATTTACCTTTTTCATAGATTCCGAGTCCACTAGCTCGATTCGTGCGATGGGAATGCCGGCAACCATGATGCCATTCACGGCTGCCACCGCAGCTTCGACGGTTGGAAATGAGGCCCTCCCCGCCATCGTCACTTCCGGGATCCCGTAGACCTTTAACGTTAATTCGGTAAATACCCCTAGCGTGCCTTCCGAACCGACAAATAAACCATTCAAGTGAATCCCGGATGAAGATTTTGCCGCTGAACTTCCGGTATGTATAATTTCCCCGTTCACAAGCACCACTTCCATATCCCTAACCTGATCCCGCATGATCCCGTATTTAACAGAAGTCGTCCCACTTGCATTCGTTGCCGCCATCCCACCTAATGTTGCGTCGGCACCTGGGTCAACCGAGAAAAAGAGCCCGTATTTTTTCAGTTCTTTATTCAATTGTGTCCGTGTTACTCCCGGTTGGACCTTCACTAAAAAATCGCCTGCGCTGATTTCAAGCACCTTATTCATCAAGGATAAATCAAGTGAGATCCCTCCGTTTACAGGGACTACATGCCCTTCCAAACTCGACCCCAAACCAAAAGGAATGATTGGGATTCCTTGCTCATTGGCGTACCGTACGACAGCACTCGTTTCTAAGGCATTTCTCGGATAAACGACCACATCCGGTAACCTTGGCGCATGATACGATTCATCATGACTATGTTGTTCCAGTATCGTTTCATTCACGGATATTTGTCCTGCCGGTAAAATGCTTCTTAATTGTTCAATATGTTCCTTCATGTCTTTTCCCCCTGTTTTTTAACGAAATATTCTGATTAAAGTTCCCGGGAAGTTACCCATTTGTCAGGCAAATTCCCTTCTCTCAGTGATTGATTCCCTTTGTTTTATCCGTGCAGGCCTTCATCGCCTCCAAAACGCTTGCCCTGAACCGATTCTCTTCCAAAGTGGCAACGGCCGCAATCGTTGAACCACCCGGGGTACACACATCATCCTTCAACGCTCCAGGATGCTTCTCCGTTTCAAGTACCATTTTAGCCGCGCCTAAAACAGCTTGGGCAGCCATCCGATAAGCTTGCTTCCTCGGGATACCATCACGTACACCGCCATCCGCGATGGCTTCGATGAACATGTATACATAGGCGGGTGAAGATCCACTGATTGCCGGCACCGCATCCATCAGATGTTCTTGGATGAGCTCCGTTTTTCCAAAGCTGTTCAATAGTGTTGTGACTTCCCTTATGTCGGCAGTATCGATTTCATCATTCATACTGATTACTGTCATGCCTTCCCCTACTAGTGATGGAGTGTTCGGCATCGTCCTTGCGACCTTCACCCGTTTTCCGATGCCCTCTTCGATTTGTGACGAGGTGATTCCAGCGGCCATCGTAACGATCACAACATCTTCTTTTATATAATCCTTCACTTCAGATAGCACCCGCTCGTGCATGGACGGTGGAATAGCAAGGAAAAGCATATCGGCAAATCCTGCCACTTCCTTATTGTCCAAACACCCTTGCACTCCATATTTTGAAGTGACTTTAGTCAAGGTCCCTACACTTGCCGTACTGACCATGATCATTTCTGAAGATACGACGCCAGAACGAAGCATGCCTCCCAGCATCGCCTCTCCCATTTTACCGCATCCAATGAATCCAATTTTTTTATTCATATTTCCCACTTCCAATCATAACTTCATTTAGTATCTTATTATAACGGATTCAGAAATGAGAAACATGCCCAAGACTTCCTAGTGTGTGTAAAAGAAAAATATCACGGGATCCATTCCTTTAAGATTCCATCCCAATCAAGTGATTTTTTTAGCGAAAAATATGGATTGACTATATAGTCAGAAAAAGTTTATAATTTTGGCCACTTAGTCAATATCTTACAATGTAGATTGAACTTTACAAGAATGGAGACGCGAAATGGACATGGAGAAAAAGTCAATCAATACCAAGCTTGTCTTGACCGGATTGATCATCGGGATGTTTTTCAGCTCATTGGAGCAAACGATTGTCGGTACAGCAATGCCGACGATCATCGGGGAATTGAATGGCTTCACCATCTTCGCTTGGGTGACGACCGCCTATTTAATTGCCTCCACCACCGTCGTTCCTATCGTCGGGAAATTATCGGATTTATATGGCAGGCGTTCCCTTTACCTGCTGGGAACGATCATCTTTACGATTGGCTCCTTTTTATGCGCCACCGCCACTTCAATGGAGCAGCTCATCATTTACCGTGGCCTTCAAGGAATCGGGGGCGGGATGATCATGCCCTTATCCCAGACCATTATCGGAGACATTTTCACAGCTGAACAGAGAGCTAAATGGCAAGGTGTTTTCGGGGCCATTTTTGGATTAAGCGCCGTTATCGGTCCATTTTTGGGTGGACTGATTGTAGACCATATTAGCTGGCATTGGATTTTCCTCATCAATGTACCAACCGGTTTATTATCAGCAGGAATGATTTACGTCGGATTAAAGCATGAAACCATCATGAAAAAAGAGAACGTTCACATCGATTATCTAGGGATTTTCACCTTAATCCCTGGCATCGTGTTGCTTTTGTTGGGCTTGACCTTCGGAGGTGATAAGTTCGAGTGGATGTCGATCGACTCTATATCCATCTTTGGAAGCACCCTCGTTTTCCTTGCCCTTTTTGTGGTGTTTGAAAGAAGGGCCATTGAACCGATCCTGGATTTATCCCTATTTAAAAATAGGGTATTTGCCACCACGAACATTTTAGGGTTTCTACTGGGCCTTGGCATGTTCGGGGCCATCATGTTCGTTCCGCTTTTCATGCAGGGCGTGCTTGGCGTGTCACCGACTAAAGCGGGTTCGACCATGACCCCGATGATGATCGGCATGATTCTCGCCAGTATCGTCGGGGGCCGGCTGCTGTTAACCTTCCGCTTTCGTACGGTGCTTACCTCCGGAATGTTTTTTGCAACGCTTGGATTCATCCTCATGAGTACGATGGATGGTGAAACCAATATCCTGACCGCCTTTATTTTCATGGCAGTCCTTGGAGTGGGAATGGGGCTAGTCATGCCGACGTTGATGATTGCCGTTCAGAATGAATTCCCAAAGTCGCAGCTTGGTTCGGTCACCGCAGCCTCTACCTTCTTTCGTTCCATTGGCGGAACGATGGGGATTACGATCTTGAATGCCGTCATGAACCATCATCTTCAACAAAATATGGATGATGCCGTGCTGAGCGAAAAGAACCCTGTACTGCATGAAGCCTTGAAAGGGCTAGCCAATCAGACAGATAAGCTATTCAATATCATGCTTTATCCTGAAAACCTGAAACTGCCGGAAGAAGCCTGCCAAGTCCTGATCAAGACGATTGAACATGCTTGGATCGATGCCTTTTCCAGTGTCTTCATTACCGGTGTCTTTTTTATTTTTGCCGGAATATTGGTCGCTCTTTCCGTGGGGCCGGGTAAAATCAAGCGGGATCAGGAAATGCAAAGCGATAGGAGCCTATAAGCTAATGGATCGGCTGCATGCGTAGTCGATTTTTTCATTTTGTATCCTGAGGTTTCTTTTTCTTCGATAAGGGAATTTTAACTGTAACCTACTTATTGGAGTGATACGATGCAAAAAGAACCTACCATCCCATCCATTTTGCCACCGGAATTTTACAACCAGCCCACGATTGAGCTGGCCCAATCCCTTTTGGGTTGCCTGCTTGTGAAAGGGACCCCGGAAGGAACGGCTGCTGGTTTTATCGTCGAAACCGAAGCCTATATGGGGGCCATAGACAGGGCTGCTCATAGCTTTGGCAATAGAAGGACGAAGCGGACGGAAGTCATGTTCGGTGAGTCCGGCATGATTTATACATATTCCATGCATACCCATACCCTTGTGAATGTCGTGAGTGGCGGTCCCGAAATTCCGGAAGCCATCTTGATTCGGGCAGTGGAGCCCTATGTGGGAGTGGAATTAATGCATGAAAGGCGTGGTCTTTCTGATGTCCGCAAACTGACGAATGGACCCGGGAAGTTATCCAAGGCACTTGGCATCACGATGTCTGATTATGGACATATGTTTACAGAACCCCCACTTTATCTTGCTTCCGGCAAACGACCCGATCACATTTCAAGCGGACCCCGTATCGGCATCGGGAACTCGGGGGAAGCGAAAGACTATCCTTGGCGCTTTTGGGTGACCGGCAGTCCTTTTATTTCACGCTAGCATGTCAAAAGCGAATGCAGAGAAATTGCGGGTGAAAGCTAAGCTTTGAAAACCTTGAAATGTCCCGATTAGCACAAAAAACGGTACGGCACACATTTCTTTTCGCCTGCTGGCTTCCCCACGCTTTTTTTGCCTCTCTTACCACTTAAATGGCCAGAGTCATTCTTTATTGAAAGAAACATTCTCAAGCAAAGCCAGTGTCTACCTGCTAAAAGTACATTGGCTATTCCCTTCATCTTCCCTCACCCACTTTACCGCTTACTCCCAATCCACCCATTCACCTCCCTTTTTGATTCGTGATGTGTTCAATTCACTGGTCTTCACCGTCTCAAGGAAATGTTTGTAAGACAACCAGTCTTTTAGACTAGCAATACTTAAAATCCATGAAACTTTAGAACTCACAATTTAACATTTTTTTGAACAAAACCTCTTAAATATGTTATATTATGTCGAGACGTGCTTTAAATGGAAAAAATATCGGCTGAAATAAATGGAGGTGCCTTTCGAACAATCATAATCTTTGTTGCCATTTTTATAATAACGATCAATTCATAACTGACTGTTATTATTAGTCATTTTCTTTGTGCGTCCTTATAACTAAGGAGGTCACCCATTATGTTTAAAAAAATCCTACTACTTACAATGGCCGTATTCTTCATAACGACCACTTCACTCAGCCCTTCGCTTAAGGTCAATGCTGCAGAATCCAATGACACGGGAATCATTCATAATATAAACAGTGCCAATGTCTATAAAGGGCCTGGTAAGGCTTATGGGACAACGGGCGGAAAAGTGCGAAAAGGGGAATTGGTGACAATCATCAAAACCTCCGGCAACTGGACGTATTTCCAAAGTAGCGATGATTATGGCTGGATTGCGTCAAGGTTTGTACAGTCTTCTCTTGGTGAAGCTGTACTGACAAACGGAAAAGCTTCACATCTTCTTTATTCTGGACCTGGAACATCATTTGGGAAAGAAGGATCTTCAAAAGCAGGTACTACAACCATCCTATTTGAAAAGACCGGCTCTTGGCGACATATTTATGTAAATGGTCAGGAAGCATGGGTAGCTGAGAAATACATTCAGCCTACATACGGTGTAGGAAAGGTCAAAGCTAGTTATGTCAATTTGTATAATGGAGCCGGCAAGAAATACGGTACGTCTGGGAAATTGAGCAACGGTAGTGTTGTCGCATATGCAGAAGTGAAAAATAATTGGCGTCATGTGTTTGTAAACGGAAAAAACCACTGGATTTGGAACGCTCACTTGACTAACACCGATTATGATACCCTTTCACACCAAAATGTCATTGCGAAAAGTTATGCCAACCTATATAAAGGACCAGCCAAAAGTTCTGGTGCTAAAACAAAAGTTACCAATGGCACAGCCCTTGTTTCGTTAGCAACGATGGGAAATTGGACATATATCCAAACCTCATCAAATGAAGGGTGGGCTTGGTCAGACTCTCTTGTAGACACGACTGCTACCGCAAAAATCACTGGTACGAGTTCGGCTAAAATCTACAAATCTCCTAATAAGAGCGGCGGAACCACAGGTAAAACCCTTGCGAAAAATAAAACAGTTGCCATTAAAGAGCTGAAAAACGGATGGCGCTCTGTGAGAAGCAGCAATACAACGGGTTGGATTGAAGCTAAGTACATGAAGGAAACGATGAAGATTCCCTCAAAATCTGAGGGTGTTTCTCAATCTATATATAATGTAAATGTATATTTATCTGCCACAAAGTCATTAGGAACGATTGGTCTTATCCCAAAAGGGTCTTCCGTGAGCTATTTTCAGGAGAAAAATGGTTGGAGATACATCCAGGCTGGTAATCTTCAAGGCTGGGTTTGGGATAATTCTCTATCCACCGTCTCACCATTAAGCGGACTTAGCATCATTATCGATCCAGGTCATGGCGGAACGGACCCCGGGCAGTGGGTAATGGTCTGAAAGAAGCCGAACTCACTCTAGATATAAGTGAGAGAGCCCAAAAATTATTTGATAAAACACCCATTCATACGATCATGACCAGAACCTCAAAGACAAGCAGTGTCACGGCGGGAAGTAAAATTTCCACCATGGTGATTCAAAGAAAGATAGAAAGCTCACTGGAAGAGGAGGCCAATGAGTCTTGGTCCAAGTTACCAGAGGATCAGCGTCTTAAGAGGATAGGCTTTTTCAGGAAAGACATCGATTTGGAGAAAAAGGATAAATTTGTACGGGATTATATCAATGAGCATTTTGTGGACCGGTTGAAAAAAGAGATGGAACTTGATCAGTAAGTTATGAATCTCAATAAAGAGTGAATATTATAGTCCTAAAAGTAACCCTGAATTTTGACCAATTTCGGCCAATTCAGGGTTACTTTTAATTTCGTTATTCCGGTAAAGAGGTTAAACCTTATTTCCATTTAATCTTTAATTAACTGGAAAAGATGTATCACCGGAAAGGGATTATTGGTTAGTTAGAACACAAGGAGGAACATATTACAAGAGCTTTAGAAACAATGATTATGTTGCTATCTCATGGAATGAACTAGATGAGGTTATTTTTAAAAATACCTCAGAAGAAGAATGGTTAACAACTGATCGAGTATTAGATTTTTATAAGAATAAGTTTGAAAATGATGAAGAAAAATTAAAAGAAAATATAAATCAAAATATACATGAGGCTACTAAATTCCATGCTTTTTTAGTCAAAAAAACAAATGAAAAGATTGAAGGAAAAACAGCTAAATATGTTGAAGAATTCCATAAAAAAAAGAAATCAAAAAAATTACTTGATGAATTAGATAATTACTCTTATTTGTCCGGTAAATGAAAAGCCCTAGCTTAACACTAAAGCTTTTTGTCTTTTTCTTAATTTGTTTATGGGTGGAACCTTGTAACTTTGATATAATAGAAAAAGAGCCAGGATTCTCCGTCCTTAGCTCTTGTTTGGTGTACCCGTTAAAGTACTTTTGTTTGGGGATATCATATGAATCTAGGATTGATGCAAAAGATTTTAAGGAAGTCCTCGAAAGGCTTACTAAAATAAATTCGAATGAACTTAGAAAGAAATAAAAAAAGCTGAGGTGCTACGTAATGGCAGCACCTTACTTGTATTTGTTAACCAAGTCGAGGATAGCAATTTCGATGATATCGGATTTATTAAATTTCTGTTGGTCTGCGGATCTGTCCAGCAAAGCCCCCACTTTCTCATTTATGACAATCGTCTTCCGTACTTTCTTACCCTTTTCTAAAGTGACAATCCTCTGATAAAGATCCTCTCTGCTCCTATGGTTATCTGGTTTTGCATCAAGTACATATGCCCTTATGAGTTCCTTTAATATCGCAGTTTCTTCTGGTGTGAAATCTATTTCACCTTCATTTCTTCCTCTATTCACGTCGAATACAAAAGGTTGCGAAATAGAGGGTGAAGTCTCTTTCACCTTGGGTGAATTGTTCTTTGATTCAACGAATTCAAAGACTGATTTATAAAGAGGCTCTTCCGCATCACCTATGTAGTACCACCCCTTTGGACCGGAGTTTCGATACTCATATCCGGCACTGTGTAATACAGATTTAACCTTTTTTACCAATGCCAACTTTCTCTTTTGCAACCTTGGCAATGGTGTTTCCTGTTACAGACAATTCTTCTAATACCTCTTTTATCTTCATGCTTCACATTCCTTTCACACTCATATGAATCGTTATATCACATATTCTTTACAGTCGTGTGAATACCCTTTTATAATTCTATGGTAGACGACAGCGTTGGTATATTTAGGATTTTCACTAGTATATTAACAGAAGTAATCCATAACATTATTTGATAAGATGTAATGAAGAATTAAAAATATATATTCGAGTTACCATATTTAACCAAAAGTATAATAAAATAAAAAAGGGGTGATTGTTTATGTTACAAAATAGATTGAATGAATTGAATAGCGCTATTTTAAATATTGAAGGTGAAAAGGTTTATATAACTGGTTTCACTCGTGAGGAAATGTTGCAACGGTATTTAGAATTAGGCAGTCAATGCTTTAGCTCTAAAGGTATGTATGATTATCAAGACTTGGAATTTCATAATATAAAAAATGATGCTTTGATTATTGTTAGAAAAGATACAAAAGAAATTGGTAGACATCAATATAAATCGTTATTTAAAGATATGGTTCAATTTAAAGATGCTGAAGAAAAGCTTATTTCTCTTACATTCACAATTAGAAAAAGTATATACAGTGTTCATTATCACTTTTTAACAGAGAAGTTATCTTTACTGTTTGAAAATAAGGCTGAATTGGATAAATATCTGCTAGAAAAATTTAATTACAGTCGTTCTTATTGATGGGAGGGAGAATATTGGATTTTATAACAATAGATTTTGAGATTGCTAACTATGATTATAACAGTGCCTGTTCAATGGGATTGGTTTTCGTTTCTAACAATGAAATCGTTGATAAAAAACATTTTTACATTCAACCGCCAACGCTAGATTTTCATCCGGCTATGGTTGATGTTCATGGAATTACGGCTGAACATGTAAAAGATGCAAAGAAATTCGATGGAATCTGGGAGGAAATAAAGGATTTTTTTAATTATTCTAATGTATTTGTAGCGCATAATGCTCAGTTTGATATGAGTGTATTACATGTTTGTTTGAAGGAATATAATTTAGACTTACCAGATTTCACTTACATCGACAGTATTCCTATTAGTACAAGATCTTGTAAAGGGAAAGGTGTAGGAAATTCATTAAAAGATAGATTAGATCATTTTGGAATATCGTTAGAGAATCATCATGATGCGTTAGCGGATGCGGTTGCTACTGCTGAATTAGTAATTCATTGTGTCAAATTTAAAAAAAGAAATTCACTTGAAGCTTATTGTGGGACATATCGAAGTATTTTAATTAAACGTTTTTTAGAATTAAATCCAAATAAATCGTTTCAGAAAAGAAAAAAATTCAATAAAATAAATGTAAATGAAGTTGAGGCGAGTGTAGAAACTTTTAATGAAACACATATTTTCTTTGGAAAATCTTTTGTATTTACTGGAGAACTTCAAAGTATTGAACGGAAAACCGCAATGCAAAAAGTAGTCGATTTAGGCGGTGTTTTAAAATCAGGTGTTAGCAAAAAAGTTAATTATCTTGTCGTAGGACAACAAGATAATTCGTTGATTGGAGAAGGTGGACTTAGTACCAAAGAGAAAAAAGCCTATGTTTTAATTGAACAAGAAGTCGATATAAAAATTCTGAATGAAGATGATTTTTTAAAACTCTTATAAATTTTAAAAGAGAGTACTATAATGGGCACTCTCTTTATTTTTGTCTTAAAAATTGTTTTAAGTTCTTTATATCCAAATTGTTAAATTATTACACTCATGTGTTTACTAAAATACAAAAATGGATTTGAGTCAATATTTTGGACACGCAAAAGTTAAATCTTAAGCTGGATTCCTAATTTGATCTTCAATCGCTTGTGGGGTTTGGTACCCCAAACTACTCTGAATCCTTTTTCTGTTATACCATCCCTCAATAAATTGGAACACCGCTAATTTTGCTGTATGGAAGTCTTGATATTGTACGTGGTTCATGGACTTTGCTTCAGCAAACAAGAAGTCTGACGATGATGTCTTTGTCAGCGTCCATATTAATGCCGGTGGCGGCATGGCGGCGAAACGTACTATTATAGTTCGTATAGCAGAGCTGCGGTCAATCCATACAATGCCGATAGCAAACTTCTAGCCCAAAAAATCCAGGCTAGATTAATAGATTATATGGACTTTTAAAATAGAGGGACAAAAGAAGCTAGCTTCTATGTTCTCAAATACAAATTCCATGCCAGCAACGCTTGTGGAGGCCGGTTTCATCGATAATGCTAGCGATGCAGCCAAACTGAAACAAACCTATTATAAATAACAGGCTGCCAAAGCGATCTATCAAGGTACACTTGATTATTACAAAGCAAAAGGATTCAATGTCGACGCTTATAATCTATAAATGATCGGACAACCTAGCCCGGACTCATGGACATTCACATGTTCATGATCCGGGTTTCTTTCTATCCATTTTGTTTTTCTCAAAAAATTAGAGGCCTCCATCAAGAAGGCCTCTTTGTTTTCATTATTTATTGGATACCCCTGCTGATTCAAATGTTGCCATTTCTTTTACGACCAACGTCGCTGCCTGAAGAATGGGAAATGCAACCGCAGCACCGGTTCCTTCCCCAATCCTCATGTCCAATTGGAGAATCGGCTCTTTACCAAGCCATTCTATGGCCGTTCTGTGGCCAGGTTCTGCCGATTGATGGCCAACGAACATATAATCAGCACAACGATTCGAAATCAAGTTTGCAATCACACCAGCCGTTGTCGTAATGAACCCATCCAGCAAAATCGGTATTCGTTTGTTGGCTGCTGCAAGCATCGCCCCTGCCATACCGGCAATCTCGAGTCCACCGATTTTCATTAAAATATCGATTGGATCTTTCGGATTAGGATTTCTTAATGCAATGGCCTCTTCAATGATTCTTTGTTTATGTATGATTCCTTCACTTTTCAGGCCGGTCCCCTGACCTACTAGTGATTCCACGCTTTTTCCACTAACGACCGAGATGATGGCAGAACTCGCTGTCGTATTGCCAATTCCCATTTCGCCAAGGATCAAACATTTCGCACCTTGCTCGATCATGGCCTCTGCCCGTTCATACCCGACTTCAAGCGCTTGGTTTACTTCTTCTAGCGTCATCGCGTCCTCTTTATAAAAGTTTCGAGTTCCGCGACGAACTTTCCTTGACGTCAATTCGGGTGCTTCAATATCCGCATCAATCCCGATATCAACAATGTCAAAGTAAGCGGATATCGCACGGCTGAATACATTGATTGCCGCTCCGTTATTAAGGAAATTGAGCGCCATTTGTTCGGTCACTTCTTTTGGATAAGCGGATACCCCTTCATCCGTAATCCCATGATCTGCCGCAAATACGATCACGCCTGGTTTAGACACCTCCGGAAAGGCCTCGCCTGTCATCTTCGCCAGTTCGATAACCAATTCCTCAAGCCTTCCCAAACTTCCCTGCGGAACAGTCAGCGAATCCACGTACCCTTTCACTTGCCTTCCCATCTCTTCATCCAACTTTGAGATGGATAGAGCGGCTAGCCCATTCTTCATCATTCAAAAAACCTCCACATATCAAATAAAAGACCTTACCCAATGGAAAAGCCCTTTACCTATCATCTTCTAAAAGTTCGAATTAGTCTATACTATCAATAGGATTCTTTTTAACCAACAAAATATCATGTCATTGAGGGGCACCCAGTTCATTCAAAGGGAAGAAACGAAACTCCACTTTCCCTACAAGTGAATCTTCGCGGATGACACCGAACCTTCTGCTATCCCAACTATGCCTGCGATTATCTCCCATTACGAATAAAGTCCCTTTTGGAACTTTCACGTCGAAATTCTCAGTCAAGTTTTCATCAGATTGGATTTCCTCTTTTTTTGATTCCACGTATGGTTCCTTATATTGTTTCCCATTTATGTAAAGCACGTCATCCTTCATTTCCACACTATCGCCCGCAAGTCCGATGACTCTTTTAATATAATCTTTTTCTGCATCCGGAGCGTGAAATACAACCATATCAAAATGCTCGATGTTTCCGAATTTCGTAACGACAATCCGGTCATTATTTTCGTAAGTGGGCTCCATGGACTCACCTTTTACAGTCACTGGAACAAATAAAAACTGACGACAAATGAAAACGACGATTAATGCAATAAGTACCGATTTCACCCAAGAAAAAAGTTCTTTTTTCATGAAATCCCCTTTCGCTCCAAAATATTAGTCATTAAAAATATTTTACTAAACTGGTTTATTTTTGTATATACACAAGTGTGATAAGCTAAGGATTTTTGTTCCGATATTCATTGTTTGGAATATGGTACACTTAAAAACGAAGAAATTAAACGGTAGGAAGTGGATGGATGTCGCTGCAGTCAATCAATACATATTTAAATAGAGCCATGCCATTCATCACACCGATAAGCGTTGTCATCGGTGTCTTGTTGGCCGAACGGCTAACCGATTATACATTTTTGGTTCCATGGATTTTTGCTTTCATTACCTTTACAGGTAGCCTAGGCTCCAATTTCAAATCCTTGAAACGAGCAATCTATCATCCTTTACCCATTTTCATAGTATTAATGATCCTGCATATCCTCATGCCGATTTGGGCCTGGGCCCTCGGGCACCTGGTGTTTCAAGGGGACGCTTTCACGATTACCGGATTGGTCCTTGGTGTCGTCATTCCAACCGGAGTCACCAGCATCATCTGGATCACCATTTATAAAGGGAATGCCGCGCTTGCTTTGACGATTATCCTTATCGACACCCTTCTTTCCCCCTTCATTGTGCCTTATAGCGTTTCACTTTTTGGGGGAGGCACGATTGAAATGGAGATATGGCCCATGGTGAAAGGCCTGATCGGGATGATCGTTATACCTTCGATGCTTGCGATGTTCTTGAACCAGGCCACAAAAGGGAAAATAAAAGAGGGGCTTGCCCCCCGTCTGGCTCCTTTTTCCAAACTAAGCGTAGGGATTGTCGTAATCTTGAACAGTTCAAAAATCGCACCCTACCTGACCCATTTCAACGAGAAACTACTGGTCATGGCACTCTTGGTACTCTTCATCGCCGCTTCAGGCTATGCATTTTCCTGGTGGATTGGTAAACTACTACACTGGGAAAAAGAAGACGTCATTACCTTGACCTTTACCGGGGGGATGCGCAATATCAGTGCCGGTGCAGTCCTTGCCACCACCTATTTCCCTGCAGCCGTTGCCGTGCCCGTGATTCTCGGGATGCTCTTTCAACAAATGCTTGCATCCGTTTTCGGCTATTTCCTTGATAAGTATTACCATCGAAGGGTAAACGAGGCATAGATTTTTTATCTCTTGAATGGAGACATTCGAGCAAAGCATATGAGCGTCTCTTTTCCCTTTCAATAAAATAACAATTATACTATTAATGAAGAATCAGCTCGTGCAAATAAATAATAGGAGGTTTTATGATGAAAGTTGTTGCCATCGTTGGAAGCATTCGAAAGGAATCTTATAACCTGAAACTCGCTAAATACATTCAAAAGCGGTATCAAGATAAATTCGAACTTGAAATCTTGAACATTCGGGATCTACCATTTTTCGACCAGGATATCGAAAACGACCCGCCAGTCGTTGTGAAAGAGTTTAAAAACAAAGTGGCCCATGCGGATGCGGTCTTGTGGGTGACCCCTGAATACAACGGGACAGTGCCAGGCGTGTTAGTCAATGCGATTGATTGGATGTCTCGTGTGGATAAAGTCTTGATTGGTAAACCATCGTGGATCGTCGGGGCTTCCATGGGGAATTTGGGGACGGTTAAGGCCCAATTGCATTTACGGGATATCTTATTTGCCGCAGGCGTCTCGTCTCCGCTTCTTCCTGGAAATGAAGTGTATGTAGGGGCCGTGCATGAAAAAGTCGATCAAGAAGGCAACCTGACCCATGAACCGACTGTACAGTTTTTGGATATGGTCGTCGAAAATTTCATTACTTGGTTTAACCATCATAATCGGTAATACTCAGCCTGAAAATCCCAGTAGTCTTCATTTTACTGGGATTTTTTTGTATTTGTTATATATCACTCACTTCTTCATTCTGTACGATAAGGGAGCCTGGTACTCTTTTTTTTAGCTGAATTAACGCCACATCATCATTGATTCCTTTTAGAGAAGCCTTGAATGGAATTATCTCAAACCTTTCGAGCCCCATGATGATTGCTTGCATTTTTTCATTTTGAAGGGCATCCTCACTAAGCACTAAATCATGACCGGCGCTTTGACCTTGTACGCGTGCAGCCATATTCACAGTCCTTCCAAAGTAATCCAATCGATCATTCGAATTCACGGCAATCGCTGGGCCACTATATAAACCTAGTTTCAAGACAATGGGATCACCTACCGTGGCATTGAACTCTGACACATGTTCTTGTATTTGAATGGCGGCTTTCAGGGCATCCTCCGGCAGATGAAATACCGCCATCACGGCATCTCCGATTGTCTTGACGACACCCCCGGAATTCTTTGAAATCCAATGGCTCAGAAATTCGAAATGCCTGCGAACCTGCCCGTAGGCGTCTGCATCCCCTATGCTTTCGTATAAGGATGTCGATCCTTGAAGGTCGCTAAATAAAATGGTCACGCTCTCGATGCCAACCTGCTGCCCGGGGGATAATACTTCAGACGAAAACAGGTCCCGGAATTCCTGCAAAGAGGTGACCCAAGCAGCTGTTACGACTTCTTGGTTCCATTCGGCTTTTTCCATGACAACGACGATATCCGACGAACTTTCATTGGATATCATCATTTCATCGTTCTTTAGATTATATTGTTCTCCGCTTCTATGCCAACCGTTGTCCTCATATGTATAGGCCATCCCCTTAATATTTTCATCTTCCGGCCATTCATCGAATGTAACAATATGATTCGCCTGCAACACGCGTATCCTCATTTTCACAAAACCATCGGGAAGAGGGAAGGCAAAGGAATCCCCCTTTTGTATTACCCTTTGCATGTGTACATGCGGGGTGATCATCGGCCCGCCTACACAAAAAACCAGGTCATATGCTTTCCTTATGGATGGATGCACGGAAAAATTCAGTTCCACATATTTACCGAAGTCCGCGTTATAGTCAATTCCGCATAAATCACAATGAAATTGACCTTTCAGCTTTGATAAAGTCGTATATTCCACCTTGGAGACACGGCAATTCGGGCAAATCAGGTTCCAGCTTAAATTTAAGAGGCCCGCTTTTGTTGCGTAGAGAAAAAGACGCAAGACCTCTAGTGGCTCCGCTCCCCATTCGCTTGCAACTTTATAAGGATTCATCTTGACTACATCATTGCTTTCGCCATCCCTCAATAATCCATGCAACTTTATCCTATAATCCGGGTTAACAGGTGCTTCATCAAGCAGCGTTTCTAAGCGATTCAATTCCTCAAGATTTACTTGTCCTACTGATTTTTTCTGATAGTGGATTTTTTCAATGGTACCGTTGGCCACTAGCATCTGCTCGTCCACATACCGGATCGTGTTTTTCATTGATTTGATTCCTATGAGGGGGATCGCCGCCAAACCCAATAGATTACGAGGAGTAAATTCACTCTTGATTGAGACCTTGCATCCATTTTCGTATATCGTTGATTCCAAAAATTCAAAAGTGGTTACCAACTTAGTAAAAGGACCTTTTTCGTATATGCGTTCAAAGGTATATTGTTCATTTTTCACCCACTGAAAGGGATATTCCTTCCACAAGATATCGACGAATCCAGCTACCTTTGCTATTGCATCTCGATAAAAAATCCCACCTTGCTTGTTTTCCACTTTACCGAATTCGACAGGGAATAAACCAATGAACCGGTTTAAGCGATCATTGTCCCCCAACACCTTCCAAACGAAGGACCTAGATAAAGGAAAATCTTTTTCGATGCTATATTTTCTTATAAAACGTTCCATTCCCTGTTCCCCCTTTATGAAAGATAAATCGCTATGGCCAGTAGAATGATATGGAAGATTTCATCGACCATGATCGATAACCAACCCTGGATCTTCATCGGCCATTTGGATATTCCTCCCCCAGAAAGAGACGAAGGTTTGCCGATCCAATACGATATGTCCGAAATAGATGACTGTGAGCCCCCAAAGTAAGATTCCTCCTGCCAATAGACCGAATAAAAAAACGATGAAGTAAGACAGTCACATGCGTGAATAGAGGAATCCACTTTGTGGCTTTGTTGCTAGCCATCCACCGGGTCTGAAACAGAAAGTCCCCCCACGAAATGCCCAATCAGCATGAAATCAAATGGATTCATTTACCTTCCCTCCAATGCATGTCCCTCTTCTATCGTTATGTATTTCCGCTCTTCCAAGGCGGTCAGAAAAGCAATAACCAATGCTTCATCGAAATGTGTATCCTTGCATGTCATCAGCTCTTTTGCCGCTTCATGGTAACTAAGTCCCTTGTTATATGGTCGATCCGTCGTCATCGCATCGAATGTATCGGCAATTCCGACGATTTTCGCAAAGAGAGGGATTTCCTTTCCTGCCAATTGATCAGGGTATCCACTTCCATTCAGCCTTTCATGATGGTATCTTGCCGTTTCCACCGCATTCATGATTGTTCTTTTTGGCTCCATGGTCGACAAAATATCCGCGCCGATTTCAGGATGCTTTTTTATGATCTCGTATTCTTCATTCGAAAGTTTAGTAGGCTTTCGTAGAATTTCATCGGGGATACCGATTTTCCCAATGTCATGAAGCAAGGCCGCTTTATACAATTCCTCACATGTTTTGGTATCCAAGCCGATTTTTAGAGCCATCCATTTAGAATAAGTGGCCACCCTTTCCGAGTGACCGGCAGTATATGGGTCTCTCTTATCCAGGGTTTTGGCAAGCGTGCGGATCATGCTTAGATTAATATTTTGAATTTCCTCGAACATTTGGCTATTGTACAGTGCCAATGCTGACTGGTTGGCTAAAACGAGGGCCATTTGGGCATCTTTCCTAGTGAAATTTTGGCCGTTCTTTTTATTAAGAAGCTGCATGGCACCAATCGCTTTCCCTTTTGCAATTAACGGAACCGTAAGCATGGACTTGGTGGTAAAACCGCTATCCTTGTCCACTCTCGGTGCCCAAGCCGGATCTGTTGATACATCAGAAATCAACTGTAGTTTTCCTGAACAGATCACTTTTCCGACGATTCCCTCATCCATTTTCAATTCTACTTTGAGAATGTTAGAGGAAGTCGGCCCATATACGGCAGTGGCTTTTATCACATCACGATCTGAATCTGTCACCCATAACGTACCTGCTTCTGCATCCAAAAGCTTGGCCATCTGGAGAATGATATTCTGAAAGACAACCTTCACATCTAAATCTGAATTCAACTCCTTGAAAGCATCTAAAAGATTTAATAATTCATTTTCCATATACCTAGTTTCTTCACTCATTTTTGATCCTTTCATCTGGCCGAATTTTCATTACATATATTAAAAGAGTGGATTTCACCTCTATATCTATGATTCTTTCCGTGATTTTCTCAATGACATTCTTCATCCCAACGTCCATTCATTATCAATTTATTCCATAATATCGGCTGTTTATTGTTTTTATTTATCTATTCCCTGCCGAGCTTCGTACTTGAAAACAAACCGCTAATAGAAATGCCATCCCTATGAAGTGTAGGGATGGCGGAGCTGGACGTTTTTATAGTTTGAACGTACCTAATAGTTCCTGTAAGTCACTGGCCATCCTCGAAAGATTATTGGAGGCAGAAGCTATTTCTTCCATGGATGCCAATTGTTCTTCCGTGGCGGCTGCAACGTTTTGACTATGACCTGTTGCATTTCTTGCAATGGTCGTGATGCTCGTTAAATTGGTTAAAACCTCTTGAGCGCTATCTGACATTTGCTCGGAAGTTGCGACCATTTCTTCGATTTGATCACTCGAATCCCTAATCGAATCCAAGATGACTTTGAAACTTTCCTCTGTTTTCGAGACGATACCAAGTCCCTCTTTCACGTCCAATTTGACTTGGTTGATGGATTGATTGGATTTCATCATGTCTTCTTGAATTTCTTTAATAAGTTCAGCGATTTGAGTCGAAGAGTGCTGAGACTGTTCAGCCAGCTTACGGACCTCATCAGCGACCACGGCAAACCCTTTCCCGTGTTCTCCTGCCCTAGCTGCTTCGATGGCCGCATTCAATGCTAACAGGTTCGTCTGATTCGCTATCTCTGTAATCGCTTTTGTTATTTCGCCTATTTCCTGAGACCTTTTATCCAGTGATTGAATCGCTTCTCCACTTTTATCAACTGATTGGGAAATCGTCTGAATCTGTAGCGCCGTTTTATCAACGAATTCGCCACCCAATTTCGCTTGCTCAGCGACATGTAATCCAGACTTCGCAATGGCATGGGAACTTTCTGCCATATGATGAATGGAAAGCGATACTTCCCCTAACTCCGTCGAACTTTCCTCAAGGCTTGCTGCAGAGCTGCCGGCTCCATCCGCTATCATTTGGATGGCACTGGAGATATCCGCCGTTGCCTTACTTGTTTGTTCAGCACTTGCTGTCAGCTCTTCTGACGAGGCAGCCACCTGATCGGATGTGTGGAATGCCCCCTTCATCATATTTCTAAGATTGCTTACCATTTCATTCATTGATTTGGCAAGAACCCCCACTTCATCTTTCGTATCAATATCCGATGTTTGGGTTAAATCTCCTTTTGAGATATCCACGACCAATTGCACGACCTTATTCAACGGTTTCGATATCACCTGAGAAATAAAATAGCCTAGAGCAATACTAAGCAATACTGAAAAAATGATAAGGATATATGTAGTACTCTTAGTATGGGTGAAGGAATCATTGGCGCTTTTATAAGCATCACGGGCCAATTCATCCGTCATGATATTTAGCTCCTCAATCTTTATTTCCAATTGGTCGCCCTTCCCTTTGTTTTCTTTTAATGTTCGGAGGAATCCTTCTATATCATTCGCCTTCCCTAATGCCATATTTTTTTCCGTCAGGACATAAAAATCCGCCAGGGCTATCTTGTATTCTTCAACAAGGCTTCTTTCAGAAGCATTCATATTACTGCTTTCAAATTTCTTCGTTAATGCATCAATTTCGTCCATCTTTTCAAGGATTACCTGCTCACCCGCTTCTTTTTCTGCAGGCGTTTTTGCGACAAATGCCAAATTACGGACACCGATTCGAATATCTTGATACGCAACCTCGATTTCATTAAGATATTGCTGGGGCACAAGCTGGTCATGATACATGGATTCAAGATCATCGTTAGAATGACTTAGATTCGTTAATCCGTATATTCCGACAGCTCCTAGAATTATGCTCATTAACAAAAATGCCACAATCAATTTTACTTTTATCTTCAAGTTCCTATACATCTTCACTTTATTTCCCTCCGTATACTATTATTATTCTTAAAACTCTCCCCTTTTAGGTATAAAGTCCTTCATTCTTTTCTTATATCGGCACTTCAAGAAATTAGTTAATGCAACCAGCACACTCACATTATAATTTTATTTATAACTGCTCCTAGGAAAAGACCATTACCCATCATTTCTTAGGAGAGTTTGTGAACGCTTACACAATAAACTTTGATGATTCAAAGCACTTTATAATATTTTCCTTATTATCAGCGGATTTAACTCCTTTACAACTTAGAATATTTAAAGTATTATTGACTTTATCGCTTTTAAGGAGTTGTGTTTTTTTGGAGGAGAATAAAGGGATTACAGTCGACATGTTAATAAGTGTTTATAATGATTTGGCCAAGAAAATGGCAAACAATCGGTTAAAGGCATTCGCCAGCCATTTGAGAAAACAAGAGTTGACGCTCAATCAATATTCCATATTAAGCTATATCGAACGGAAGAACGCTTGCTTATCGATTCAATTGGCACAGCATTTAAACTTAAAAGCAGCATCGATCACTTATTTAGTCGATTCTCTTGAGAAAAAAGAATTGGTTATACGGGTGGAAAACCCTTTGGATAAAAGGAGTCAACTCATCCAATTAACGGATGCTGGATATAGCGTCGTTTCTTACTCTGTAGATAACTCCCATGCTTCTAAGATATTTGAGGAAATGGATCTGGAAGACAGGGAAGTGCTGTACTTAATGGTAAAAATCATGAATAAAAAGGTATTTTCAAAGGCAGAATCAAATGACCGACTTGATGACTGACCCGTTTCACTAGTTTGAGGAGAATGATTGATTTGAAGAAATTATTAAAAATTAAAATGACCTGGTTTCCCATCTGGGCGGTACCCTTGCTAATGCTAAGCATGATATGCATCTATTTGCCCGTATTCAGTGGAGCCGATCCAAAATTGTCCAACTTTCCGTTAATCATCGTGAATGAAGACGAACAGTTCACCTCTTCTGCATTCGGTAAAAGTCTGCTAAGTAACCTTTCCAAAGAAGTAGACGGGCATTCCTTACAATGGTCTGTGGTGACAAGCAAAGAAAAAGCAATCGATCAAATTAAGGATGATAATGCTTATGGAGCCATCGTTATACCTGAAAACTTCTCAGCTTCCATTAACGAATTGAAGGGTGGCTTCATTTCAGGGGAGACGGATGGAAAAGCGGCCGAGGTGGAAATCTTGATCAATGAAGCTGGTGGTCAGATGGCTACTGCAGTTGCTTCTAATGTGCTACAAACGATGGCATCATCAGCATCCGATGGCCTAAGCGGCCAAATTAAATCCGCATTGGTTTCAAAAAATATGCAAGTATCTCCACTTTCAACTTCTGTATTAGATCAACCCATCCACTATACATCAACCAATGTCCTTGGATTGCCAGCCAATTTAAATAAAGGGATGACCCCCTTCATGATTGTGCTGATTACATCAATAACAGGACTGCTGGGTGTACAAATGATAAATGGCTATATTAATAAAATCAGTGAAACTCTTAACTCAAAGGGACACACGATCAGCAACACAAAAATTCTCATTACAGAATTGCTCTTCGGTTTAATCGTAACACTACTGGTTTCAGCCATGCTTCAACTCGCTGTGTTCGGATTTTTCGGGAGTGTGCATTCCATTGGCATATGGCCAATATTCTGGTTTACCTTGTTAAGCAGTATGACGATGTTCCTCATGTTTAAAGTAATCAGCCTATTCTTTGGCAAATGGGGAATGCTTATAATGTTCCCGCTCAACATCATGGGTATTTTCGGCAGTGGTGGGGCGGTTCCTATCGCAAACCTACCGGATTTCCACCGTATCGCAAGCATCTTCCTTCCAACGAGGTACATGGTCGATGGAATGAGGTCGTTGCTTTACTATGGTGGTAATATGCAAGCCAGCCTTGGTACGGCATTATGGGTCATCTCCAGCTTATTTGTTGTATTCCTAGGCATCTGTTTAGTTGTAACACTTACCACCCATAAGAAAGATTCTTCAAAAGCTAAGCTGGAACCCTCTCTCGTAGAGGCCTAAAGCCAACAAAGAAAAAGAAGCCATCACAGGCTTCTTTTTCTTTGTTTTACGCGTATTTCTTACTTTCTTCTTCCTTGAAAAAGCTCTTCATCGCATGGAATACATCGGCCTTTTGCTTAAGGATATAATGCCTGAATTTTTCATTGTCAATGTTCTTATAGGCAGTCATGAGGGTGGAATGGCGGTTATACTGGTTGACTTCGCCATAACCGAACATATTGGAGACCTTCATGAGTTCTTCCACGAGCTTGACGCACCTGGCATTATCGGATGTGAGGTTGTCACCATCGGAAAAATGGAACGGGTAGATATTGAATTTCACAGGGTCATATTTATGATCGATAAGTTCTAATGCTTTACGGTAGACGGATGAACAAATCGTTCCACCGCTTTCCCCTTTTGAAAAGAAATCCTCTTCAGGCACAACTTTCGCTTCGGTGTGATGGGCAATGAATTCTATCTCGACGGTTTCATATTTTGTCCGTAAAAAGCGGTTCATCCAAAAGAAGAAGCTCCTGGCCATATATTTTTCCCACAGACCCATGCTTCCTGATGTATCCATCATCGCCAGCACGACCGCTTTGGAATCCGGCTTTTCGACCTCATTCCATGTCTTGAATTTGAAGTCTTCCTTATAAATGGGATGAAAGCCTGGATCGCCGCTTAAGGCATTCCGTTTGAAGGCCGATATCATCGTTTTCTTTTTGTCGATATTCCCCATCAAGCCGGTTTTCCGGATATCATTGAATTCAATATGCTCAAGCGTATGCTCCGCATGTTCCTTTTTCTGAAGGTTCGGCAGCTCCAATTGGCTAAACAATGCTTCCTCCAACTCCATCATCGACACTTCGGCTTCATAATAATCCTCGCCCGCCTTGTCCCCAGCACCTTGCCCTTTTCCGGAACCGGCATTCGATGGCGATCCATCTCTTGCAATGACATCCCCGACTTTACTATCCCCGTCCCCCTGACCGACATGTTTGTTTTTATCATAGTTATAGCGGATTTTATATTCATCCAAGGAGCGAATCGGGATTTTGATAACATCCTTACCATTGGACATCACGATGCTTTCTTCAGAAATCAAATCAGGCAGATTATTCTTGATAGCCTCTTGCACCTTTTCCTGATGGCGTTGTTGATCATCATAGCCTTTCCGATGGAGGGACCAGTTTTCCTCTGAGATCACGTATTGTTTATTATTCTCTTCTGACATTCTCTTCCCCCCTTAAAAATGTTTGCACGCTTTTCATCATTCCTTCATATAATAAATTAGTGTGAGAAAGCCCACAGCAACACAGGTTTAGCTATTCAAATATACAATTCGAGAAAAATCGGATAAAAATAAAAGTATTACTCTATCCTATGCAGCGGCGAAGGATAATTTACACAAAAATTCATTAATGGTTGTTTTGCCCAAAAATAAGACGGGTTCCTACGCGATAAAAGAAATTGGACATGCTTTGCGGCTGTCCCAGGTCAACAGGGAAGGATAAACCTGAACAACAAGAAACTCAATATCCTCAGTGAGTGACCGGTGCTAATGAAATGATATAAGCGGGCGGAATCGTTGTTTTAGAGAGAAAACAAAGAGAATGAAGTAGTTACGTTACGGGTTATTAAGATTTGAAGGATCTATAAAAGGAGGAGTTGCAGGGGATGTCGATCTCCCATCCCGATCAATGCGGTTTTTCGATAGGCATTGACACAAATAAAAGGGCATCCTGTAACTTCCTTGGATACCCTTTTTTACATGGATGGAACGATTTCAATGGCACGCCTTTTCACTCTTTTTTTTCCTCGACTTCATGTTGGACGGTACCTGGTCGTTTATCCCATTCCTTCAGTTCTTCGTTCGTTCTCTGCCGTTCCATTTGCTTCCCAAGTTCTTTCATCTCGTCTAAGTCTTTCGCCATCGAACTGTTCTCTGGAACATGTTCTCTTTTCAATTCTTCTTTACTCATTTTATATCACCTCTACCTTATTGATACCCTATATTTCCAATTTTCAAACCGTACATATGTCCAATGGATAAAGGGTATAGATAATCTATATGGAAAAAATCCAGGAGGTGAATGGAGCATGGAAACCACTACACTCTATGTGAGGGAAGCGACAACCGAGGGCCCAATTTTAAATTTAGAGTCCATCCTATTGAGTACGGAAGGCGTCGAGCGTGCCATCATCGATGTGGATGACGGCGAAATCAAAATCGAATACCGCGAAGACAAGTTATCACCAAGCCAGCTCGTCACACTCATCGAACAATACGGATTAAATGTCACTGAATAAAAGAACCCACAACACAAAAAACACCGAACTCTCCCAAGAACGGCAGAGTTCGGTATTTTCATTTATAACGTTTTACAATTTCCTGCAGTTTCAATGCCAAAGCGATGTTTCCGTCTACCTTTAGGCCACCTGTCATAAAAGCGACCGTTGTATTTAAATCGTCCTTTAATAACTTGGAGAAATTCTTCTCTGATAATTTCAATGTCACTTCTGGATCATTTGTCGTACCTTCGATCACTTCAACTTGTCCATTATTAATCAACAGCTGAACCGGTCCAATCTCTTCAATGTTGAATTGATACACACGATTTTCCTCGTTTTGGATATGCTCCGGATTACTGTTGATTTTACCAGCCAATTCATTCAATTCAGCGATTACACTCATTTGAAATCCCTCCATCAACCTTTTTATGATTGCGCTTACAAAACAGAAAAAACCTTACTGATCCATGACAACGACAACGTTTCTTCATGTACATGTTGGACGATCATGTGAAAATATCCGAAGCGCGAAGTATTTCAGAGGATTTTAATAGGTTGTTTTATTAACATCGGAGAATAACTGCTTCAGCTAAAAGATATCACGAATTGGTATTATTTACAATATTTTCTTTCGATAAATACCCCCACCTTTTAAGGCAGGGGTCTTCTTGTTTTTAGCGGTTTAACAAGCTTCCTACGTAGCGAAGTAAGTCATTGGCGGAAGTCGAGTTATACCCATGTTCGTCAATAAGTCTCTTGATGACTTCATTCACTTTCTTCAGTTGTCTTTCATCCGGTGTCTTGGTTGAAGTCGTGATTTTGACAACATCCTTCAAATCAGCAAACAGCTTTTTCTGAATGGCTTCACGTAGGCGGTCATGGGAATTATAATCAAATCGTTTTCCTTTCCTTGCATAGGCCGAGATACGGATCAGGATTTCTTCACGGAAGGCTTTTTTGGCATTTTCAGAAATGCCGATTTGTTCTTCAATCGAGCGCATCAATTTCTCGTCTGGATTGATTTCCTCCCCAGTCAGTGGATCGCGCAGTCTTGATTTATTGCAGTATGCTTCGACGTTATCTAGGTAATTGTCCATAAGGATCTTCGCCGACTCTTCATAGGAATACACAAACGCTTTTTGCACTTCATTTTTGGCAATCGAATCATATTCCTTACGTGCAAGCGAAATGAAGTTCAAATATCGTTCCCTTAGCTCGTTCGTTATCGACGGATGCTGGTCAAGGCCTGCCTTCAACGACATCAATACGTCAAGTGCGTTGATGGACGGGTTTTCCTTCCGAATGATAGTGGAGGATATCCGGTTAATGACATACCGTGGATCTATCCCGCTCATGCCTTCATCTTGGTATTCCTTCTTCAGCTCATTGATGTCCGCGGAGTTGAATCCTTCAACATTTTCCCCATCGTACAGTCTCATCTTTTTCAATAAATCGATATCACCTTTTTTCGGATCCTTTAAACGGGTCATGATACTGAAAATGGCTGCCACCCGCAAGGTATGCGGAGCAATGTGGACATCGGAAACATCGCTTTCATGGATCATTTTTTCATAAATCTTCTCTTCTTCGCTCACCTTTAAGTTATACGGGATCGGCATGACGATAATCCGGGAATGTAGGGCTTCATTTTTTTTGTTGGATATGAATGCCTTGTACTCCGTTTCATTCGTATGGGCAACGATCAGTTCATCTGCACTGATTAATGCGAACCTTCCTGCTTTGAAATTCCCCTCCTGAGTCAGTGAGAGCAAATGCCATAAAAACTTCTCATCACATTTCAGCATTTCCTGGAACTCCATCATTCCGCGATTTGCCTTATTGAGCTCACCATCAAAGCGATAGGCTCGCGGATCTGATTCAGATCCGAATTCGGCAATCGTCGAAAAGTCGATGCTTCCGGTCAAGTCGGCAATATCCTGTGATTTAGGGTCGGATGGACTGAATGTACCAATCCCCACACGTTTGTCTTCTGAAAGGAAGATACGCTCAACCATCACGTCTTCAATCCGGCTGCCATATTCCTGTTCCAATCTCATCACATTCAGCGGTGACAGATTCCCCTCAATCCGGATGCCATATTCCTCAAAGAAATCCTGCCGCAAGTTTTGAGGAATGAGATGCAGTGGATCTTCATGCATCGGACATCCTTTTATCGCATAGATCGCCCCTGAGTCATTTAACGAATAACTTTCAAGCCCCCTCTTAAGGAGTGAAACCAATGTAGACTTCCCACCTGATACCGGTCCCATCAAAAGCAAAATCCTCTTTCGGACATCCAACCGCTTAGCGGCGGGATGAAAATACTCCTCGATGAGCCTCTCCAATGAATCCTCAAGTCCAAACAGCTGACCACTGAAAAAGTTGTACTTCTTCGTTCCATCTACTTCCTCTATCCCAGCATCTCTGATCATGTTGTATACACGCGAATGAGCAGATTGTGCAACTAATGGCTTTTCTTTCAGTATCTCTAAGTATTCTGCGAAGGTGCCTTCCCACTTCAGCTTCTGTTCATCTTCTCTAAATTTTTCGATTTTCTTTAAAATATCCATCTAGGAACCTCCCCCTATCACTTTCAGAGAATACTTAAATCTATGCGCCGAGTTTGACAAACATGTCAGACTTTCCAAAGAGGTTCATCTTGTCCGGCTGCCCAATCCAAGGTTTTCCTTTAAAGTCTTGAATATTTGGTGACAAATCACGAGGCAAGAAAATTTACGTGCACATCTACTAAAAATTGGGGTATACTAAGCCTATACTTAAGTGGGACAATATGGGTAAAGGGAGGTTACATCATGGGAACAGTTATTGTCATTGCCGTAACAATTGCGTTTTTAGCTGCCATCTTCACTGGTGGATATGCCGACAAACCAGGTGTGAAAAATAAATAAGAGCATACGAAAAAGGGCGCTATCCCACAAGTCATGGGAATGACTTGTGGGGGTAGCCCCTTTTTTTGGAAGAAAAGCATAAAAAAAGAGACACCATATAAGTGCCTCCACTAAGAGTGACTTTCCTTTTACTTTTCAAACTCTTCAGCTAGCATGCTTGGAATAGAGATTTCCCAACCGGCTTGGGAAGTATAGCTGTATTCGCCAGAAATAGTTCCGTACACAGTAATAACATCATCTTCTATATAATCGGTCGTACCTGCATACATGACCATTATAATGTCATTAGGATCATATCCATATGATGTTTTTGTAACAGCTAAACGGATGGCCGTAAAGTCCTCTTCTTCCTGGATCTGAATAACCTCACCAGTATATTTCGTATACTCACCAATCATTTTATCTGGATTTTTCTTCAACCTATTATATTCAATAGGTTTTGCATTTGCTTTTTTAGCAGCCGCTTCTTCTTTAGCTTTCTTTTCAGCTTCTTCTTTAGCTTTCTTCTCAGCTTCAGCCTTCTTCTTAGCCTCTGCTTCATCCTTAGCTTTTTCTTCAGCAGCCTGTTTCGCTTTCTCCTCAACAATGGCCTTCTCTTTGGCCTCTCTCTCTGCTTTCTCTTCAGGTGTTTCTGCCTTTTCTGTTTTCTGTTCTTGAGCTGGCTTCTCTTTATCTGTTGTGGTTTCTTCAGATTCCCCGCTTGCTCCTATAATAATAAATGAAATGATGGCGACAATAAATGAACCACCCACTCCAATAAAACGCGATTTTGCCTTTCCGTTCTTTTTGAGTAGTGCTACTATACCTAAAATGATAAATACAAAGATAGATATGAAGCTACAAAAAAATAAAATACCACCTAATACCTGCAAATTGTTACTTCCTTTCTTATTATGAAGTTATCAGTACAAATGTTTATTATATACTTAATTAGGCTGTGAAGTTTTCTCACTATTGCCTTTGTTAATATTTACTTTGTTAAAAAGCGGATAATCTCCTTATACTTGATTTATGACATGCCTCCTTGAACCTTCGAAATAATTCATCGGAAAATTTTTTTACATCCTATCAGAAAAAGAATATCTGCATTATTTTAATTTATACAAGAAATAAGAGCCCAACACTTAGTGTCAGGCTCTTATTTTTAAGCTCTATATAATTAATGAGATGTAATCCTTTTAAATGGATGTTCGAACATGAAGTAGAGAATCATCCACCTATAATTATTGTTTTTTCAATCCTTGTTTTTCCACAAAGTCCTTCATATACATCCGGCTTTTCTTGCCGGCCATGTCCGCCATTTGTTGCGTCCAGGTTTCTTTCCGTTTTCCTTTGGTCCGTTGCTCATAATAGTCGGAAATCGTTTCATTGTATGCTTCTAGCTGACCGATGAAGGTCTGTTTATCCGTTTGATAGCCATTTTCATGATATACATTGGCTTGAGGAAGTCTTGGCTTTTTGTCTGAACGTTTTTTTGGATATCCGACAACAAGGCCGAATAGAGGAACGACACGATGTGGGATGTCCAGGATTTCCGAAACTTGTTGAAGGTCATTACGAATACCACCAATATAGCAAATGCCGAGGTCCATTGATTCAGCAGCAAGCGCCGCATTTTGAGCAGCGAGTGCGGCATCGATGCAGGCCACCATGAATTTTTCCGTACTTTCAATTGGTGCAGTAAGATCTTCGTTTTCCATCTCGGCTACTATGTCCATACGATGTAAATCGGCACAAAACACGAATAAATGTCCATTATTCTCTACATATGATTGAGGTCCAGCCAATTCAGCAAGCTTGGCTTTCTTTTCCGGGTCGGTCACCCCGATGATCGAATAGGCCTGGATATAGCTTGAAGTTGATGCAGCCTGTGCACACTCAACAATCGTGGAAATTTGTTCCGCAGACAATAGCTTGTCCTCAAAAGAACGGACGGAACGGTGGTCCAGAATTTTCTCGATGATGTTATTCATTGCTTTACCCCCTAATTATGTATAAGCATTCGTCAGCAAAGCATCCCCACCCCGCTGACGAATAACTCCTTAATATTCTCTTTTTAATTCCAAGTCACGGTAATCCTGTTGTCTTAACGCCTCATAAATCAAGATGGCGGCCGTATTGGAAAGGTTCAGTGACCGGATTTTATCCGTCATTGGAATACGGAGACATCTGTCCATATTCTCTTTGATCAACTCTTTTGGCAGTCCTGTCGTTTCGCGTCCGAAAATAAAATAAATTTCACTTTCTTGATCACTGTAATCGAAGGTTGTATGCGGCTGTTCACCAAATTTGGTTAAGTAATAAAATGCACCGCCGGCATTCTTCTCAAAAAACTCTTCCAATGAATCATAATAATGAATCTTCACATGTTCCCAATAATCGAGCCCAGCCCGTTTAAGCTGTTTATCATCCGTTGAAAAACCAAGCGGACGGATAAGGTGCAGGTGTGAATCCGTTCCTGCGCATGTTCTTGCGATATTTCCTGTATTTGCTGGAATCTGTGGTTGATATAAAACTACATGTATTGCCACTTCATTTTCACCTCTAGTTTAAACTTCAACTAATTATAGCATTAAACAAACAGACTAAAAACAATCACACTCCATCTAATATCACGAAAAATTTATAGACGATGTTCGGTGTATATCGAGTCGAATCCTCATACGTCCAATATCGATGGCGACTATTCATCGTATGGGCATTCACAAGAGGCATGCCTTTTTGGTCCTTTGCCGTCACAATCAAGTTATGATCGAACCGCCCGTCACCTTCAAAGTCAATGCACAGGATGTCACCCAGGTTCAATTCCTGTGCCGTCTCCACTTCTTTTGTCCTGATCCCTTTCCCTCCCTTAAGCAGATGATACAAAGAATGAGCTGTCGTCCAGGTATAGCTCCAATTCTTTCCTCTGATCCACCACCCTTTATTCTTGTTCGGCTCGCCCCACATCGGGATGTTCCCGGCATGCAAGCACTGGGAAATAAAGTTGGTGCAGTCATCGGTGAATTTATAATACTGTGGATTGAACTCATTCCACCATCGCTCCGCATACTGAACCGCCTTCATCCGGTCATACTTATAAGTAAGCCGATCCAAACCCACTTCCCAATTTTCCGGGTCCTCGTCAGGTTCTAAATCAGGTTCAAGCTCCCGTTCTTCTATTAAGTATTCATCCCGAAACCGCGCCTCCCTCTCTTCCATCTCCTCTTCTATATAGAAGCCATCCTCCTGCTTCATTAAATACTGCAGATGCACTTGATAGGTCAGGATTTTCAAATCCCCTTCCTGCCGTTCCGAGTCAACCTTTCCAGCAGCATTCACACGGACAATTTCCGTATCATGCTTCTTCAGTGCTTCCTTTTTCAGATAGATCTTACCCTCTCCCCGTACATGCTCATTGGAAGTGTAAAGTTCAACCCTTTCCTGTAAAAGCCGTTTCAACTGTTCCCTCAAAATCAAGCCCTCCTTCATAGCGCCTCTTCTAATGTGTATGAAGGAGGGCTTGGTTAAAAACACAACTTCATTCGGTCCATTGCTCAACTGAGAAGCAATTATCGGTCGATGGGGTAGTTTTATCAGTCAATTCGGCTTTTTATCGGTCGTTTTGCCACTTTTATCGGTCAAATCACACTATTTATCGGTCAAACTGCTAAAAATGGAAAGGCCCCGAATGGTTGCTTTCGGGGCCTTCCTTTTTATTCATTATGGTAAGTGAACTGTAATCCTTTTTCAATTTCCGCGAGCACTTCTTCGTCTTTTTCCTTCAACCTGGCTTCTTCCAAAATGGAGGTCGACCGTTCCCGACCGATTTTCCCGATCGCCCAGGCAGCCGTGCCACGCAAAACGGGGCGCGGGTCTTCTTGCATGATTTGAATCAGTTCCGGCATGGCGGTTTCATCCTTAAAGTGAGCCAATGCCAAGATGGCATTCCGCTGAATCGGCTTTTTGCCACGCCATGATCCAGATACATGTCCGTATGTCTCTTTAAAATCGCGATTGGAGATGGTGAGCAATGGCTTCAGCAGCGGTTTGGCAAGCTCTGGATCCGGCTCCATCTCTTCATGAAAATGAAAATCCATCCCTTTATTTTTTGGACAGACAGTCTGACACGTATCACATCCATATAACCGGTTGCCTATTTTCGTCCTGAATTCATCTGGAAGGAAATCTTTCGTCTGCGTCAAAAATGCAATACAGCGTTTGGCATTCAACTGTCCACCTTGCACAAGGGCACCTGTTGGGCATACATCCACACACTTATTGCATGTGCCGCACTGATCCTCCATCGGCTGATCCGGCTCGAACGGCAAGTTGGTAATCATGTCACCCAAATACACATACGAACCAAATTCCGGAGTGATGATCATGCTGTTTTTGGCGCTCCATCCGATTCCTGCCCGCTCTGCAACGGCCCGGTCCGAAAGTTCGCCCGTATCCACCATTGATTTCGCCATGGCTCCAGGGACTTTCCCTTTTATAAAATCTTCAAGTAGCTGCAGTTTATTACGGAGCACGGTATGGTAATCCGTTCCCCAGGAGGCCCGGCAAAAAATCCCGCGGCGCTCTCCTTTCTTGCTTTGAGGGGCATCCTTCAATTTCGAAGGGTAGGCAAGCGCAATTGATATGATTGATTGCGGTTTATCGAAGATCAATTCGGGCCTGACCCTTTTTTCGATATCCTTTTCTTCAAAGCCGGACTGATAATCCAGCTCCTGCTGTCGGATCAGCCTGCTTTTCAACTCCGTGAACGTCGTGGCTGACGTAAAACCGATTTTATCGATGCCTATTTCCTTACTATATAAAATCACTTCTTGCTTGAGTGCATGCATATCCATTTCTATCACCTTCGTTCTCTTCATTCTACCCAATGATGCTTGTAACATATCAAACCATTGGTATCTATGATAAACTAATTTCAATCATTTTTGGAGGTGTATCACTTGGAAATTAAGATTTCCTCTAATCTCGCAAGCAAAGTTCCCGATTTCAAGATTGGTTTCATTACATACGAAAACATCGAAGTCGGCCCCTCGCCGCAAATGGTAAAAGGGAGACTTCAATTATTTCAAGAAGCTTTATTTTTTGATCTTGAAGAAAAGGAACTCACGGATTTTCCGGGTATCAAAGAATGGCGGGAGATTTTCAAAATGACCGGGACGAACCCTTCACGCTATCGCCCTTCCGTCGAGGCCCTATACCGCCGAGTCAAAAAGCAGAATTACTTATCCCCTATCCATTCAGCCATCGACTTGAATAACTTCTTCTCGCTTTTATACGAGGTCCCGATTGGCATCTATGATGCAGATGCATTATCAGGTGATCTCTCCATTAAAATTGGTGGAAGTCCGGACCAATATCCTGGATTGAATGGGCGGGTGAACTCGATGGAAAACATGATCGTTTCAGCTGATGATGACGGCGCATTCGGGAGTCCCTACGTCGATTCGGAACGGACGAAGGTCACCGAAGACACCAAACATGCCATCCAGATCATCTATTTACAAGCAAAGACACCCATCAAAGAAGCCGAACAGCTCACAAAGTCATTGATGGATATGTTCCTCGAGATTCACGGCGGAGACGGATCTTTTTCCGTCCTAGAAGGATAATGCAAAAACATGAGTCATATCGAGATAATGGCTCATGTTTTTTTTGTGTATTTTTTAACAGATTCGGAGGCTACTCCCCTGAAGTGCTCAATTCTGCAGTTGCAATTGCTGCGTGGCTAGCTTTCGATACAAGCCATGACTTGCAAGCAATTCTTCATGTGTCCCCGCCCCAGTAATCCGCCCTTCTTCCACAACCAGTAATCGATCCGCATCAATGACCGTCGACAGCCGATGGGCAATGATCAGGGTCGTCCTGCCCGCCATCAGGTTCTTGATGGCATGCTGAACAAGAAGTTCCGATTCACTATCGAGATTGGATGTCGCTTCGTCCAATAGCAGGATTTTCGGATTGCGCAACACAGCCCGGGCAATGGCAATCCGCTGCCGTTGACCACCCGATAACTTCACGCCTCTTTCCCCTACCTCCGTATCAAAGCCATCCGGAAGCCTTTCGATAAACTGGTTGGCATTTGCCATCTTTGCTGCGTCGATGATTTCATCCATTTCAACTTGACGGCCTAGCCCGTACGCTATATTTTCTTTTATCGTCCCCGTCATGATTGGACTTTCCTGTGACACATACCCAATTTGCGACCGCCATATGGAAAGTTCAATATCCTTAATTGGCACCGTTCCCAACGAGACCATCCCATTCGTGGGTTCATAAAAACGTTCAATCAACGAAAATATCGTCGTCTTCCCACCACCGCTTGGTCCCACCAGGGCGACCGTCTTATTGGCAGGAACCGTAAACGATAAATCATTCAAAATGGGCTTAGACGCTTGATAGGAAAATGATACATCCTTAAACGTCAAATCAGCTGTGACCAATGTGTCATGCTTCCCTTCATAGGTTTCACCAGGTATCGAAAGGACGCCCTGGATTCGTTCCGTCGCTCCCATCGCCTTTTGAAATGCCGTAAAAAATGAGGCCATCTGACTAAAGGGCACGATGATTTGGATCATATAAATAATGATGGCAACAAGTGTCCCCGCTGTCAGTGCACCAGAAGCCACCCGAACTCCCCCATATCCAATAAGGATCACGAGAATCACCATCATGATTGTCGTCATGAAGGGGGAAATGATGGCTTGGATCCTAGCCTCCTTCAATCCAAAACGAAAGAGCTCACCAACGCCACGATTGCCTTTTTCACGTTCCAACTCTTCGCCATTATGCGACTTCACTAAACGGACCTCGCCTAGGACCCTCCCTAGATTTCCGCTGAAGGTGGCCATTTCATCCTGCGTCTGCTTAGAGACTTTATACATCTTCCGCCCAAGCGGAATCAGGATCAGCATGGATAGTGGTACGATGCTGAGCATGATGACCGTCATCCGCCAGTCCAACAGGAATAAGATGATGATCGACCCGATAATCGATATGATCCCTGAAATGAATGTCACGAAATGATTCGTGATGATCGTCTTAATCGTATTCGTATCCTGAGTGATCCGGCTAAGCGTTTCACCGGACTGGTGGGAATCAAAAAACGATACGGGCAATTGTAAAATATGATCCCATAATTTCCGACGGATTCCAGCTACAACATTTTCACCGATATAGCTCAGAAAGTAGAAGGAAAAACCTCCCGCAACGGTCTGGACAATAAAAGCCCCTAGCAAAAGGAATATCGTTGTTCGCTCGATCCCGCTTCCAGATATCATATCGACCAGATTCTTCGTAACCAACGGGACGACGAGACTCGCCACCGTTTCCACCAAACTTAACACTACGACAAATAACACCATTCCCATTGGCAGTTTTTCCGATCTTAACAAGGAAAAAAATGATTTCACATTCAGCTTCTTATCCATGTACAACCTCATTCCTCCATTTTCACTTACCTAAATTATAGGTAAAAGAACAGATACTTACAAATTTGTACAATAAAAAGAAATCCTGCTGTAATCAGTAGGATTTCTGTTCGAAAATATAAAAAACGCAAAGCTTCGTTCTCCAAGTAACGAAACCCTGCGTTATGAGTATGTATGATTGGAGCGGGTGAAGGGAATCGAACCCTCATCATCAGCTTGGAAGGCTGAGGTTTTACCACTAAACTACACCCGCATATCCTTGTAGAATTTTGTCGAATCAACTAATAAAATAATTATATAGCTTAATAGAAAAATATGCAACCGTTAAATGAAATTTTTTCATACCCGCTTGTTGTTTGAAAATAAAAAACGCAAAGCTTCGTTCTCCAGGTAACGAAACCCTGCGTTATGAGTATGTATAGTTGGAGCGGGTGAAGGGAATCGAACCCTCATCATCAGCTTGGAAGGCTGAGGTTTTACCACTAAACTACACCCGCATATCCTTGTAGAATTTTGTC
>NZ_JBNNSR010000007.1:279545-313442 GCF_050277925.1 Peribacillus sp. NPDC097264
TGTCGAATTACTAACAACAAAAATAATTATATAGCTAATTTCACAAAAGTGCAATAGTCTTTTCGAAAAAAATAATAATAATTCCTGGAGATAGAATTAGTATATGTTTCGGCCCAATAGAGATGTTAAAAAGTTCCCGGCAAAAGGATTCTTCCAAACATTAAGACCAGATCACTTCCATAAGCCTTGGATAAACTTGTTCCGCTGTTTCAAGCAACATGATCAGCTTTCGGAATGCCAAGTCCGGTAAAAATTCACCATCAAAGGAATACGAATAGCGAATCGAAATCGTCCCATTTTCCTCATATAACTTTGAAAATCGGAATTGAGCATTATATTCATTCAATAACGTATGAACGGCTGCCTTCTTATCGGGATTCTTTAGCTCCGTTACATTAAAACAAAATAAATCCGCCACTTTTTCATCTTGATTAAATGAAAAGACTAACAGGACCTTCCATCCATCCTTCAACTTCTGTTCCACTCTGAAAAAGGTGATATCTTCCTCTTTGAACTCATTCATATGGATTTTTTCACGCATTAAAAAATCTCGAAATTTCGCAACATTTGACATCATCCATCACCCTTTCTGTCTGTATATACATTTTATAACGAAATATGGCATTTTTACACATATTTCGTGCATTCCCTATAAAATAGTTAACGCGTTCCCTTTCATGGACCATAAAAAAAGCATAGTAAAGGTCTCCCTCCACTATGCCCAGTATAAAAACTTAAAGAACTGCGTATTCCGGATCGGCAACTTTGACAAGCTGCTTCCCTAGGTTCTTTCCTTTAAATAAGTCCAAGAATGCCTCAGGGGTGTTTTCGAACCCTTCCACAATGGTTTCTTCGTACTTCAGTTTACCTTGTTGCAGCCACTGCCCCAAATCTGAAGCTCCTTCTTGGAAACGATCTGCATAATTCCCGACCGTGAAGCCTTTCATAAGTGCGCTTGTTTTGATCATGGCCGATTGCAGGCGTGGCCCAAAATCTTTACCTTCTGCATTATAAGAAGAGATTGCACCACATAATGGGATACGCGCATTCATATTTAACAGTTTGAAAACGGCATCCGTTACTTGGCCGCCAACATTATCGTAATACACATCGACTCCATCAGGGACTGCATTCTTCAAATCCGTTTCAAAACTTTCCTTCTTATAATTAACAGCTCCGTCAAAGCCCAGTTCTTTTGTTAAATACTCTATTTTCTCATCAGAACCGGCAATCCCCACTACCTTGGCACCTTTGATTTTTGCGATCTGTCCAACGACAGAACCGACAGCTCCAGCCGCTCCGGAAACGACGACCGTTTCGCCTTCTTGCGGTTTACCGATATCCAGTAACCCAAAGTATGCAGTCAATCCCGTCATGCCCAGTATGCCTAAATGAGTCGTGATTGGTGCCACTTTAGGATCAATCACCCTGACTTGCTTTTCATTTACGACCGTATATTCCGCCCAGTCGATATTTCCCACAACGACATCGCCTTGCTTGAAGCTGGACGATTTGGATTCCACCACTTCAGCCACGACGCCACCAGTAATGACTTTATTCAACTCAAATGGGGCAATATAGGATTTAGTATCTTGCATTCTTCCACGCATATAAGGATCAACGGATAAATAAAGCGTCCGTATTAAAATCTGATTTTCTTTCGGTGAGGGAACTTCACTCTCCACAAATTTGAAATCTTCTTTGGAAGGCATCCCTTTTGGACGGTTTGCCAGTGTGATCGTTTGTTGCGTTGATTGTGTCATGCATGTTCCTCCTTGATTTTTATTACATACTATAGAAAAGTTAGCGTAGCATTGATGCAGATTAACGGTCAAAGTTTCTGCTTACTTTTTCCAATACTATTCTATATGTAGCCCTATTTGTAAATCCTAAACTTTCTTATTTTGCATCAAATGAATTTCCCAATCCACAAAACAAGAAAAATAGCACTATACAGACCCTTACCATATCTGGTACACTACTATAGTTACCAAGGGTAACTATTATCGGTGAGGAGGCAATAAAAATCGAGACATATCGTAAATTCTTCCATCAACTAATGTTGTTATATAGACCCTTTGAAAACAACCTCAATATACAGCTTGGTAAACACCATCTATACAGGGCCCAATGGACGATCTTATATCGCCTATTTAATGACGGACCTTCGACGCTTGTAGAGTTATCCAATTATCAAGGTGTGGAAAAACCGACCGTCACAAGGACGATTAACCGCTTAGAAGAACTCGGGTACGTTGAACAGATTCCTGGTAAGGATAAGCGTGAAAAAATCATGCATCTTACTGAGCTGGGGAGAACCGTTTATCTGGAAGTGCGTGTAACGATAGACCGATTCGAACAGGACATCCTGATAGGCGTTTCGGAGGCTGAGCAACAAGAAGCTATACGCGTCATGGAAAGCATAAGAAATAAACTTATAAAGTGAGGAGACAAAAAATTGCAACAAGCTGCTAAACCAAAATTATGGACGAAAGATTTTATCATCGTTTCTTCCGTCAACTTTTTCATTACGTTAATCTTTTATTTATTAATGGTCACGATCGGGGTCTATGCCGTAGAAGAATATGGTGCTACCACGAGCCAGGCAGGACTCATTACCGGAATTTTCATCATCGGTTCATTGATTGGACGGCTTTTGATCGGTCGCTTCATCAACGCCATTGGCCGGAAGAATACATTATTGATCGGATTAGTCTTCTTCACCTTGGCTACCCTTTTATACTTTGTGGATTTCGGGGTTCCTTTCCTCCTCGCCAACCGCTTAATTCATGGTTTTACAATGGGGATGGCCGGAACTGCATCTGGAACGATCGTCGCCCAGATCATACCGATTACGCGTAAAGCGGAGGGAATCGGCTATTTCAGCATGAGTGCAACATTAGCCACAGCAATCGGACCTTTCATCGGGCTATCTTTAAGTCAGCATACAAGCTTCCAAGTGATATTGATTTTCTGTGTAGCCTTGGGCATCATCGGGGTACTGACGGCTCTTTTCATATATGTACCGAAATTAGAGATCTCAACTAAAACAGCTGAGGTGAAAGGCTTTAAGCTTTCTAGCTTTATTGAACCGAATGCCGTCCCAATTGCAATCATCACTTTGTTAGTGGCATTCTGTTATTCCAGCGTCCTTTCTTATATTAACTTCTATGCGATTGAAATCGACCTGGTCAGCACAGCCAGCTTCTTCTTCCTGGTCTACGCTGTTGCCGTATTGGTATCGCGTCCTTTCACAGGCCGATTGATGGACTCCAAAGGTGCAAACTACATTATGTATCCGACATTCATCATTTTTGCCGGGGGAATGTTACTCCTAAGTACAGCAACAAATAGCTTTACATTACTATTGTCCGGTATCTTGATTGGACTCGGATTTGGGAACATGCAATCAAGCACACAGGCCATTGCAGTCAAACTGACACCGCCTCACCGGATGGGGTTAGCCACATCAACGTTCTTCATTGCACTTGATGCAGGGCTCGGATTTGGGCCTTACCTTCTTGGATACATCATTCCAAAAACGGGATACAGTACATTGTACGTCATCCTGGGTATTACCGTCCTTGTCACTACCGTCCTATACTACTTCTTACATGGTAAAAAAGAACATGCTGCCATGGAAGAACTTAAGAAATCCAAGCTAGCTTGATTACTACCGATTTAAAAAAATTAGCCAGAGGAGAATCACTCTCTCTCTGGCTAATTTTTTTTATTTACTTTTCACGTGCGTTTTTAATGAAGAGGGAAACAACCAGTCCGGCGACCGCAAGAAGCAGACCGAAAATGAAAGCATCTTGAACACCTGCTGTCAATGAAGCTCCTATGGCAGCTGGGTCTAATGGATTTTCCAATTTCATCATATAAGATTTTTGGGAAGCAGACATGATGGTGATCGCCACTGTCGTACCAATTGCACCCGACACTTGCTGTAATGTATTCATTAGAGCCGTTCCATCAGGGTACAATTCTTTCGGAAGTTGATTAAGACCATTCGTCTGTGCTGGCATCATGACAAGGGAAACCCCTACCATCAATAAAGAATGCAGGATGATGATCATGGTGATCGTCGTTTCTGTCGTGACGTTCGATAAGAACCATAACACGATAATCATGATGATGAATCCTGGAGTGACCAACCCTCTAGGACCATACTTATCAAAGATACGTCCCGTTATTGGCGACATGATCCCGTTCAGGACACCACCAGGCAAGAGTACAAGTCCAGCCGTGAATGCAGCCAATGCCATACCCGTTTGTAAGTACATCGGTAAAAGAATCATGGAAGATAGGATGACCATGAAAGCAAGGAAAACGGTAATGAGCCCTAACGTGAACATAGGGTATTTCATCACGCTTAAATCGATCATCGGCTTTTCCATTTTCAATTGTCTTAAGGAGAATAAGAGCAGGCCAATCAATCCGACAATGAGTGTAATCAAGACGATGGCACTACCCCATCCTTTGTCCCCGGCCATACTGAAGCCATATACGATTCCGCCAAAACCAATCGTCGATAAAATAATCGATGGCACGTCAATTTTTGGTTTAGTGATTGGAGAGACATTTTGCATATATATCAAGCCAAATAATAATGCGGCCACAAGGAAAGGCAACGAAATCCAGAAAATCCAATGCCAAGTAAGGTGTTCAAGAATCAAGCCAGAAACTGTTGGTCCGATCGCTGGTGCGAACATGATGACGAGCCCCATTAGACCCATCGTTGCTCCCCGTTTATGAACTGGGAATATCAATAATATCGTATTGAACATAAGAGGCAATAACAGTGCTGTTCCAATTGCCTGAATTACACGGGCTACTAGCAAAAGACCAAAACCTGGCGCTAATGCGGCGATGAGCGTTCCAATGATGGAGAACACCAATGAAGCAAAGAATAGTTGACGAGTACTGAACCACTGGATCAAAAGCCCTGAAACCGGAACTAATATTCCAAGCGTCAACAGGTAGCCTGTCGTTAACCACTGGATCGTGGATGGGCTGACACTGAATTGTTCAATTAAATCACCCAATGCCATGTTTAAAGCTGTTTCACTAAATAATCCGATGAATCCTGCTATTAGGAAAGCGATCAAAATAGGGGTCGTTCTAATGACGGGTGTCGAATTTTGTTGCTGTGTTGCATCTGACATAAAAATAATTCCCTCCAATTACTAACTGAATAGACCTAGCTAATCATAGTTTTTCTGTATCTCTTACTTGTTCATGAATAATGACGGAATAAGCTTGGAAATTGCTTGTAGGGGTTCTGCGCTTTTCGCTGTTAACGATAACAGGATGCCCCCTTCGATCAAAGCGTTAATGGCAAAACTTAGCTCCTTCGACCGCTCTCTACTATATCCCGCATCCAGAAACTCATTCACATAAATGGATTGCCACTGTGTAAACGCATCTTGACAGGCCAATCTTATTGGCTCACTCGTGGAATATGTCTCGCCCGCTATCGTACCTATCGGCAAGCCAACGAGATCCCCATTCTCACCGAATAACTTCGATAATTCATAAACATGATCTTGAAGTGCTTTAACAGGATCATCATTGCTGTCGAATACATGTTTTATCTCCCGTAAGACAAGATCCTTAGCATGGTTAATCGCTTCAATAGCCAGTTCTTCTTTCCCCTTTGGAAAATAATGATAAAGTGAACCCTTGGGAATACTGCTTTCCTCAATGATTTCCTTTAGCCCTACACCATAATAACCCCGGATTCTGAAAAGACGAGAAGCCGCTTCAATAAGGATGTCTTTGGAAGTTGGTTTTTCAGACAATACTGAATCACTCCTTGAAAATTATAACAACCGGTCTACTAGTACAATAAGGGTAGCCCTGTGCTTTGTCAATCCAGAGTGAGGTGCCGTTATATAAAGAATCCATGGCCAAGCCTATCACACAGGGCCCATGATCTATAGCCACCCATTCAAGAATTCTTATCATGATTTTTAAAATCAAGAATCGCAATGACAAACATCCCAAAACCAAGCATGAGAGACAGAACTTCAAAAGTGCCCATTCCTTCATCGCCTCCTTTCTTTCAGCATTTACGGATACAAGATTGTCCTATACAAAATAAAGAAAAAAAGCAAACCCATTTGGAGTCTGCTAAGCATACTTAGCGACTTATTGCAGGTCAAATGAAGTTAGTAGTCTTTAAAAGTCAGCTTCTCTCACATATAAAAACGTCTATGCATATATTTATTGTTATGATTATAAAAAAACGAGAAAATGTCATTTGGGTCCAAGGAGGGAAAGCGATTGAATGATCATTCAAGTTTTGAGGACTATGCTTCTAAAAATGTGAAGTATTATCAAGGAGTAAATAATACACTTTTAGGAATGGTGCCATCGAATGTGAAACAGGTTCTCGAAATAGGCTGTGCTGAAGGAAACCTAGGAGCAGCGATTAAGGCTGAAACGGGGGCTTTTGTTGCGGGAATTGAACTTTTTCCAAGTGCCGCAGAAATCGCTACAGGTAAACTTGATGAAGTCATTGTAGAAAATATTGAAATGGTCGATCCAGTAAATCTACCTCTAAGCAGGAAACCATTCGATGCCATCATTTTCGGGGATGTTCTGGAACACTTGATTAATCCTGATCAAGCACTAAAAAAGGTTAAACCCCTGCTATCAGAGAATGGGTGTGTATTGGCCAGTATCCCTAACGTTGGACATATTACCATCATAGAGAGTTTATTAGCCGGAGCATGGACCTATACAGATGCCGGGCTATTAGATAAGACACATTATCGCTTTTTTACAAGGAGGGAGATCGTGAAGCTCTTCGAGTCTAGTGGCTACGCCGTGGAGAACCTGACGATCATCCCATACTCCAATCCGCGCTACAATCAGATGATCGAAGCACTTGAAGCAGTGAACCGGAGCTTTCAAATGAATAATGAGCATTTTAAAACAGAAGCCGCCGCTTATCAATATGTGATAAAGGCAAGGCCCGTTTAATACAGGGAGGGATTTTTTATTTATGAGAAGGTATGTTTTATATCTTGCGTGAATGATGAAGCACAATATAAGGAGTGTCTCCGACATATTCACCATTTGACTGTACCCGTACATTTACAGATTGAAATCCTGCCCATACGTGGTGCAGTTAGCATGGCCGCTGGTTATAATGCAGCGATGAATCAAACCGATGCAAAATATAAAGTCTATTTGCATCAAGATACGCTGATTTTAAACAAACGCTTTTTATTTGATTTACTATTTTTGTTTAAAAAGCATCCTCAGCTTGGGATGTTTGGCGTCATTGGGGCCAAGTCCATCCCAGACAACGGTATTTGGTGGGAAAGTCCTCGAACGGCAGGAAAAATCATTGAGCATCGTTCAACATACAGATATCTTCTATTTGAAGAGGCGGACTACGCTTATCAGGAAGTCCAGGCTTTGGATGGCGTTTTAATGGCCACTCAATATGATCTTCCATGGGCAGAAGTCCCTTTTGATGGTTGGCATTTATACGATATATCGCAATGCCTGCAATTTATAGAAAAAGGATATGAGGTTGGCATTCCTCATCAGCCACAGCCCTGGGTGTTGCATGAATGTGGGGAAATCACGGACACAGAAAAATATAGCCACTATTTGGACATTTTCAAAGACTGGAGAAATAACATAAAATAAAAGTGGATGTGCTTCCTTCCATATGTATGAATTGAATTTGAATGTTCGATAATTCCTGATGAAGATGTCCCTTGTCATGTTTGCATGTCAGGGGATTTTGTCTTTAACAGTAGCCAAGTGCCACCTTTTCTTTCCACCAAACACGTAATGGAAGAGTACTTTCTTTCATTCCCATTTTTACAATTGATAAAATAAAATACTCCATAATGAAGGATTACCCTGAAACATGTGGAATTTTAAAACAAAACACCTTTAAGGATGAAAAACATGAAAAATAAAGACTTTTAAAACAAAACACCTTTAAGGATGAAAAACATGAAAAATAAAGACTTACATGGTTTCGATACGCTTGACTACCGCGAACTCATCCCAAGGAATGGGTTTATATTTAAATTCATAAAAAAAGATAACCACTTCGTTCATACTTTCGTTGAAGGTTCGTTCATTACAGATGCGCTCACCCCTTCTGCCACGGTTGTGGGTCATACCTTAGAGGACTTCTTACCCCAGAAACAAGCCTTAGAGAAGCTAACATACTATGAAAGGGCGTGGAATGGGGAAAGCGTTACATATGAAGGGCAAATCGATGACGTACAATATGTTGCCTCGTTAAATCCAATGATGAGGGATGGACAAGTCATGGAGGTCATCGGGACAGCCATCGATATATCAGATCAGAAAAGAAGCGAAACAAAAATGCAAGAATTAGAGAAACTATCAGTAGTTAGTGAGTTGGCAGCGGGAATCGCTCATGAAATCAGAAATCCATTAACTTCACTATTCGGGTTCACCCAAGTCATTAAAGAACATGTGAATGATGATTCCATCCAAGATTATCTGGATATCATGAGGAACGAATTAGATAGAATCGACGACATTGTCAATAAATTCATGTTTATAGCACAACCTGATAAAACTATGAATATTAGTGAATGCTCCATTAACTCTATCATCGCTTCTGTTATAAAAAGTTTGGAAAGTCAGGTTGCTATAAAGGGCATTAAGCTCAATTTTCATAACCAAACGATGATTTCAGCAGAATGTGATCAAAGCCTCATCGCAAAGGTTTTGAAGAATCTTATCCAAAACGCTTTGGAAGCATCCAACGAAAATAGTAGGGACATAGAAGTATCATTGAAAGACATCAACCAACAGCACTATTTAATCCAAATAACGGATAAGGGCTCAGGCATGACGAAAGAAAGGTTAAAAAGGCTATTTGAACCTTTTTATACGACGAAGGAAAAAGGAACAGGATTAGGCCTGATGATTGATAGACGCATTATCGAGTTACACCAGGGAATCATTGATTTTAAAAGTGAGGTAGGGAAAGGAACGGAAGTGAACATCACTTTACCTAAAGTCCTTAAACCTAAATAAGGTAAAATCGAAGGCTACAGAGGATGAATATGGACTCCATTAAGCTCAAGAGGCTAGCATAACGAAAGAAAATTAGGAAAAATTAATTCCAAAAAGGAAGATGAAATCATATAAATAACATAAGGGCCTATCAGGGCCCTTTTCAACTTTCCTTGAATGATTCCTTCCTGCCTATGGATAGGCTGAAGTTAGTCAAGGTATAGATTCTAGCGGTTAAGATGAATAAATCTTGATAGTTATTTTCGACATATTCATCGATGATGGCCATTCCTTCCCTAAATCTATCAACCAATAAATATGTGTATGTTTCATCCCAAGTGAATCGATTTATTCTTTGGAGCTCATCCGCTAATATTTGAAACTTATACTCTTCTATTAGAAGCTTCACCTGATACAGTTTATCCCGATTCAATGTAAAGCAATTACATTCGTCTTGGTACTGTTCTTGGACAAACTTCACAAAACCATCTATATTTTCAGCCAGCATTCTCGCCATTTGCATCTCGAAATTCATATTTCCCCTTCCCTTCTTTCCTTTCCATCCTAATAAGAGTGTATGTTCTAAGATATTATTTTAATACTAGCAATATACTTAATCCTTCATGATTCATAAGAAAGAAAAAAAAGATGACACTCCGTATAAAGCACGGAGGTCATTTTCTTGTTGCCTTGTATAGATACTTTTAATGAATATCTTGCTTCCTGAAACTGCCGCCTTTGACTTCAGCTACGTCATATACGGTCACAAAGGCATTCTTATCGATTTCATAAATGATTTCTTTCATTTTACTTTCTTCCAAACGGTTAATGACACAAGTGATTTCCTTGAATAGCTCATTTGAATAACCGCCATAAGCATCATTATAAGTAGCACCACGACCTAAGCGATCGCGAATCGTCTCTACCATTAATTCTGGTTGTTTCGTAATGATTTTGAAAGTTTTTGAACCACTTAAACCCTCTTCCACGATATGAATGACTTTAGACGCAATAAAGTATGCGATTGCCGATAGAATAGCCCCCTGTAGGCCAAATACTGTGGAAACGACAATAAACACGAACGTGTTCAAGAATAGGATAAGGTCACTTGTTCCGAAAGGTAATTTTCTAGAAAGTAATACGGCCAACATATCGATTCCATCCAATGCCCCACCATTACGCAATGCTAGACCCATACCAAAACCGATGATGATCCCTCCGACAACGGTAACGAGCAATGTATCACCCTCAATGATTGTAGGGACATGATGCATCAGGACCGTACCGACTGCCAACGAGGCAATGCCGATAACGGAATAAAAAGCAAAACTCTTACCGATTTGCTTATACCCTAACCAAACAAAAGGAATGTTAATGATTCCAATCAGAACGCCTAACGGTAACCCAAACAATTGGGAACCAACGATGCTTAACCCTGTTACGCCTCCATCCGATACGTTATTCGGGATCAATACGGCTTCCAATCCGTATGCTGCAATAAGCGCACCGATTATAATAAGGATTACTTTGGAAACGACCTTCAGTTTATTACTTCTTTTCTTTCTACTATGCATTTGATTTCCCCGTTTCATTTCGCTTCGTTCCTACTTATTTTTCAGTCTCCAGCCCATGGTGCAAGTGGCTTTTAACGATAACATTTTTTATTGTCCTGTTATAAAGTATAGCGTAAATCAATAAAAATCAAAAATAATAAGGCAAAAAAACTCGGAATTTGTCATGGTAGAGAAGAGGTTATCTGTTGATGCAAAAGGCTTCATAAAAAAGTTCTCCATCGCAAAAACGGCAACTTCCCTTGAGGGTAAGTTGCCTTCCTTAAAACGCATCGTTTTCGCTACACATCGACATCAGCCCCCTAAACGAAGCCCTTTCTATTAAAGCACCTTGCTTAGGAAGGATTGGGTGCGCTCATGCCGAGGATTTCCAAATAATTCATTTGGTTCGTTTTCTTCGACTATATACCCACCGTCCATGAATAGGACACGGTCCCCGACTTCCCGGGCAAAGCCCATTTCATGGGTGACCACAACCATGGTCATCCCCTCTTTGGCCAGCTGTTTCATGACTTCTAGAACATCCCCCACCATTTCAGGGTCAAGTGCGGAAGTCGGTTCATCGAAAAGCATGATTTTTGGATTCATGGCTAGTGCCCTCGCAATGGCCACCCGTTGTTTTTGCCCGCCTGATAGCTCTCCGGGATAACTTTTCGCTTTCTCTCTAAGCCCTACCTTATCCAGTAATCCATATGCGAATTCTTCCGCCTTTCCTTTCTCGATATCCTTTATTTTAATGGGCCCCAATGTAATGTTCTCCAAAACGGTTTTATGCGGGAATAGATTGAAATGCTGAAAAACCATCCCTACCTCTTGTCTCACTTTATTTATATTGATTTTCGTTTTTTTATTCGTTATCTCATGCCCGTTAATCACTACCTCCCCACCCGTAACATCCTCAAGGAGGTTAAGGCAACGAAGGAATGTACTCTTTCCAGAACCCGAAGGACCAATAACGCAAATCACTTCTTTTTCCTGCACAACTGCATTGATATCTTTCAGGACTTCCACCTGACCGAAGGATTTTTTTAAATTTTTCACCGTGATCATGCTCATCTTAATTGGACCCTCCTCTCTATGAAATTAGCAAGCAAGGTTAACAGATAAATGATGATAAAGTAGACTACACCGACAGTCAGCCAAATCTTGAACGCTTCAAATGTCGCCGACGCCTGAATCTGCCCTTGCTGGGTCAAATCCGCAATGCCTATGATCGATAGAAGCGAGGTGTCTTTTAAACTGATGATCGATTGGTTCGTGATAGTAGGGAGCATTCTTCTGAAAGCTTGCGGAAGAACGATGTAGCGCATCGTTTGTGGACTGGTGAATCCGATGGATCTCGCCGCTTCCGTTTGTCCTTTATCAATGGATTGTATGCCCGCTCTTATTATCTCGGCAAAGTATGCCCCTGCATTGATTGCAACGGTGATGATCCCAGCCGTTGTATTGTTCAGGGAGATCCATTGCAGGGAGTTTATCCCGAAGTAGATGAAAAACAATTGAACGATAAAAGGAGTTCCCCGAATCGCGTCTACATAGATCTTCGCTATCCAATTCAATATCTTGAGTGGGGCCAGGCGCAGCATCGCCACGACTAAACCGATTAAAAAACCTAATATGATGGCAATCACAAATATATATAGCGTCACTTGCAGTCCTTGTAATAAATAGGGTAACGCCGAAACAATGATATCCATTCTTTTCATCTCCTTTCAAAAAAGAAGGCGCGCTTTAAGCGCGCCTTAAGCATCCTTTATTCACCAAGATATGTTTTTAAAATCTCATCGTATGTTCCGTCTTCTTTAAGGTTGGCAAGCCCTTTATTGATTTGTTCCAGCAACTCCTGATTCTTCCCTTTCAATACGGCAATGCCATACTGATCACCATTCAAACGATCTCCCACGATTTGTAGGCCTAGGTCCTTCTGAGTGATTGCATAGGAGATAACCGGGTAATCTTCGATAAGCGCCTCTGCATTTCCGTTCGACACTTCCTGAAACATAGCTGGGCTGTCATTGAACTGAACAACTTTAATTCCTAGTTTCTTAGAATTATCTTGTGCATATTTGGCACCCGTCGTTCCTTTTTTCACGGCCACGGTTTTTCCTTTAAGGTCATCAACAGATTTAACGGCCGTATTATCCTTATTGACGACCACCGTCAATCCGGCATCGAAATATGGCTCCGAGAAATCCACTACCTTTTTTCTTTCATCGGTGATGCTCATTCCTGCAATGGCCACGTCAAGCTGATTCGCTTGCAGTGCCGGGATGATCCCACCAAAATCCATTGGGGAAAGTTCAATCGTAAAGCCTTGGTCTTTCGCTATCGCCTGGATTAAATCAATATCAATACCCTTATAATCATTTCCATCTTTAAATTCAAATGGTGGGTAGGTTGTATCCACACCCACTTTGTAAACCTTTTCATTTTTCTCTTCTGTTCCGGTACCATTCCCTTTCTCTTTTACAGCTGTTGTGTCATTGGTTCCACATGCTGAGATTACAAGAGTAAGAATGAAAAACAAACTAAGTAAACCAAGCTTCTTCATAAAATCCCTCCGATATACCTTTTTAGGTATTTTCTCACTAACTACTTATATCCCATAATATAACATAAATATAAAAAAATGTTATATTTGTAGTCTGGATAAATATAAAACATCCGCTGGATCATCCATTACTGGTTCAGTAGAATCTTTTCGATGATGGGCTAGATTTCTTATGAAAAGTTTTAATTACTAGGGAGGAGTACACTCGTACCGGTGAATAGTACGATAACCTTACTAGGGCTAGCTACCTTAATGCCTTGTCCTTCCTCCCAATTTCATCCCATAAGAAAAAGGACGATCATAAATGACCATCCTTCGATTATTCTTTTTCGTAAAGTTTCCACTCCAAAATAAAAACACTCGCGCTTTATTTATTGGGTCTATACTGGATTGGGTCTTGTTTCAGTCTATCTTGTTCCCCAACAAACTCAATACTAATGACATTTGCCAAATTTATATGTTTGCCGCCGACTTGAAGCCACGTCGCATTCTGAATTAACTGCAGGTTAATGATGCTCGCATGATCAGTTAATGGCTCATTTGCCTCTAACTCTTCCGTTACTCCATTTACATAATAAAACTTATATTTCTCTTTACTCATTTTTCATCATCCTCTTTTCACCTAACGTACTTTATTCGACAGAGATACATGATAGTCCTGCTTATATGGTGAATATAAAAATAAAAACGTTTATTCCTGGTCTCTTTTTCTCTTGCGGGTTTTTATGGAATTTGATATAAATGGTCATATTTCAATCTATACCAAATCAACCTGAGGCAGGAGGATTTTTACTATGAATGATTTACTGATGAAAGTTTTCACATATCGAAAAGCGAGAAGATTTGAAGATGCTAAAAACGTAATGAAAACATTAATAAATAAAGAACCTGACCATGCCATATTTCAGTATCAAATGGCTTGGTGCTACGATAATTTGGGATTGGAAACTGAGGCAGTCCCTCATTACGAAAAAGCCATTCAATTAGGACTCCCTCCTAAAGACTTAGAAGGAGCCTATTTAGGATTGGGAAGTACTTATCGATCAATAGGAAGATATGTAGAGGCACAGAACCTTCTTGAAGAGGCGCTATTATTATTCCCAGACTCTGAGCAAATAAAAGTTTTTTATTCCATGACCTTATATAATTTAAAGCAATATGAAAAAGCGATGGCAGTCCTTCTAAACACTTTAGTCGAAACGACATCTGACGAATCCATTTTACAGTATAAAGAAGCCATCGTTTTTTATAGTGACAAATTAAATCAGACATGGTGATACGCAGGTCATGTTAGCCTATCACCATTTGCATCATTATGCGAAGTATTGGTTCAGTATCTCTTTAAAACGTTTCTCATCGACTTCCTCTTTTTCTACTTTCCCGTCTGCCCATCGGGTAAAGGAAGTTTCCGTCAACGTGATACTCCCATTGTCGGTAAGTCGTGTGATCAGTCGGCTTTTGTTAAAAGGTGAATTCGGATGTTGCCTGATGATGGTTTGTACCTCATTCAATTCCCTCATATGTTCTACAGGATGTGCCGTATCAAAGGCATATCCTATTCTCCATTCAGGATCTTTATGCTTCAGCTTCAGTTCCAGGATATGATCGCCATGATCGGTATCCATCCGTTTCACCCGGAATTCCCCATTGTTAGAGTGAACGGTTTCCCCGTTTAACGGTACTGGCCTTAACGGTAAGTTCCCTCCAAAACCCGTATCCACTAAATAGGGTTTCCCTTCATGCATTAATAGTATGGCTACATGTGTTCTTCCGGTTATCGACCATCCTTGGTTGTATATCACTCCGCGAACCAAGGAGACCTCCAATCCATTTTCGAGGAAGAAAAAATAGAGGGCCGCATTCAGTTCATAGCAAACGCCCCCCTCATTCCTTATCAGGACTTTCTCCATAATGTTTTCTTCGGAGATATCACTTGATTGTTTGGCAAGGACCGATGAGTTTTCAAAGGGAATCGTGTTGGCCGTTTTCTCAAGTATGTTGGGAATATTTCCAAACGTTACTTTTTCACTATCCGAGATTCCAATTCTTTTTCGAAACAATTCATTGATTTGTCCCATGTTCGACTCTCCTTATTCAATGTTTTGATAAGATATGTGGTATATGTCTTGTACCTTATCATATCCCCCGTGAAATCGAAAAATATTAATATGAATATCCACACTTTGTATAAACGCTGGAAAATTCATTCCTTTAATCATTCTAAAAATGTATACGCGCAAAAAACATCCAAAGAACGTTCTCTTTGGATGTTTTCGGTTTATCCCATTCATTTCAATCTATTGATGAATGGACCATAATTACGGCTGTTATGTTGAACGGACAGCCATTTTAACGTCGTGAATTCTTCAAGTACCCATTCTCCATTGAAGCGGCCAAGACCTGAGTCTTTTTCTCCTCCGAAAGGCATGTGCGGCTCATCGTTAACGGATTGATCATTAACATGAATCATGCCTGTGTGGATTTTATGAGCGACTTGTGTGCCACGTTCAAGATTTGAAGAATGAACGGATCCGCTTAGGCCGTATGGATACGCATTGACCATTTGGATTGCGTCTTCATCATTTTCAAAAGGTATCAAGATGGCAACCGGTCCAAAGATTTCGTTCTCAGCAAGTGGCATCGTATTTGTCACTCCAGTGATCACGGTCGGCTGAAGAACATTGCCATTCGCTTGTCCGCCCAAGCGAATCTTGGCTCCTTGCTCAACGCTTCCTTCTATATCTTTTAAGATACGATCGACCTGATCTCGGTTGATGAGCGGTCCTACATTGGTATCCTCATTCGCAGGATTTCCGTATTTAAGTTTTCCTGCAAGTTGGGTGAATCGTTCAGCAAATTCGTCATAAATGTCTTTATGGACAAAAATCCGATTGATTGCCATACAGATTTGTCCTTGGTGATAGAATTTCCCGAATAATGCGGAATCGACGGCTTGCTCGATATTTGCGTCATCAAGCACGATGAAGGCATTATTTCCGCCCAATTCCAATGCTGTTTTCTTAAGTCCCCGACCTGCAAGCTCTCCAATATGCCTGCCCACTTCCGTGGAGCCCGTAAAGGAAATCAGGCGTGGGGTCGGATGGGTAACGATATCATCACCGATTTCAGATCCGCGCCCGACAATGACATTCAACAAGCCTTTTGGAAGGCCTGCCGCTTCAAAAATGCTGGCAAAGATCAAACCGCCAGTGACCGGTGTATCTGTAGCAGGTTTGATGACGACCGCATTTCCGGTAGCTAGTGCCGGGGCTATAGATCGAATCGCCAGATGGAAAGGGAAATTCCATGGGCTGATGATGCCGATTACGCCTAATGGATTTCGGTACACACGATTTTCTTTTCCTGGTACTTGTGAAGGAAGGATTTTCCCCTCCATGCGATATGGATAAGTGGTAGCCTCTTTCAAGATGTTGAGGGAAGCTTGGAATTCAGACTGAGCCTTCATGAAGGTACTTCCTGATTCTTTAATGATCCACTCGGTGATCAGGTCCTTATTATCCTGCATGACAAGGATGGCTTTTTCCAACACTGCCCGTTTAACTTGCGGAAGTTCGTTAGCCCACTTTTCCTGTGCAAGGCTTGCTGCTTCATAGGCCCTGTTCAGATCTTCTTTTGTAGCGGCCTGGATGGTGAAAAGTTCTTCACCTGTAAAAGGATTGACGTTCGTCATCGACTTGTCACTATTCCCTGTTTGCCATTCTCCATCTATATACATACGAGTAAAATCTATATTCATCATTTATGTTTTCTCCTTTACATGTATCTATTGTGTCATTCACTTCGAGGGGATTGTTCATGTGCTTAAGCAACCGCCCATTATTTTAGACTAAATGGATAGATTGTGTCTAAAGTGTTTATATTCATACTTTAAACCTCTTACGTCTTTTTGTAAACTTATCCGCCTCAAGGCATGGAAAATGGGAGTATGATATAATTTTCGTATTGAAGGGGGTGTCGTTTTTGCGAAAAATCGCACCTGAAGAAAAACAATTATTGAGAAAATCCTATGTGAAAAGAATCATGAACGTGGTACGTACGAAAGGGTTCCTATCCCTGACCATTTCAGATATGGCCAAATTGATGAATATGAGCCGGGCTTCTTTATATAATTACTTTTCCTCAAAAGAAGAAATCCTTTTAGAAGTGATCGAATACTACCTTTCCTACATCCATGAAGCCGATCAGATGATTGCCGATGAGTCATTATCGTATCAGATCCGGCTTCAAAAGGTGTATGAGCAAACGGTCTTATCGGCGCTTTATGCCTCTGACATATTCATGAATGACTTAAAGATTGGCTGTCCCGCACTCTATTCAAGAAAGATGGAGGCGAGAAAAGAGCGGCTGGCTACCGTCCACTCGTTCTATTCACAGGGAATGGCAGCTGGAATTTTCCATGAGCTGAATCCCACAATCCTGATCATTCAGGATGAAGCTGCACTGAAAGTCATGACGCACTCCTCCTTTTTATTAAAAGAAGGACTTTCCTTGAAGCATGTCCTTTATGATCATTATCAAGCGAAGAAAGTACAAGTGCTAAAACCTGAGGCAATTGACGGCGAAGTGGATGAACAGATCCATGAAGTGATCGAACGCATCCTTCAAAAGCTTGCATCGACATTCTGATGATCATGAAAAAGGGGCTGACCAAGAAAATTTCTGGTCAGCCCCTTTGCTTCTATTCATGTACCTTCATGACTATTTTCCCTGTATTCTTATTCTGTTCCATATGTCGGTGGGCCTCTTGGACGCCTTCAAACGGGAAGGCTCGATCCACTATCGCCCTGATTTTTCCTTGTTTGAATAACGGCATCGCTTTTTGGACGAATTCTTCCGTCAGCTCTTTTTTATACGCATCGCTTCTTGGAGTCAATAAGGTACCCTTCAAATGGACCCTCTTAAGCAGCAGATCCATCAGGTTCACTTGATTCACCACGGTTCCGCCCAGGATGCCGATTAACACCCAGCGTCCATCCGTGGCTATACTTCTAAGATTTTTCTCCCAGTATGAAGCACCGACGAAATCAAGAATTACATCCACGCCTTTATTATCAGTAGCCTTCAGTACTTCTTCGTCGAACGATTGTTTTTTATAATTGATGCATACATCCGCCCCAAGGGATTGGCAAAACTCCAGTTTTTCTTCCGAACCGGCGGTTGTGATGATCTTTGCTTGGGTCATTTGTTTAGCCAATTGGATAGCGGCCGTACCGACTCCGCTTCCTCCGGCATGAATCAACACGGTATCCTGATCTTTTATTTGTCCTAACCAGAACAGAGTTTGATAAGCTGTCAGAAATACTTCGGGAATGGCTGCAGCTTCTTCAAATGTGAGGTTTTCCGGTACCAACATTGCCCGGTCCGCGGGCATGACGGCGTATTCTGCATATCCCCCACCATTAACGAGTCCCATTACCCTTGTTCCTAAATCGATACGGGTTCCAGGTGCTGCTTCCAATACTACACCGGCCACTTCGATGCCTAAAATGGGATTGGTCATGTATCCTGCTTTTCCTTCCCTGGCTATGATATCCGTTCTGTTGATTGCAGAGGCCTGCACCTTGATCAACAAATCACCAGGACCTATACGTGGAATGGAAAATTCATCAAATTCTAATTGATCCGCACCTCCAGGTTGCTTCACTGTCACTGCTTTCATTTATAATCTCCCCCAGTCCTTTTTGTGAGCTATATGCTACTCTAAATAAAAGCATCAGGCAAATCATTGAATGTCAAAACTAGGAAAGCGTTAAAATAAGCATGATTCCCTTGCTTCCTAATCAGAAAAAACCTGCCCCCCGAGGGACAGGTTACAAAACCTGATAATTAAAAGGTCTTATTTCAATACGGCCTTACCATCCAGATCATGATGCAATTGAGTAGCGGGAACCTTTGGATTAGGGATTTGACCTTTTGCAACGGGCTCGGCTACATAGACAAAATCTCCTGTTCCATCCGGAGCGCTTCCTGTCGCCCATAGACCTTCTGCTGATTCTTGTCCTTCTGAAAGGTTCCAGAATTCATAGGCTTCCTTCTGTGATTCCAATTCGGCTTCAGGTGGGAAGGAAGCCGGCACGACCACACCATTTTTCTCTTCTAACTCTGCAATGGCCGCCATCCATTGATATTGGTGATAACGGTCGCGTGCAAGCATTTTACGGAAGGTCGCACGTACACCTTCATCTTTTGTCATATGGTACAAACGCGCTACCTGCAAACGTCCTTGACTCTCAGCATGCAGGTTTGAACGCATGTCCGCTAATAAATTACCACTCGCTACGATGTAGGAACCGTTCCAAGGAACACCATTTGAGTTCGTTGGCAGTCCTCCAAGTCCGCTTACAAGCAGATGCTGTGGATTGATGCCGCCCATGATGGCTGCTGTTACCGGGTCTTTGGCTGCTTCTGCTTGATCTTCGGGTGAAGCTCCATCCAGCAATTGACTAATCAAGGAACAAAGCATTTCAACGTGTCCAATTTCCTCCGTACCAATGTCCATCAACATGTCCTTATACTTTTCTTCTCCACGACAGTTAAAGCCTTGGAATAAATATTGCATCATGACTGTCATTTCCCCGAACTGTCCACCCAATACCTCTTGGATTTGACGGGCAAGCATAGGATCCGGACGATCTGGTTTCACTTCAAATTGCAATTCTTTTTGATGACGAAACATAATGATTCCTCCTTTAATTTTCTAGAGTTTTCATCCGTGCTATTTTATGAATCTTTCTTTGCTGTTAGGTTGACATCGTCCCTTCCTTTTTCCGAATGGAAGGTTACTAATTACTGTCACGTTTATTTTATTACCCGGATTTCCTGCCCCAAAACCACAAAAATCTTCACAAAAAAATTTGTGAATACTGGTTGAATAAGAGGTTCATTTTGTCCTTCGGGTGGTATAGTAGAAACAATGGATATTATCAATATATGGAAGATACTTAACTGTAGGGGGGACTTATAGTTTCAAAAAAACTGAGAGGATTCACGGTATAGTATACCTACGATTCATTGAAGGAGGATACATATATGGACGTTAGACCACGGCACCATAAAAATAAATCCATGTCGGAAAATCGCTATATCTACTCGTCCCGCAATCTTTGGTCGGGCATCTTATTCGGCATCGGCCTTGTCGCATTCATAGATGAAATGGTCTTTCATCAACTCCTGCATTGGCATCATTTTTATGATAAGTCGACGACCAATATCGGACTCGTTTCTGATGGTTTATTTCATGCTTTGAGCTGGTTTGCGACCATCGGTTCTTTATTCATGTTCGCTGACCTTCGCAGGCGGAATGCCTTATGGTTGAAAAGATGGCAAGGCGGTGTATTTCTAGGGGCTGGTGGCTTCCAATTATATGACGGGATCATCCAACATAAGCTGATGAGGCTGCATCAAATTCGTTATGATGTGGATATCCTCCCGTACGATATGATTTGGAATATAATTGCTGCGGCATTGATTGTAGTCGGTGTCTACCTTATCTATCGAACAAGACGAAGCACGATAATAAGAGCGAAAGAATCTAAATCATCATGACAAAGGATGAACATATCCACCATATCACTAGTGGGCCTTCTACCGGACTCCCTCTGGTGATTCTACTCGCCATCATTTTAGTCCTATATATAGCAGCGATGATCCTTTCCAACCGGAAGCATAAAAAGTGGCCACTTTACCGAATGTTCTTTTGGGTGTTCGGAGTGACTTGTGCTGCCGCTTCAGTGATTGGACCCATAGCAGACCGGAGTCATATTAGTTTCACCGCACATATGATCAGCCATTTGCTCCTTGGCATGCTTGCTCCACTGCTGATGGTCCTTGCAGCACCCATGACTCTTCTGCTCCGCACATTAAAAGTACCTCACGCAAGGCGTCTTTCACGTCTGTTGAAAACCTGGCCAGTACGCATTTTGAGTAACCCCATCACAGCGTCCACCTTGAATATCGGAGGGCTTTGGGTGCTTTATACGACGGAATTGTATGCGGCCATGCATCAACATGCCTCTCTCTATCTGTTGGTGCATATCCATGTATTCCTTGCCGGCTATCTTTTCACGGCTTCCATGGTTTATATCGATCCGGCCCCGCACCGGTTCAGTTTCGTATTCCGATGCATTATCTTCGTCCTTGCTTTAGCCGGTCATGGAATCCTATCCAAGTACATCTATGCAAACCCTCCAATCGGGGTCATGTCTCACCAGGCGGAATCCGGAGCCGTCCTCATGTACTATGCCGGGGATGCCATCGACCTCGTACTCATTGGTTTGCTTTGCTTTCAATGGTATAAAACCGCCAGACCCCGTCCGCCGCTAAATACGGAATTTTAATCCCTATGATTTTATGTTTAATCATCCCTATTTGGCTCATACTAATTTCTAGGAAAAGAATATTAGGGATGGAGCTGAATGGAACTTGGAATATGAAACGAAGAACACGACAGAAGCCGCTCTTCATGAATATAAAGCTGGAATTGGCTCTTTTACGGAAAAGATGCCTGAACTTGCAACAAAGTTCAATTCTTTAACGGAAGAATGCTTTAAAGAAGGCACCTTATCGAAGAAGCAGAAACAACTGATAGCTTTAGGGATAAGCTTATATTCCCAGGATGAATATTGCATAATCTATCATACGAAAGGCTGCCTCGATCAAGGTTGCTCGGAACAGGAAATACTTGAAACAATAGGCGTAACCGTTGCATTTGGTGGTGGTGCAGCGATGAGCCAGGCAGTCACGCTCATCCAAACGTGCATTGATGATTTGAACCAGCTCAAACAATAACAATCGAAACAAGGAAAGGCGAGCATATTGCATGCTCGCCTTCTTTAATGATTATGGTCCGATCAATGGGTCATATTGTTGTTGGTATTGGTTGGATTCCCGCTTGCAGGAGCAAATGAGTTTATCATTTGTTGCATATCCTGCTGTTGAAGCTGTGGTACTTGGTAATAATGATGTTTGTTTTGATAAAGCGAAATCTCATAGGCCATCTCTATGCAATTCGGAACGGAATCAGCGATGACCCGACGCAGTACTGGATTTGTCATCTCAAGTGCGGACATGGCTTTTAACGTTGCACTGGATTTCAAAGCCCCTAGCATCAAGCCCGAAATTCCTTGATCATTAATCTCTGACACCGATTGGTAAGGTTTCTTCGGCTTCGATGGTTTTAGGCCATAAATAAAATCATTGCCTTGATTCATATTGTAGGTTTGGGTTGGGACGGAAGGTTTTTGCCCCGTCTGGAAAGCCTCTAAGGAAGTATTATATTCCTGTTGGATGAACTGATATTGACGATCAAGGATATCCAATAATTCTGGGTCCTGTACATGTTGACGGAGCAACATATAGGTATCCAAAACACTAATCGTCCCCGCTAGCACTTCGTGTGCATCAAATAGTTCATGACCACCATGATTCATTTGCGGAGGTACCGCGCCTGTTTGCATATTTTGATGTGTTTGACCCTGTTGTTGATTTTGATTTTGCACTTACATCCCCTCCTTGTATGATGTTGGAACCAATATTAGTATGGGTAAACCGATAGGGAATATTCATGCCTGTTCCCTTCCATTGACCAAATTTCTCATTGATATATCGTTCTTCGTTGCGATGAATAACGGTTTGATATCGGGGTACATTACAATATGATTGCCTATTTCATAAGGAGGTTGACGATGGGAATATTAAGTGGAAATCCAAAAGAAGAACCGATGCACTATGGAGAAGTATTTGGAACGTGGACCTATTTAGTAACGACAAAGGGCTGTGTCGCTTGTCATCAAACCTTGCTCAACCATGCTGGTGATGAAGATCTGCGTAAATTGATTTAAGAAAAAATCGAACGAGGGAAACAGGAAATCGCCGAAGTGGAAGCACTATTGAAGGAAAATGGTATCGGATTACCGCCAACGCCACCTGATCGATCAAAAGTCGATATTGATGAAATCCCCGTTGGCGCCCGCTTTCAGGACCCGGAAATCGCCGCTTCCATATCCATGGATATTGCAGCCGGTTTAATAGCTTGCAGCAATATGATAGCCCAATCCATACGGGAGGATATTGCAGGGATGTTCGAACAATTCCATGCTGAACATGCAGCTATGGGTGCCAAATTCCTTCATTTGAACAAGAAAAAAGGATGGTTGGTCCCACCACCCCTCCATTTTAATAAAACGAAATAAAATGAATCCCCCGGATAAAGGGGGATTTCTGTTTTATTCTTTTAACCCCTCAAGAATAGGATATAGTTCTTCTAGATGTTTGATTTCATAGGTAGGGATGACTTCATTCCGTTCCTTGTCATGACGATTGATCCATACCGACTGAATGCCGGCACGTGTGGCACCAAGAATATCCGTCATTAAATTATCACCGACCATGAGCACTTCATCCTTATCAAGATTCATGAGTTCAAGTGCATGCTCAAAAATGGAAGCATCCGGTTTTCCGCGTCCAAACGCTCCGGAAATGACAATCTGATCAAAATATGGAACAAGTTCAGGCGTGATTTCAAGCTTCGTATTTTGAAGCTGGGGTGAACCATTCGTCAGCAATAACAATTTGTACTTTCCTTTTAACTCATCCAACACACAGAAGGACTCTTCATAGATGAACGGCTTTTTCCGTCTCTCAGCCGGAAAGCGTTCTGCAAGTTCCGCCCCGAATGCCGGATCATCAATTCCTAGGGCCTTCAACCCTCTTGTCCATGCCTCTTTCCGGTATATCGGCACAATCTTGGCCATTTTCCGGAACTCATCATGGTCATCCTGAAAATCTCCCCAAAGCCCTTCGAAAGGATTGATTCCAATCATTTTTGTAAACTCGTATGTATCATAAGAAGAATAAAGCTCACGTGCTTCCTTGCGTACCGCTTCCTCAAACTCGCCAATATTTACGTCATACTTCGCCTTTGCCACTTCACATGTTGCTACAAAAGCTTCTTTCACACTTTTCTGATCCCAGAGTAATGTATCATCCAAATCAAAAAATATAGCTTTCACCAAGACGTTCACCCTCTTTTCCATTCGTTATATTCGAAAAAATTGCACTATTACAATAATAAACCACAACGGTTGGAAAAAGAATAACTATTGGGGAAATTACCTACATCTTTTTCTGGAATAATAAAAAGATTTTCGCATTACTTACACGGATACAAACCACCCATACCACTATCATTATGGCCCCTTACAAACTATTTTTCACTTATTTAGGAAAGGGGACCTTTTCGAACATATATAACCTCCCATTGCTGGCGACTGCATACTTCGGACCAGAGAACCCCCTTCGGATCAACTCTTTCCTTATATACACCATGAGAGCCGCATGACTCACGATCAGGGTATCTTGCTCCCCATTTGCCAAGATTTGATCCAGTGCTTGATTGATCCGCTTTTCAGCTTTCTTGATTTCCAGTCTCGTTTGCTTGTTCAAGAATGAGGAGCACCGAATCCAGATGGCCCATAGAATGAAGGGCAGTTTCACTTTCCCTTTAAGAGGGGGCGAAGGAATTTCACGCAGTTCCTTCATTTGAATGATTTTATCGGGATAAATATGCTCGGCCGTCTTCACTGCCCTCGACATATCGCTTGTGTAGCAAGCCTTCCACTCCACGTCCAATAGTGGAGTTTCCCCATAAACAATATCCGCTTCATCATAATCCTTGAACCATTGGTCCATGAAATCGGCCGTCACATACTTTCCGGTTGGAAAATCATGATTGACCTTAAAATGTCGTACAAGTCCAATTTTCATCCTATTCCCCTCATTATCTGTGTAATATAATTGATACGTAAATAACACTATCTAGTTAATCAATACCCTTATATAATAGAACTGTAAAAATATAACACTAGGAGGAATGCGCATGTGGCCAATCAAAAACCTCTCAAAAATCGTCCTCGCTACCATACTAGCTTTTTCAACTTTTTCATACTTTCTGCTATCAACTGACTCTGCTTCCGCTGCCACTACCGAAAATGCCTTGGTCAATACGAAGAACAGTGATTTGACCGTCAGGAGCGGTCCTGGGACCAACTATAAAAAAGTCGGCTCCCTAAAGAAAGGAAAATCAGTGACCGTCTATTCCAGAACCAAATCGGGATGGTCGGAAATTCGTTACAAAGACAAAAAATCCTACGTATCCACTAAATATTTAGCGTTCAGCCCCGTGAAGATTACCAAGAAGAAGTATAAAAGTATCAGTGACTTATCGTATCCTCAAGTATCCGGACTAAAAAGTAAAACAGCCCAGGAAAAAATCAACCGAACATTCACTAAACATGCCAAAGAAGCTTATACATCCTATTTAAAAGTGAAACAAGCGAATAAGGAAGATAAAAATGAAGAGTGGTGCAATGGGAAAACGTGTAACTATATGTATGCGACCCAATATAAAGTGAAGTACAACCAAGACGGAAAGCTAAGTATCCTGCTCTACAATTATGTATATGAGGGCGGGGCACACGGAATCGGCGCTGTAACATCATATAATTTCAAAATATCTTCCGGCAAGCAAATGAAAATTGCCGACATCCTCACATCGAAACAGAAATATAAGAAAGTACAGAAGTACGCTTACAAATACATGAGCAAACATGAAGACTTTTTTGTCGATAAACAAAGTGATGTTCCCGTAAACAAACATTCCCAGTTTTATTACACTAAAGACGGAATTTATCTAATATTCCAGGAATACGAAGTAGCTCCCTATTCTTCCGGAAACCCATCCATAAAAATCCCGGGGTCGGTTTATAAATGATGTAGTTTGGCATGGGGATTGGCTTTAACTCCTATACCTTTTTACTACCCTTTATTCATTCTCGCTAACATATGATAAAGAATAGACAGATCCATCTCAATCTGTTACGATTTTTGGCGAGCGAGCATCATAAGAAATCGCATAAAGGGGTATCTCCATGTCAGATATATTAAATAACGTCAACACGTACCAACTGTTGGATAAAATAGAAGAAAACATCTTTTTAACGGATTCCGACCATACCATTGTTTGGTTTAACCAATATGCGAGGGATCTTTTAGTAACCATCGGTCCCTATGTGAGAATAACAAATCCCGATGATTTCATTGGACTAAACGTCAGTTCCTTTCACGGGGAACGACAGGAAAAAATACTTCGGGATGGTCCTTTTCCACACTCGGCACAAATCGTTCTTTTCAAAAAATTCAGTGCCAATATCATGGTGGATGAAATACTGAATGAAAGTGGAAAGCGAACAGGCTTTATCCTCTCATGGCAAGATGTAACGGAATATGAGGAAACGATCAAGGAAGGCAAAAAACTGCTTATGGAAATCGATACGCCGATAATCCCAACCGTCCACGATTCAACGGCTTTAGTGCCTATCATAGGAAAAATGACGCCCGACCGTTTAGAAACGATTCAATCTAAAATCCTGAACTATTGTAGAGATCACCAAATCGAGTATATCATCCTGGATTTCACTTCGTTTAAACATGACTTTGATATGTTCGAATTGGATGGTATCAATAAAATATTCAAGGCCCTGTCCTTAATGGGTGTGGAACCCGTCGTGGTCGGCATCGGACCAAAACTTGCTCAGTCGATCCTCCGAACTCGGATAGATATCGATTTTCGTCCCTTCAATTCCTTTAGGCAAGGCATTCAATATATCCTGGATACCAATGGATTTAAATTAATTAAAGAATAAAGAGAAGGCGACATCGCCTTCTCTATTATTTTGTTCACTTTTCAAGGTGAAAGTCCGTTATCGTGCATATTTTTCTGAATTTATATTTCCCGCTCATATCGCTGAACTGGTAATTCTTCAGCACGGTTTCAAGTTGACTCTTTAATGTATCTTCCGCCAAATATGAATCCATCTTTTCTTTCCAGTTTCCCGTTCCGATTAATGCATCGAATGGAACCGTGTTCAATACCTCATCATAAACCTGGATACTTTGGTCAATGCCAAAGCTGCCATAAATGGACCCATTTTCAGCAGCATAGATATGCTCCGATTCAAGTTCCTCAACCAGGATCTCGAAATACCCCTTGGATTCAACGGGGCAAACAGTAATCTCCGCTTCCGCCTTTACAGGACCGAATCTCTTATCTAGGATATCAATCGTTAATGTAACATGTAACGGCTGGTACACCTTCTCAACTTCTGCACATAATTCTGCTACAGTATTCACTATCATGCACTCTCCCCCTTGCTTTTGCTATTATTATATAACATTTTCTCCCCCTGACGCGTCTATTCAATCTCCCTTCGAAGCGATTCTTTCTTAATAACAGTACATTTTTCGGGTACCCGCAAATATTCAGCCTGTCCGCCTGGATAGTTCCCATAACGTTCCGTAAAGCCGAAATATCCACCCGTATCGATTTCTTCATTACGGTTCGAATTGTCACATTGGCTTTCCATATCATGTTCACAATAATAACAATGTCCACACGAAATATTGAAAGGAAGGACGACCCTGTCCCCTTTCTTTACCTTCGTGACTTCCGGTCCGACTTCCTCCACGATTCCCATCGGCTCATGGCCAATGACGTAATCCTTATGTGTCGGGAGCGCTCCCTGATAAATATGAAGATCGGACCCACAAATCGCCGTCGATGTCACCCGTACGATGATATCATCCTTCTGCTGTAATTTCGGATCCTCCACTTCTTTTACTTTTATATCCTTTGCACCTTGAAAAGTTACCGCCTTCATATTCAACCTCCTAATGGATTCTTATTACTTTTTTTATACCCATCCATCTTACTAATATGTCCCCATTTGCAAATTTTCAAAGAAAATTTTGTAAAAAAAATAAACTTCCACGATTCAATCAGGGCATACATTCCTACCTATTCCTATTGCCGCCTAACAACTTCCTTACAGACCTGCCTTTCATACTCTAGTAATAGACAGGAAATCAAAAGCTGAACACACACCCTATCTTTTCTGATTTACAAAGAACCAGGAAAAGATTACTATTAATTAAATAGAATTTTTAGAATAAGGTGATGTATGTTAAAAAACCATCAGTATTTTCAAAACCAACAACGATTCATTCTTAAGAGTTTCATGATTGTGTTGTCTTTATTACTAGTGGTGGGCATTTCCGTATCGCCAATAAGCTGGAAACATGACCCTATCGATATGTCTATACAAGTTATCCTGATATCCAGCATCATACTCTCTTTGTTTTTTTTCATAAAAAAAGACGAAAACAAATGGAAAACGATTTTCATTCTTCTCATGACGATTTACCTTTACCTGAAATTCTGGTTGTATCCAGATACCGCCATCATGATGGCCATGTTTGCCATGGCACCCTTAATCCCCATATTTTTATTTGATAAAATCGGATTTTACATTGTAGCTGCATCAAATGCCATACTTGGTCCAATTTCCATCCATCTTATTTCTCATACAGATTTACAATATACATATGAGTACGTCTCGCTTGATAGTTTCGGAAACATCTTGAATTTCATCGCAATCCAGATCATCTTGGCCTTTGTGTTCATCAGTACGAACAACAGGATGAACTCCATAAATGCCTTTCATACCGAATTACAACAAGCCAAGCAATTGGATTCGGTCGGTCAGCTTGCTGCCACCATCGCCCACGAGATTCGAAACCCAATTACGGTCGTAAAGGGATTTGCCCAGCTATTGGATCAAGAAAAGGAATTGAGCAAAACGGAAAAATTCTACGTACAAACGATGCTTACCGAACTGGAATTCACACAGGTCATTATCAATGACTATCTATCATTGGCAAAACCCCATACCGATAATATTGAGGTCATCCAGCTGAATCAGGAAATCCAGAAGACCTCTGACCTTTTGACCAGCTTTGCAAACAATCGTAATATAGGATTCCAACTACAATTCAAGGAAGATTTACTCATAAAGATCAATCCCATTGAGCTCAAGCAACTACTGGTCAACATTATGAAAAATGGCATTGAATCCATGAACAATCCAGGATTTATCATCGTCGAGACCAGTCAGGAACGAGACATGGCAAAAATCAAAATAACCGACACAGGCGTCGGGCTATCCAAAGAGCAGCTTGAAATAATCGGCACCCCCTTTTATTCACTGAAAGATAGAGGAACCGGTATCGGTCTGACAGTCTGCTATACCATTGCCCAAAAGTACAAGGGGAAAATCGTCGTTGAAAGCCAAGTGAATAAAGGAACTTCCTTTATTATTTATTTCCCTGTATATAAGGGATGAGTGTATTGATACTATAGGTACAAAGGATGACCCGCTATCATAAGGTCATCCTTTTCTATTGGACGTTAAAATGATCTTGCCTTTTATTCCAACTAAAACTATAAGAATAATATAAAAGTCATTGACAAACTCATCCAATCATTGGTAAGATGCATTCATACACAAACCACTTTCCAGAATAGACCATATAGTTAGACGTTTGGAATCAACTGGTCTACCAGAGATTCAACAAGAGGAAACTCTTTGTTGGATCTCTTTTTTGTTTCTTACGTCTTAAAAGTCGACTATTCAAGTAGGTAAAGTATAATTTAAAACAAGGAGGGGACTTATTGAAGGAATAGTACCAGTTAAAAAAGTACGGTCTCTCGATTAGTATTAGTGGGATGTATTGTAAATGTCAGTGAAACCTCACTAGAAAATCAACCTATCTAAAAAACGGGACTTCTAGTTAGTGGAAAGAAAAAAGAAATTTTTCAAAGTGGATTTTTCTGAAACATCATGCAGCGATAAAGCGGAGTGGGTTTTCCAGTGGTCCCCCCACTTTACCATATTTTTATTTGATAAGGTTATATCAAGGAGACATTCATTTCAAAAATTGAGGAGGAATATAGTATGACTGAAGTTAAGACAAAACAAGTGAAAGTGGTACCAGTAGCAGGAAGAATCGGAGCGGAGATTCAAGGTGTTCAATTAAGCGGAGACCTGGACCCGGCTATTTTTAACGAAATCAAGCAAGCACTGAACGAGCATAAAGTGGTTTTCTTCAGAGGGCAACATCACTTAGACGATGCAGGCCAAGAAGCATTTTCCAGTCTATTGGGTGAACCCTACGCTCATCCAACCGTACCCGTAAAAGACAATACCAACTATATCTTCGAGCTCGATTCGGAACAAGGTGCCAAAGCCAACCATTGGCATACTGACGTCACGTTCGTTCCCGAAGTTCCCAAATACTCCATTCTAAGAGGCGTCACCATTCCAAATGTGGGTGGAGACACGGTTTGGGCGAATACGAATCAAGCATATGAAGACCTTCCGGTAGGTTTGCAAAAGCTTGCAGATGAAGCATGGGGTATTCATACAAATGAATATGATTATGCACAATTCAAACCAAGTGAAACGATTGATGATGAAGTGAAAAAGAACTATCGTGCCGTATTTGCATCGACCGTTTATAAAACAAGACATCCCGTAGTTCATGTGCACTCCGAAACAGGTAAAAAACATCTGTTACTAGGAGGATTTGCAGGCAGGATCGAAGGCTATTCCACAAGCGAATCCGAAAGACTACTAAGCATCTTTGATTCTTACGTCACGCGCTTGGAAAATACCGTACGCTGGCAGTGGACTGAAGGGGATGTCGTAATCTGGGATAACTTGGCCACTCAACATTACGCAATAGCAGACTACGAAGACCAACGCGTTGTACGACGTGTCACAGTCGGAAAAGATATTCCCGTAAATCAGCAAGGCGAAGCCAGTAAGTTAATTAATAAGAAATAAGTGATAGCACGAGCCTATCAGATATTTGTTTCTTCTCAGTATGTTGATAGGACTCCATGATCTTCATTTGAATTATAAGAAATCCAATCCGCTTAACCCCAAATCTTTACAGCTAAAAAAAATCAACCTCCGAGATTCCTATATCGGAGGTTGGTTCGTAGTTATTTCCCTACTTTTCTTTTAATCCACCATTTTTCAAAAATTTCGAATATTAAACTCAGTAAACCTAGCATTCTCGTTTAGATTTCTCGAATAATCGCTGGCGAATATATTTCTTCCTCGTTTATTTAGTCATCCCTTCTAACTTTTCAATCGTCTTATTGAATATGGATTGAGTGTCTATGATTATTTTTTGTAAATCTTCTGTTATTTCACTAACCTTCTCTACGTCTAAAGTAATATTTTCTACATTGGAATTTATATTTTTTATGGCTTTATCAACATTTCCTGCTAATCTTCTAACTTCGTCCGCAACAACTTAAAACCTCGACCTTGTTCCCCTACTCGAGCTGCTTCGATCGCTGCATTTAAGGCCAATACATTTGTTTGGAAAGAGATGGTTTGTATGATTTTGAATACATCACTTATTAAACCCGTTTGTTTTTTTAGTGACTCCACTGCTTGAATTTTCTCATTGGAATTCTCAACAACTATATTTACTAATTTTTCAGGCATATCTTTTAGCTGAGAAATGATTTTTATTGTGTTATTTTCACGCTCTGTAATATCTGTTGCGATTTTAAGAACAGCATGAACTTTACCTTCTTCATTTAGGATGGGTATATAGGTAGCTTCGAGCCAAAATAGATCCCCTGTTTTACCGATCCTTTGAATTATTTCTTGAAACCTTTTTCCTTTTTTGAGGTTAACCCATAATGATTCATATTCTCGGGTATTCCTGAATTCCGTTGTACAAAACTGGTGATGCTGCATATTTTTCATTTCGTCAATTGTATATCCCAAGATCATTGCAAAGTTTTCATTTACCCAGATTACTTCTCCATTTAGATTGAATTCTATCATTGCTAAATTTGACTCCAGTGCAGCTAAAACGGATGTTTCATCCAATGTTTGAGTGCTTATGTTAGTCCTTAAAGAAATCCCCATACCCAAAAACCCCCTGTTTTACTTCTAGTAATAATATTACAGGATAACGGGTAAGAACGCCTATTAGAAAATTTCAGGGCAAACCACCTAAGGTTTCAGCCTAATTCAATAAGTATCGTTTACTAAGAGTATTGCTTTTAATGCTTTGTTAAACGGATATAAAAACGTTTTGGTTCAAATCTTTGATAATCCAATTACATAGTAAATCACAAGTAAGGGGAACGGTCTGAAGTAATTGAAGAATGCATAACCTGAATTGAGAATGGACGTATTTCACATCCTTTCTGACGTATAATCTAAATCTCATGTTTATTAAATACAAAAAAGACCTCAACAGTTAAGTTGAGATCTTTTTTGTATGACATATCTTCGACCGTATGATACCCGAGGCCGGGGTCGAACCGGCACGCCTTGCGGCACTGCATTTTGAGTGCAGCGTGTCTGCCATTCCACCACTCGGGCAAAATTTGTTGGAGGCGGCAACCGGAATTGAACCGGTGATAAAGGTTTTGCAGACCTCTGCCTTACCGCTTGGCTATGCCGCCAACATTTTTGGAGCGAAAGACGGGATTCGAACCCGCGACCCCAACCTTGGCAAGGTTGTATTCTACCACTGAACTACTTTCGCATATGGCTGGGCTAGAAGGGATCGAACCTTCGCATGACGGAATCAAAATCCGTTGCCTTACCGCTTGGCTATAGCCCATTAATGTTATATTCATTATACCATCATTTTATTGAAAATGGGGCGACTGATGGGAATCGAACCCACGAATGCCTGAACCACAATCAGGTGCGTTAACCACTTCGCCACAATCGCCATAACAATAAAATTGGCAGGGGTAGTAGGACTCGAACCCACACCGGAGGTTTTGGAGACCTCTGTTCTACCTTTAAACTATACCCCTGTAAGATGGTGGAGGGGGGCAGATTCGAACTGCCGAACCCGAAGGAGCGGATTTACAGTCCGCCGCGTTTAGCCACTTCGCTACCCCTCCACGGATGAAACATGGTGCCGGCAAGAGGACTTGAACCCCCAACCTACTGATTACAAGTCAGTTGCTCTACCAGTTGAGCTACACCGGCACTACTATGGTGGCTCAGGACGGAATCGAACCGCCGACACAAGGATTTTCAGTCCTTTGCTCTACCGACTGAGCTACTGAGCCAAACAATTAAAAATGGCGGTCCCGACGGGAATCGAACCCGCGATCTCCTGCGTGACAGGCAGGCATGTTAACCGCTACACCACGGGACCATAGATTGCGGGGACAGGATTTGAACCTGCGACCTTCGGGTTATGAGCCCGACGAGCTACCGGACTGCTCCACCCCGCGATAATAATAATGTTACTATATGCCTCAAGTTTTCGTGTTAAGTGTTCCATTCATAAAGAAACAACTTGATGCTTTTTAAAAGAAATGGTGGAGGATGACGGGATCGAACCGCCGACCCTCTGCTTGTAAGGCAGATGCTCTCCCAGCTGAGCTAATCCTCCAATAAGTTATCGAAATGGTGACCCGTACGGGAATCGAACCCGTGTTACCGCCGTGAAAGGGCGGTGTCTTAACCGCTTGACCAACGGGCCAGGTATTAAATGGCGGAGAGCAAGGGATTTGAACCCTTGAGACAGGGTTACCCGTCTACACGATTTCCAATCGTGCTCCTTCGGCCACTCGGACAGCTCTCCAATATGGCTCCGCAGGTAGGACTCGAACCTACGACCGTTCGGTTAACAGCCGAATGCTCTACCACTGAGCTACTGCGGAACAATACAAGCTTGGCGACGTCCTACTCTCACAGGGGGAAACCCCCAACTACCATCGGCGCTGAAGAGCTTAACTGCCGTGTTCGGAATGGGAACGGGTGTGACCTCTTCGCT